>CAJXTZ010000001.1 GCA_913061345.1 uncultured Erythrobacter sp.
AGCTAAGGTGGCATAATGAGAGACAAGCGACCGGAACCATACCGTTACAAGTCCAAGATGGTTGCAGCGCGCTGGCAGCCATTGTTCGTAGAGGCGGGGTTAAGTCCCGCAGACAGAGGCAGTATTGAACCATGTCTGTGGCTCAAGAGCAGGCGCTGCAGGAATCTACCAACGCCACGTTTGGAAAGATGAGAAGAGAGAAGCGCTCGATAATTGGAATGAGCATCTGGTCAAGATCCTCAATGACTTCGAACAGGCTTGAAGCATACGCTGCCGTAGCGATGGCTTGCGCATCTCATGCCGATCCCTGTGCGGCAAGCATCGTAATCAGCCAGGAGACGTTTGCCAGATTGTAGGAGTTAGTGCTCGATGCCCTCAATGATAGCAGCCCGGCGCCTGGCAGATTTAACTGCGATCTCCCCGTCTCGTTACTTCAGGTTGCTAAGCCTTGGTAACGACCGTTGGCGACCTCAATCTCATCAGATCGTTCAATCGATCGTACTGGGCCCCGCTGATGCCCGACCGAGGTGGAGGCGGGATCGGAAGGCATGAGCTGCTCCAAGTCGCCCCGAACTGAAATCGCCACCATTAGCCCCACATTCTCTCTTTTCGCATGGTACATGAGAGAATCGGCTTGTTTCAGTTCTTTATCAATGGACCTTGATCCCGCAGGCAATATCAAGACTCCTAAGCTACATTTCAGATCAATCTCACCTTCCCGGGTATCGAGGTTAAGCGCCTTGTTCAGCCGATTGGCGACGAGCTTGGCGGCCGCTGTGTCGCGCACCTGCATAGAGATCACGAATTCGTCACCGCCAATCCGCGCAAAGACATCATCCCGACGAATTTCTTTCCTGACAAGAGTAGCAAAAGATTTCAGCGCTTCATCGCCTGCTTCATGACCAAGCCGATCATTCAGCCGTTTCAATCCGTCTACATCGGCAAATATTAAGACGGTCATACCGGCTTGATCTGTGTTCTCTTCAACGGCCTCAAAAAACGCCTTTCTGTTGAGAGCTCCTGTCAGCGGATCAATCCGGGCAAACCTCCACTCAATTTCGAGTGCAGTTCGGGCTACACCGAGCATGAGAACCACAGCGAGAGCGCTGCACAGCTGCAAAGCCACGACAATTGGCGCGTCAGCAAGAGCAACCGCATGGCCGCTCTGCTGCTGGATAAATGCAATGAACACAGCAAGGCAGAGTGCGAAGCGGTTTCCCACAAACCAAGCACCGCAAGCGCATATTAGCAGAAAGAATGGACCGAAGGCCACCGTCGAGGCGGCATTGCTAATGAAAATCGCAATAAGGGCGCAACCAGCCAATGTCACCGAAGCGAGCGGTTTTGAGATCTGCATGAAAAGCGGCTGCCCAAGCCGCAACGCTCGGGACTTCTCTAGTCTTCGCTCGATTTTCCTTCTGGATTCCATGAAGGAAATGTAGCCAGATTATAGCTAAGATTTCGCTAATGGCCGCGAAGAAATTGCGGCCCAAAAACATCGTGTAGAATTGGCTCGCCGTGATCTATTGTTTTTGGTTGGATAATCAAGCCGAGAACTCATCTGACGACAAGAATGCCGCTTCTTGGCAAACGTCGAGTGATCTACCACTATTCTTTGCAGCGTTAATAGATAAACTTGATCATAGCAAGCGATCTGAAAAAATTCACTCGTTCTGATATCACGAAGCGCACATCACTATCGTGAGTCGGGCCCGTCGACACCAGAGGAAGATGCGCTGTTTGGAATGACCTGCAAGTAGTGCCGGGAACGTTAAACCGAGTTTCCCTCAATACGTCCGAAGATCGAAGTGGTGAACGATTTGTTGCGTAACAGAAGGGGATAACGGCGAAGCAAATTGCCTCCACAAGGGATCCGCGCTTCCACCGTACGTCTGCCTCAGTCGGACCGATTGGCCCAATCCTTATTGTGAACTGCAGCGTCAGCCCTAAGGTCCGCTCTTGCATCGCTGAAACGACAACCGTTCTCCGACAGGTCCGCGACGATGTCCTTCCTCCGTCTGCGAGCGAAGGCCAGATGAGCTTAAAGGCGCGGCGCTGATGCTTTGCCAGGCCAGAGAACAGCTCGGTGGTGAGGGCTATAATGCCGACTGGTTCCGCGCCAATCTGGCCGACCGCGGGATCGCCGCTTGTATCCCCTCACCCTCACTGTTTATCCCACGCATTTGGAACACTGGACTTGTATCGGTTTTGCGCCGGTCGCCTATCTCATTATACCACCTTGGCTTCAAATGCGAGCGGGCTGATGCCGCCCAGATATGAATGGCGTCTGCGGGTGTTGTAGAACCCGTTGATGTACTGGAAGATGGCAGCCTCTGCCTGCCTGCGTGTTGGCCAGCTCTGTCGCCAGATCAGCTCCGCCTTCAGAGATTTGAAGAACGTCTCGACTGAGGCGTTATCGTAGCAATTGCCCTTGCCACTCATCGATGGACGCAGGCCATAGACCTGCAGCTTCTTCTGATAATCGTAGGAGCAATATTGGCTGCCGCGATCGGAATGGAAAAGGCATCCCTCTGGCGGATTGCGCAGCCGGACGGCCATATCGAGCGCCCGGATCGCCAGATCCTTCTTCATCCTGTCGCTGACGGCCCACCCCACGACACGGCGACTATGCAGATCAAGGATGACGGCGAGATAGAGCCAGCCCTCGTGCGTCCAGACATAGGTGATGTCACCGGCCCACTTCCGGTTGGGCATATCTGCTACAAAATCGCCTGCCAGCCAATTGGCGGCAACGCCAAGCCGGTGGTGGCTGTCGGTCGTAACCTTGTGTTTGCGCGTGCGAACCGGCTTGATCCCGTTGATCTTCATCAATCGACCGACCCGGCGCTCGCCAACAGCGAGCCCCGCCTCTTTGAGCTCCATTGTCATACGAGGGCGACCATAGCTGCCAAGGCTAAGGCTGTACTGTTCCCGGATATGGGCCAGCACTTTCATGTCCGTCCGAACACGCTGGCTGATCGGCCACGTGCGCCATGAACGATAGCCACGAGGGCTGACCTGCATCACGCGGCAGATTATCTCAACTGGCCATACATGACGCCAGTTCTCCACGAAAGCGAACCTCACGGCCGCTGGCTCGCGAAGAACTGTGTGGCCTTTTTTAGAATCTCCCTCTCCTCCTTGAGGATCCGGTTCTCCAGGCGAAGCCGTTCATTCTCGCGGGCCAGGTCTGCCTGCGGCGCGGCTACCAGATCAGAGGGCCGGTACTGCGACACCCACTTGCCCAGCGTCGACAAACCTACCCCCAAATCTGACGCCACACGCCGCCGCGACAGCCCGCTCGTCAGCGCGATCCGCACCGCCTCCTGCTTGAACTCTTCTGTATGCTTCTTCATCCCGTCGGTCTCCTTGATCGAGTGTTAAACTCTCAAGTGACCGGCGCAAAACCGATACAAGTCCACCGTATGATGAGGGTGCTGGAAAGCGGCCATCCCATGTTACGGAATGACCGCTCCGATCATCAGATCTCGGTTCGTTCTGCCAACAGCAGAGCATCTTCGACATCCACGCCAAGATAGCGGACTGTGTTTTCTATCCTTGACCGCCCCGGCAGAAACTGGATTGCGCGGATATCTCCCGTCGCTCGATAGATCATCGCAGCTTTCGTTCGGCGGAGTGAGTGCGTCCCATATTCTGCCTTTTGCAAACCTATTGCTGACACCCATTCACCTAGCAGGTGAGCGTACTGGCGAGTGTTCATCGGCTTGGCATGATCGATACGACTACGAAAGATGTAGTCGGGTCCCACCACGCCGCTCCAACCACGACAGCAGGGGTGCAGGCACATCGCCAGTCAATTCAAACTGAACTGGCTTATTGGTCTTCTGCTGTATCAGTATCGTGCGGGGTTCGGATGTCTTCGTCTGTAACGATGTCCTCGAGCTCATCTTCGCCAGATCACAACCGCGCAGTTTGCTGTCGATTGCCAGATCAAATAGCGCACGATCCCGCAGCCGCCCTTCGCGATCGAGATGGAAGCGTATCGCCCATATCTGCTTTTGTGTCAGAGGTCGCTTCGCGCCTATGGTTTTGCCCATGTTCCAAGGTGCGCGACTTTGCGTTGCCGATCATATCGCGAGTAGCCCATGTTCGTTCTCCAAGGCCGGAATTGGCCATCTGTGGAATTGTATGCGTGAGTTAACTGTTTGTGGGCCGATTGCGGAACGGCAGCTTTCCGCCCAAGTAACCTTGAGAGCAGATACCCAGTTCGCGGGTGTGTGCAGCTAGCCAAAAAGCCGTCTACATAGAGATTTTGAATGATGGTTATTCCTAAACGATCATGCCCGGGAGCTTGGTATTGCAAATTCTGATGCTAGCCTCAACACTACCGCGCTTCGAAGGAGACATGCAGGCGAATTTCGTAGGCGAGCAGGCCGCGGCATGGCAGCAGGCGCGTCCAGATGATCGGATCAGCATCCTCGCGCCGCATAGCGCCGGCATCGCTCCCCTCGATACGATACCAGGCGCCCACGTCCACCGGTTCAGGTACTTCGTGCCCTCTTCGGCGCAGCAATTGGCCTACCCGGCGATCCTGCCCAATCTGAAACGCAATCCGTTGCTGTGGGCGCAGGTGCCGCCCTTCATCCTTGCAGAATATGTCGCAGCCATGCAGCTCGCCAAGAAAATCTGTCCTCGAGTTATCTATGCGCATTGGGTCATGCCGCAGGGGCTGGTCGCCTGGCGTCTGTGGCGCGAAATGGGGATTCCCTACGTACTGCAGAATCATTCGTCCGACCTTGCGGTATTCGACAAGGCAGGAGAAATCGGCCGCAAGCTCGCGCGCGTGCTGCTGCGCGAAGCGTCACATTATTTCTGCGTCAACGCATCGCAACGCGACCATGCCTTGTCACTCTTCGACGGAGCGGAGCGCGAAGCAATGGCGGTCCGCTGTACGGTGCTGCCGATGGGTATTGCGATTGATGACGCACGAGCACCTGCGCCTGGCGAACAGTTCGAAATCGCCACGATCGGTCGCCTGTCGCGTAAGAAGGGGCTCGATCTGCTAATACGAGCGGCCGAAGCGCTGGCGGCGAAGGGCGTGCGTCCCCGCATCGGAATTGCCGGCGACGGGGAAGAGAGGGCACGGCTGGAGTCGATGGTTGTCGAGGCCGATATTACCTTTACCGGATTCCTGGCAGGAGAGCGAAAGGACCGGTTCCTGGCCTCTGCCGAAAGGTTCGTCTTTCCGGCCTTGGCCGCGGATGGTGATGTGGAAGGAATGCCCGTTGCGATGCTGGAGGCGATGGCGCGCGGAAAGCCGATATTGGTTAGTCGAGATACGAATGTGCAAATGCTGCCCGAATGGCCCGAAATTTGCGAGGACGTGGTTTTCGTCGAAGCACCAGCCGAAATCGGTGCCCTCGCCGAGGGATTGGAGAAGATACTGCAGACCAAACCCAGCGAAAGGCTGGAGCGCTTGATGAGCCGCTATCATTGGACGAATTTGATCCAAGAATATCTCGCGCCCATTGAAGCGGCATTGAACTAGCGGCTCAGGACTCATTGATCGAGCCAGAATATGACGGTTGCAGCGATGCAGATGGCGGACATCAAGGTGCCGGCACAGCGGTCGTAGCGGGTATGGATGCGGCGCCAGTCCTTGAGTTTGTTCTCGCCCTTGTGGCGCTGACGATAGAGGGTCCGATCGTGCGCGATCTGCAGTTTCGATTGGCTTTTGAAACGATGCAGGCGGCAATGCCGCAGTCGGCAAGAGCGGCGCGAAACCAGTGGGCGTCATAGCACTTATCGCCGAGCATTGCCTTGGCCTTGGAGAGCGCGCTGAGCAGCAGCGCCGCACCCTTGTAATCGTTCGTCTGACCTTCGCTTAGCAGCATGACCAGTGGCCGCCCCTGGCCGTCACAGACGGCATGAATCTTGGAGTTCAGACCGCCTTTAGTGCGTCCAATACGTCTGGGAGCACAGCGAGTCAGATGATGATCGGGGATCATCATCCAGCAAGCCCCCTTTTTAACAGGCTGGCAGCTGTTCGGCGAACCTTGAAATGCGTGGCATCTATCATCAACTGACCAAGCTTACCGCTCCTGGCAGCCAGCGCGGCAAAGATCTTGTTTATCACGCCCATGCAGCTCCGGCGAACAATGCGATTATCGATGGCCTTGAGCGGGCCATAATCTGCAGGTGCATCGCGCCAAAGCGGGCAGTTACAGATCACGAAGATGATCCCGCTAATGATCCGACGATCATCGCCCCGCGGGCACTCCATGCGATAGCGGGAAATATGGCTCGCTCCGGTGCATCTGCGCCTACCACAACCAAATCAGATCACTCATGACAACAGCTCCTCAGCGCTACCGTTGAATCAGATTATCAAGCCGTTGGGAATGCCCTGGGCCTAGTAGCTAATAGGCCATATGGCAGTGCTCGATCGGCAATGGCTGGCGCGGTCGATGCTAGAGCCAAGCTCGAAGAATTTTGGCTGAAGGGTTTTAATTCGGCAAGAGCGGGCGATGTTCGCCAACCCCGCCACGCGGCACCTACTTGCAAAGTCGAGCAATTACTTTGCACATCAGACAGGCACGTCCTTGGAACTGGCGTCGATATCTGTCAGCGTTCTGGAAAAACGTATTCGCGAAGTCTCGTCCATTTCGCGAGGCTTGATAAATTCAATCTGCGAAATTTGCTCCAACAGCTTCATGACAACATCAATCTCCAATTGACGAATTTCGTCTTCGTCAGCGATGTTAGCGTAAAGGCTATCGTTTAAATCAGCGGAATCGATGATTGCTAGGGCAGCTTCGCGCCGCGCTATGACGGTGCGGAGTTGTGATTTGCCGACGGCACCATCTCTGCGAAGAAAAATCATGCGAGCAAGATCGCAACGTCCACCGAACTGAACGGACATAAGATCCTCCACGTGTGCACGCGTCGCGATCAGAAAGCGCTCACCGGTAACGAAATTGAGCGCCATCCGAACCAAATCCTTGAAACGGATTGCGCTCTCGAGCGCAAAAGGCACCTTCATTGTGGTAAGGTTGTAGGTAAACAAGTGAAGCGGGCGCGCGTATGGGTATACCCGACCCGAACTCGCTTCGATCATCAGCAAGTCGTCACCAAGCAGTTGAAAGCCGTTTTGCGTGAGCGAAAGCGCCAGCGTGGTCTTCCCGGTCCCGCCATGAGCAGGGAAGACATAGCCCCTGCCGTCGCGCGAAACACCCGCTGCGTGCATAAACAAGATGCCGCATTCCAAGGGCTTCAAGTACATCACGGGCTCAAGCAACTGGCCCTGAATGAAGGCACCCAGTGGTGTCAAGTATAAGCGATCCAGCCAATGCCGTTCAAAAATGATCTCTGGATGGGCTGTCTCCATCTCCCGGACCGCATAGCGAAACGT
Organism: uncultured Erythrobacter sp.; assembly: GCA_913061345.1. The sequence goes on from CAJXTZ010000001.1 coordinate 7,373, forward strand.
GAATATTCGCTTAAAATTCATTTCACGCACTCCACCCGGTGGGATGCGGTCAACGACCGTAAGGGTGATGGATGGCACGCGACTTGACGACGGCGGACGCGAGATCCGCGCGTACTCATTGTCGAAGAATTCGATATAGCTGGAAGGTGCATTTACACGCACTTCAACCAAGTCATTGAGCCGGTATGACTTCATCGATCCATGTCCTGAGTGTAGGCGCTTACTGGACGGTTTGCCAACATGCCGACACCGCGCAGTCTATCGATCATCGTATACGCTACTGCCGCTGAAATATTGACCGCTAGGCCAAGCAAGCGGTTGAGCGCCGTCGCCAAAAAAGCGGCGGCGGGCGCAACGTCGACGAGATGCGCAATCAGCGACGAAAGCGCCTCACTGATCCCGAGGCCCGCCGGAGCGATCGATGCTGCACTACCGAGAATAGTCGCGAACGCAAAGGACGCGGAATCGAACCAGGCGACCCCCATGCCTATCACCGTAAAGGCTAGCATCAACCGCAGTGCGAGAAGAGCAACACCCACAATACGCAGGGCAGCAGCGGTTACGGCAACGATCAAGTTAAATCGCCAAGTGAGCCAGCAGCAGATGGCGAGCGCGCTCGCAATGCTCGCCGCAAGTGTGGCGATGGCGGGCCAACCGAGTTCAATCAGCACAACCCCAGCACCTGCTCCTCCGACAGCGATCCACAATAGCGAAAAGGCGATCACCAGTTCTGCGCTGAGTTTTTTGCTACTGCCCGCTTCAATAAGGGCAGCTGCGCGCACGATCGCACCTCCTGGCAAAGGTAACATTTCCGCCACGTTGGAGAATACGCTGACTTTGACCGCATGGGAAAATCCGATCCTCACCTCCGCCGCATGGCTCATCAGCATCAAGTTGATAGCACCGTATGCGATACTCGCGGGAATCAGCAAAAGAACGATAGCAAAGAGCGGGTCCAGATTGATCGCCGAAGATGAGAGAGCAAGATTGCGCAGCGAGATTGCGCAACCGACGGCAAAGCCGGCCAGTGCAACCAACAAGATCGGGATCCGCCATGCCGAAAGCACAGATTTGATCCGAAAAAAGTCGTCAGTGAGAGCGCCGGATGTTCGCACGTTTTGATATGTCCTTCCGGGGGTTTCGAGCGCAGCGGGGAGTGATATATAAAATCTATAGCTTTAGACATGGTAACCGACCAACTCCCCTCTGCAGAATTTTCGGCCAAATAGAACTAACAGCTGACGTTAATCTCGTTCGGCCGATATGCGATTATAAGGTGTCGACACGATCGCGTCGTGGAGCGTTCTTGAGGAAATAAATCATACAATCCGGACAATGCCCTGTATCGTCTGCGCCACCATATTGAGTGCTACGCCCGGTGAACGTCTCAACTATGCCGCCGCATTACACAAGTGCTGGCTGACCTTCACACTGGTGAGGTCCCCGCCACCGGTAAACGCAATTGAGAGCAGTAATTGGCCTGCATGCAATAGGCAGCGGAAGCCTGGTAGCCGACCATGTGCTTGCCTGCCATATAGCCGATCTGTCCGATTGGAAGGCCAAATGTGCCAAGCTCGAAACGACTTCAATCACATCCTCATATTCTGCTTCCAGCGAAAGTGCGATGACATTTATCATTCTGGGTAGATAAACCACAGCGAGCGCTTTCGCTGGTCACGTTCTTCACAAAATCTTGAGATCGCTGGGAATATGAGTGCTTCACGGCGTGACGCAAACCTGCCGGTGTCCCTTTCGTCGCGTGGTAGCGTGGTCGTCGTAATGATCGACCAGCGCTCCGATCTGGATCTCGAGATTGCCGGGCAAGAAGTAGTTTTCCAGCAGGATGCGGTTCTTCAAGGTCTGGTGCCAGCGCTCGATCTTGCCCTGTGTCTGGGGATGGAACGGAGTGCCGCGAACGTGCTTCATCTTAAGATCAGCAAGACAGTCAGCCAGCTCGCCAGCAACATAGCTGGGGCCATTGTCGGACAGCAGGCTCGGTTTGGTGCTCCGTGTCCGAAATAGGAGCGCAAAGCTGCCATCCCATGGAATGTTATCGGGTCTACTAGCGAAGCCCGATCAAGCGACTGTTTCACTCCTCAGTTTTTTGGGTGCTCAGTACATATCTCGTGCACCACTCTAGCGAGCTCCTCAACCTGCTCGCAGAGCCGTTCAAGCCCCTCTTTGGTGACGCGATAATGCTTCGAGTAACGGACTTTGACGTAGGCCTCTTTGAGCTTCTCGAACCGCGCTCAATTCCGGCGGGTGTCGTGGGGCCAGACATAAGTCAGGCGTGGATCAATCCGCTCCGCCTGAGTGCGAAGAGCGCCTAAATTGTGCACGTGCGGGGTGTAAAAAGTACAGACTAGAAGCAAGCAATGATAGAGGCGTTATGTTGCTTGATGCATATCGAAGGCAACATTCTTGAAGAACTCGGGTGATATGTCGAATTTCGCGATTTCGTAGCGCTTCAGCGATGCAGCATACTACTCATCGAAATACTACTGCGCTATCGCGAGCACCTGCTCGGGCGTTTTGGGTTTGGGCGTGTGAAGTTCGGTCTCATCTACCTCACAGAGCGCGACCCCGTTCATTTCGGGCAGATACGATATGCCGACAGCATGTTGTTGCGCGGATCGAAGGGATCGCTGCCAAGCGAGTACCGGACCCGCTAGATGCCCAGGTGATCGTCATTACCGATGGTTTGTGCGTTCTTGGCGCTGCGCGATCTCGAACAGGGTGCGCGCGCCGATCGCGTTGTCGCTAGCACGACTTGGTTTTGCTATTCGGACGTGTTTACTGAAAAGAGTTATTGACGAGTTACCAACAAGGTCGCGACAAGGAATTGGTTCAGACACAACCATTGACTCAATTCCACTCGTAGCGTTTTCTCACGAGAGATATGGTTTTTGCAGTTAATTCGGGAAATGATCCGATCAGATCCTCAAATGGTGAGATTTTGCTGTGTCGCCTATTGTAAGAAAATTCGATCAACGCGAGATACTCCCAGAAGTGTTCCGGCGAAGCTTGGCGATATGATCGCATAATACGCTTAACTACCGCCCAATACGTTTCGATCGGTGCAGACGCCACGCCGTCGAAATTGTGAAAAGCGACGCTATGATTTATCGCGATGTGGCGCCATCCCAGGTTTTTTAGGCCGGCGTAGCTACGATGACAATCTGTCACTAGGATTGAGCCAGGCATCACAAATCTATTTATGAGCGGCTCCAAAGTAATTTTGCGTCGGTTTGGGATGATGCCAGAAATCACTTGACCTTCACAGCACAGGCCCATGACGATTGTGGATGGAGTCGACCCTGCACGATTTGTATTCACGTATGGTATCAGAGCCTCATCGATATAAACCAATTTTTCAGGTCCTCCGAGGCGTTCCGGCCGGTCATAAAAGGCAGTATGCAGCCTGATGCGATGACAGAGACGATGGGAGGACTTCAAACCCAAGCCCAGCTGTTTGCGGATAAAGCTTGATCGTATCCCTCTGTTTGAATTGGCAAAGAGCAAAATGGCGTAGAACCAGGCTGTCAGGGGAATGTTTGATCGATAAAAAGCAGTGTCTTTCAGAACTTGTATGTGATTTCGACATTGATGTTGATAAGCATTTCTTCCTTTTATGCGGAACCATTTGCCATACGATCCACACACTGGACAAGGCGTATGGTCCCCCCACCTAATTTCAAAAACATGCGCAAGACAAGCATCAGGATCCGGAAATCGCTCGACAAAATCGACGATACTTGTCCCGAGCCTTCTCATGCTGGTTTCGCGAGCGTGCCGTCGGAATTGGCAGAATTCCAACTTGCTAGCTTCGCCTGACATTGCAGGTTCACGGAAGGAAATTCTGCGACCATGTCCCAGAAGGTTCGCTCGGAGATATGTCGCCGATTATACTTGAACTCGAATTCCTTGAGGTAGCGCCACAAATATTCCTTCGATACACGCCTGTAATTATTTCTCATCGGTTTAGATACATAGCTCAGGAAACCACGTATCGTATCCAACTGACTAGTTTCAGCTAAAAAAGAGGGTGAGACCAATTCGGCGATTGGCTTACGGGAATGCGATGCGGACAAGGCGCTGTATGTCCAAGAGCAGTCTGTAAGCGGAATTGCTCCTGTTGTTACCTTCCGCCGAATTACTTGTCGCAAGGTTGAGCATCTCGCCCGTCCAACTACAGTAGAAAGTACGCGCTGACCATCAGCTACAAAAAACGCTGTCGCCTTATTTTGTCCCCCAGGGACCGACACATTCATGCCATGCAGTGGCACAAGACGTAGAAATACGGCCTTTCCCGCAACCCCAACCTTTGCCGGCTGATCGATGGCCGCCAAGTGCATGCGTATCCGGGTGCCAAGTTTGTAGGCTTTATCCGGAGAAATACCTAAGTGACGAACGATAAACCTAGAGTTGACGCCTTCAGCTGAATTGGCAAAATGCAGCATGGCGTAAAACCATATTTTTAGTCTTATGAGGCTGTGAGCAACAAGCGTTTCCGAGCGTGGCGAAATGGATTTGCCGCATGGGTGCTGAAAGCGCGTTGTGCCGGAAATCCTATACCATTTGCCCGGCCTGTTGCACTTCGGACATGCTGGCTTCGAACCGTAGCGCACCTGGAACATGTGCAGCAAGCAAGCCTCATCGTCGGGGAAAGCGTCTTGGAAATCCTGTAGGCTAGTGCCCCTAAATCCCGGACGAGGATTGTGTTCGTTGTGAGGTGGATAGCCGAGATCAAACATAAAATGGACAAGCTATAGAGTTCTTAGTCTAATGCAATCTAGCTAAGCCATGTGCTTAACCGAAAAAAACTGGGACATGAGCGGCGGCACTAAAGCGAAATATTCCGGTATACGGTTTTTGAGTAAACCGTATGTTATCTCATCGTTTGCAGGCAGAATTGTCGCACAGAACGGAATTCAAGACTTTTAGAAATTGATTGAACAGTGGCGGTAGCCGTTCAGTTGGCAGAAAAGACGTCGCTCGGCTTTCTAACCCCCCACGATTACGAAAGCCTGCCTCGCTGCCGAATCAGGCCTAGAAGTTCACTTCAACTGCTATTCTTGGGTCTCATTCAGATGGGAGTGAGATTGAAAGATTGTCTTGGTCATGAAGCTCCAGGATTTTACTAACGCTCCTGTTAACCGATGCAGCGCTAGTCCATTTCCCCAGAAGCTCGCCGCCCCGGCGGGTCGCGACTTCCGAGCTCGGCCTTGGCCCCTGAAAGTGTCTCTAGCCCGTAGCGTTCCTTATGCATTGCTTTGGCAAGACAGGCAGACATTTTAAGTAGACCCAAAGATGTCAGTGAAACTAGTTGCGCACGCTTGTCGCTGCACGCCTTCTGAATTTGCACAAGGCCTTCTGCCTCAAGTTTCGACAGATAACGAAGTGCAGTGCTGTGAGAGAATCCTGAGGCGCTTGTGAGAGCAGTTTTTGATACCCTTCTTCGTTCGCCTATTTTCATGAACAGATAGAGAAGCATATCCCATGCGGGCTCCCCGAACATGTCCGAACCAAATATTTCTTCTCTCAGGCCACGTTCGAACGACCATTTTGCTGCCAGCGCAGACAACGCATTCAGAGAAGCCATTTCTGCGACGGCCGATTCGGTTTTTCCGAGCTGATAGCTACGGTCGATTTCATCAGCCATGGCCAGGATATCATGTGCTGCTTTGCGCAATCGAATGGCGTGCTGCGATACTGCCTGTTTGGTCAAATCGTGCTCCCTTGCTTAATATTGAAGATCTGACTTTTAGCCAAACCAAGATGATCGACCAGATCGAGAGCGACTGTCATCAAAATCGAGCAGAGGTGGCTTTCACGGTGATGTCTGCGTGACTAAGCCGACTATGTCCAGAAAGGTGTTTATGCGCCAACAAGCCGCGCGCCGCATCATGTAGAGTGCCCGGCGATATCGATGCGCAAATTTATCTTGACCTGTGGCAGTTGCGCCATCGGACGTTGCAATTTGTTAGCGAGGCATTTGGCCTTATCGAGGTCGGCGGCAATACGCTGCGACACAACATCAAGAGTCAGCATCAGAATTTCTCCTCCATCCAGTGGTCAAAAAGCTGCATAAAGCAATCCAAAAGAAGACGGCATGCACGGAGACACTGGAAAGAATTACCGTGCTTCGCAAAAGTGAGATGGGGCACTCACTGAATGAAATGACAGAACCTACGTCCTGTAAATCCCACAATCGCTGAGACGACACGAAAGCGATGCAGCAAATCCTGCGGCGGACAAAAACACGTCTGAAAGGCTTTTGGGCGCTCGCGAACGGAATGAACATAAAGTCGCTTGCCAAGCGGATTATGGGAGCAACGGCTGGACATCACCAGCCCTGCCTTATCATCGCGCAAGCAGGATGGATTGCTTGTTCGTTTTTCGATGACTGCTGGTTCCGAGGCTGCAGCACCATTTCTCTGGAGCTTCGTCAGCGCCTTCGTCGAGAGCCAGCCGACCGACGCTATAGGCTCCTGTTAGACGACTGAACGCCCTAATTTTGCTTCAGATCGCCGGAGGAATTGTCTTCTTTCGGCTCATCTGAGCCTTTTTGACGACGTCGTAATCGTCTCTTTTGAATTGCGGGGACGCCGGCATAAAGCCGGTCTTGAAGCAACTCTCCGCGAACAATTGATCCCGAAGCGACCACGCATCCGCGCCGCAGCACCGCTCCTGGTAGGATGGTCGATGCTGCGCCGATCCATACGTCGGCTTCGATGATGACCCCGGAGTATTCGACTGGTCCAGCTCTCGGATAACTATCCATGATGGGATGCGTGGCTGTCAATATATTTACACGGGGTCCGACAAGTGTACGATCACCTATCACAATTCCGCCGCGACAGTCCAACAAGCTACCTCGGTTCACGTATGCATCGCTGCCAACTATCAAGCGGCCAGAAACGAACTGAATACCGGCTTCAAAGAAGGACGTCGAAGCCAATTTAGCGCCGACAACCTTGAGGATTGCGTGCCGCAATCGAGAAGGAAGAAAATCGAACTGCTGAACTTCGAGTAACGTTCTTTTTAACTTTGATCTATCATTCCTAATAGATCGAAGTGTAGGAATTCGAGAAGACATGACGAGTGTTTCCTAGCTTATGCAAGCAGATCGATAAGGCATAGCTTTTCACTTCTATATAGCCCCCCGTCCGGGAGCGTTCATCCTGCCGCTTGAGACGCCTGAAGACCACGTAGGCAGGAACTACAATCCGATCACGCATCAAACTCCCTCGAAGGAAAGCTTTGTGCGATATAATATTTCATTCTCGGCGATCGATGTTTGCCCATTCTCAAATCGGATCATCATTTGTGCTCATGAGCCAGAAAGGATTTTCTTGGCCCTGCGGAGCACCGCCGGCTATTGCGCTTCAACTTCGATTTTCCAGTAATCTGGCGGTACGCGGCCATCCTCTAGGAACTGGTTAACTGTCGACACTGAACATGGCACAATCTCGATGTCACCTTGATCATTGAACTCGTTGTCTCTGAGAGGGGCAATTGAATTGTTCGTATCCAACCGTTGCCCCACACTATATCAGCATCGCCACTCGAATCAGACCGGCCGATATTCATTAATTCAAACCACAATGCGTTCTCGCCGCTATGGAGTCGCTGTGCAACGGGTGAAAGGAAATCAAAATCGAGAACCCTGGCGTCCGGCACGAATCGATGGATAGCACCGCTATATTCGCCGTAATGCGCGCCGAGGTTTCAGAGGGCTGGTGACAGAAGGCAATTTTGGAAACTGCACGGAGCACATATTCTTCCAATTTCTTCGAAATCATATTCTCCAGTGCAATGAAAGGCATTCGGGAAGCGCGAAGTACTGTGATGCTCTTATGACAGCGGTTGGCCGGCGGTTGGCCGCGAACCAAGATTTGACGGTTGGCCGCGAACCAAGATTTGAACTGCCAGCTGTCAGCGCTGGCGTGCTTCCTGGAGCGACGAATAACCCATAGCCCAGCATGTGTATAGCAACATACTAAGCAAATGCATTCCGCCAAACCCAAACGTTTCGAATGGCAGTTTTATGGCAAAGTATACAAGCAGCGCCGAACACATCACCAAAGGGATCGTCGGTGCGACAATTGCTCTTGAGAGAAGAACGAATGAGCTTACCGCGGCTACAATTGCAAAAAAAACCAGCCCCACATAACCGAGGTCAACGAGTATCTCCCTATAGGTATTGTGAAAATTGAAACCGGTACGAGATGCAATCCTCATCTCTGTCCACAACCGTTCCGCTTCAAGATTGCCCGGCACCCAAAATGCATTGTAGCCCCTACCAAGAACAGGCTTGGCAGCGATCTGTTCGTCAGCTTCCAGCCAAAGAACATCGCGCCCCGTAAGACCAGCGTCCTTTCCACTGTTCTCGAGCAAAAGGTCGAAGAGCGGGGGCAACCAATAATCGAGTGTCGCAAGCATAGTCGCAACGATAATCAGAACTACAATAAAGGTCGCAGTCCGAATTTGCCTGTTAAGGCGAAAGGAGAGTATCCATAAAGAAAGGCATATCATTGATATAACGGTAGCAACCAATGCGCCTGTGGCCTTTGACAGTAGCAATGTGAAGCCCGCAATCGTAATGGAAGGAATGGCGGCGACCGTCCAAACGTGCTCCCGCTTTGCCCAGCCATAACAGATCATGGCAGCACTTACGATGACGGCAGCTCCAGCAATTTCGCCGGCAGCATTCTTCGAGCCCTGGATGCCCATGAACGCAATTTCTCCGGTAGTACCGATCACTACGGATCGCCCCATCAGGACGTTCAGCACACCGACAATTGCTAAGCCAATAAACAGGCCTTTGAGCGCGTCTTGCTCCCGCATTCCAGCACCGATATAGCAGCCAGCGATGACGGTTAAAAGATAGTAGAAGCCATATCGAGCGGTCGATTCCGGATATTGCGACCAAAGTAGAGAAGCTAACGCTAAAAGGGGTAGCAATATGAGGGGCCATGAGCTGCCTAAGACATGGAGCATACGATGTCTGTTCAGCACCATAAAGATCGGAATAAAGGCTATCATTGTAAGTGGCGTAAGAGGACCAATAAATTTGTTGACCAGCAAGGCTAAAATCAGGACGCAGCAAGCAACGATATTTAAAAAAGTCCTAGTGCGGGCTGATTGCGATCTGGCCAGTGAGGCGGATGATGAAGGATGGGCAACCGTTTTCACTGTATCATCTCAATGTGCTGCCGCGCTCAGAATGGCGCACAGCTAGGATCAAACGTGAATAACGCGGGTTGGCAAAGATGGCCAGCAAAAGGGTTTGGCACTCGTCTGCGCATAACCATAAGGGGATAATTGGATTCCAGTATCACGAGCAGATTGAAGCGTGACAATGGTCATCAAGGAGATCGACGTGTCGAAGCCTGTGTTTTTACTATTTTATGATGGCTTCGAATTGAAGGCGCGTGAAAAGCTTGGTCTGCGATTGTTTCATGCGGCTCGTTGCAAACTAAGATCAGTTGTCCGAAGGCTTCGTGGAAAACAGGTCAACACTGGATTCTACGAGGCTTTTCTGGCCATCGTTTTGGGGTTGCGCAAACTCGGGTTTGAAGTTCGTATTAACGATTTCAGCAGTGCTCGGCGTGATCCGAAGTACCCCATCGGTCTTGCTGGCTATCCCGATGTCTTTGAGCACGTGCAACTGCCCAATCCGATGATTTTCGGGCCAGGCGACCCCGGCTACCCTGACAAAGCAGCCGCCGTAACAGAAAAATCCTCTACCCGCTTCATCATCCAGCCATCGGACTGGTTCGTGGAATATTACCGTCCCTACTGCGGGGACAAGATGCTGCGTTGCCCCGTCGGAATTGATGTCGATGCCATGCCAGACTTTTCAGGAAGTCAAAAGTCTTGCGATGTGCTCATTTACGACAAAATTCGATGGCACCGATCTGAGACCGTGCCCAGAATTCTTGGCAGTCTTCTTGAAGCGCTGTCGGATCGTTCGCTTTCTTATCGAATCATTCGCTATGGCGAGCATGTGCAAACCGAATTCTTTGACAATCTACGCGTTTCAAAATCAATGGCATTCTTATGCGAGCACGAGACGCAAGGTCTGGCTTGCGAGGAGGCGCTTGCGGTGAACGTCCCGGTCTTTGCTTGGGACGAAGGGACGCTGGTCGATCCGAAACAACGAATTTTTGCTTTGGACAATCTCAGAGTCAGTTCAGTTCCCTATTTCGATGAACGATGCGGCTTGACTTTCACAAGCGCTGATCTCGAAGTGCAGTTCGACAAATTTTGGTCCAAGCTCCCGTTATATTCGCCCCGTGAATTTATCCGCGAGACGCTTGCGCCCGAACTTACCGCAAGGGTATTTGCAAAGGCTTACCAAAGTATGGTTTCGGCCAAAGAGGCACAAAGGGACATCGCGAGAACCCTTGCTGGATGTGAGCACGCATGAGGCTGCCCCCAGTTACCTCGATTCCAACAGGAAGTGTATGACAACCGTCCCCGCTATGTCATTCCTTCAGAGGCAAGCGGCCCGTGCTGGCCGCTGCGATGAATAGGCAATGCAGTGAAATCTTGCGGTGGCCGGCAGCGCATGGTGATTGAAACGCCCTGCCCATTCGTGGAGCAACTCGGTTCCCCAAAGGTGAAGCATGATTTTCTGCTGAGTATTAGGCAGCGGTAAATCATCACCCATGGCCTCATGTACAAGCTGGCCATCGACAAACCAGCGTATCCAGCCAGGCTGCCAGTCAAATGCATAGTGGTGCGTGCCGCGGCTCGCATCAAACCCAAGTTCGATCATCGAGCTGACCTTTTGGTCGCCGCGAAAATATGTGGCAGCAAGCTTGGTTGGTTGCGAACCGAGGATCTCGATGTCGATTTCATTCCAAGGCTTACCGAAAGGAGGACCAGTATAGGTAAAAAAACCAGTGATGATACCGCTACCTCGGGCCGCCTGCATGGAAGTCTCGAAATAGCCATGTCCATAAGTGTCGTGGCTTTGAATCTCACCAGACGAAAAGACCGTCGGGTCATCAGCGCGAGCCGAGAGCGTGAGTTCTATTCCGCGATCAATTTTCACGTTTTCTCTACGCCAGTCATTGACCGTGTAAGGACCGTTTTTCCAACCGTGCGACACAGCCCACAAACCATCATCCAGTTGGTCAAGCCGATCTACAAAAGGATCGGCCCCTGCGATGCGTTCATTGCTGTTCCTTACATGTTCAGTCGCGCTGTCTGAGGAAGCGCCGCATGACAGAGCCAGAGATGGAACAATGCCAAGCAGTATTGAACGGTGTAGGCGCTTCAAACTAACTCCTTTCACGTAAACCAATAATTACAACGAAACCAGCCGCCCACCAGCTTGGACGCTGAGCGAATTTCATATGCGCGGAAATCACCCTCCTCTGTCGATCGGTCACTCGTGAGACATACTTGATTCTATGAAAAAAGATAGCGGGGTGCAGAGACGAAAAGTATCGCATAAGCAGTTATCTCTCTTACGAATATGAGGGATATGTCATCGCGGAGCCAACCTATGTGATCTTCGAAAGCCGTGCCTCGGTTTGATGGCCGTTCCTCAGTGGGCGGTGATTTCATCCTCCTCGCGCTCATCGCATTCCGTAGCCTTCTTGCGATGCATTCGCACCTTCGCAGGGTCCCGCGTATTCGCACGTCAGGAGAACCGCTTAAGTATCCGTTTATTAGGCGAAAGTCGGTTATCCATGATGGTAGGGCCGATATGAAAGCATCGCTGCAATGATGATTGCTTTTGGAGGTGGTATCGTCGCGCTCAGTGCCGAGCCTGAGTTCGAGCCAATTGCGGTTGATGGATTACCTTTAGTCGGTGGGGGTCATGAAGGCCACGAAACTGTCCTGGGGTCCACACACTCGCCGCGGCGGAAGGATGATGTTGCAACTCGAGTGAATCGAACAGCCGCCTAATTCATGGTCGACATAGGCCCCAGTCATACGCTTCTATCCCAACAATGCAGAAATCATCAGTGTCGTCATTGGACGTGAAGACCGCATCAATACAGTGGAGGAAAAATCACTGTGAAACAGGCCCAGGTATCAACCATGGCCATGGTCGGTGTGACGATTTTCGATGTCCTGCTCTCACCTCGGATAAGATCAGCATCTCCTTGATGGGCATGGACACGCTTTCGCGGCATGGAGCCATCCAGCTCGCGCCTTAACGACATCCCCATTCGTTTTCAGCTTCGGTGACTTCGGATCGTTTCCTTTCGGCAGGAGGACCTATCTCGCGTTCGCGTCGAATGGCGAACGACCGAATTCGCTTTTGGCACCCCAGCTAGGCAACCGGGTAGATTGCAGTTTTCCAGTTCTCCAGAAGCTGCCATACCCCTACCCATCACTCTGTCTCGAGTTGCTTCATTCCTAACGGTGGCGTAATTGGTTAAAGCTATCAATAACTGCCGCGGCTTGCCAGAACTGATGGCACCGTGAGTGCCAAGATCCGCAAATTGTCGGTCACCCTGGCCGTGCGGACATATAGGACGTCGTAGGCAACACGCCGCCGATAACTCACATCGTTTCGGCCACTTATTTGCCAAAGCCCGGTGAGGCCGGGGCGCACGGCGCAGTAATGGGAGAAATACCGACCGTAGCGTGGAGCTTCTTTCTCCACGATAGGGCGGGGACCCACGAGACTCATCTCCCCTTTAAGCACACTCCAGAATTGAGGCAGTTCATCCAGGCTTGTCTTGCGCAGAAACTTGCCGATCCCTGTTATCCTCGGATCATTCCGGAGCTTGTGATCCCGCTCCCATTCCTCGCGCGCACCCAGGTCGCTGGCTAGGACGCTGTTCAGACGAGCTTCTGCATCCTTTGCCATCGTGCGAAATTTGTAGCAATCGAATAATTTGCCATTCAGCCCAATACGCTTCTGCCTAAAAAGGACCGGGCCAGGGTCAGCGAGGAAGACACACAACGCAACCACAACCATCAAGGGGGCAAGGATTACCAGCATGACGGAAGCGCCAAAAACGTCCAAGAGGCGTTTCCGACCCGACTGCGCAATCCGAAACTTTTGTGCCTCGCCAACATATGGCGCGACATAAGCTCGCTTAACCGCCGACATATCCACGCGTTTACCTCATGCTGCAATGCAACATGCTTAGAATATGGCTAACGATTCGTAAACCTTAGATTGAACCAGGGGTGCAAGGTTGGCCCAATGTGGGACGCCTTCAGCACGAGGTTATTAGGCGAAGAATCCCTGCCCAGAGCGTCAGTGAGACAACGCACGCAGCGGCCAGCCCCCTCACTCTTCCTTGCCTGTCTGACCGACAGCGCTCAAATAGATATGGTCGTGTCGAAAGTGGCCATTGGACCGCCCCGTCGTTCCAGACGTCCACCGACTCAAATGATGTTTTGCCAAGCTCCATGTGGTTATTCTCGCTTGGAAGGCTTAAAGAACTGTAACCTTGAGATACCATCTGGAAAGCATGCGATGCCGCATACGGAAGGTGGTGAATGCCTCAATCGCGAACTGAAGCATCTGCATGGTTAAGGGCTTCAGAGGCGATAGCCGACCGTAATGCGGAAGCGGGTCTGATCGCCTGCAGCCAACCCCGACCGCTGGAAATACTCTCCGCGAAGTCCCACAGAAATGCGCGGGGAAATATAATAGCTAGCCGTTCCACTAAACTGCATTTCTTCACCAATTTGCCCATCTTCACTCGATTCGAAGCTGGCGTACCGAATGTCGCTTCGCAAGAGCACATTTCGCAGCAACTCATGCTCTGCCGTAAGCGCGACCCCCGTTCGCAGAAAGCTCACGAAAAGAGGATTGATCGTATCGTCGACATCCCTTGACGCTCGGATTTGAAATCGTGTTAGTCTGGTCGGACTGTAGTAGACGCTGGCGGACGCTGACAGAGCATTGACGCCCGGTTCCTCTGGGTTGTCGTATTCGATTCGCGCGTATCCGAGATTTGCATCGAGCGAGAGTAACTCAGTGACCTGTATCTGGACGCCGCCGACCACCGTGGCGATATCGACCGAACGGTCAGTCAGGAAGTAATCTGGCAGATTAGGCAGGACAGAAAGCGCCTGCTCATCGAAGTCAAACCGACTGAAGCGGCCTTCCACATAAAAGCGCCGATCCGGTCGCGCGGAGTATGCAATCCGACCGCGACCTTCGTAATATGTATTGTCGCGAATTGCGCTCTCAAAGGTATCATCACCGAAAACCAATTGACCTTGATACTCGTAGCGCGTTGCGCGGGCCTCACCTTCGACTGTGAATGATCCAATGCCCTGTTCTAAACCCAGATTCGCTCCATAGGAAAGCGTTCGAAAGGTCTCTGTGATATTATCGCCTGTCGTGAGCGCGGGACCGCTGGTATCATTGAGGGTGAAATTGGCTCCGCCAAATGGCCTAGTGGCAGTTCCTAGACCGAATTTCGTATCCACACTACCCTGAAGCTGGAACCTGTCTTCGGCGCTGTTGTCGAGATAGGTTTGATAACCGGTCGCAACCCGCAGATTCAATCTTCGGTCTGCACGCTGCTCAGTTGCAGTCACGCTAGGTCTGATGTTCATGACGATGTCGTCAGCGTCAACTAACTCCGACGCGAAAACATTGTCGATATATTCCAGACTGGTCTCAATTTGCGGTCGCACCTCTAAACCGCCTAAGATGATCGGCTCGTGGGTATAATCAGGGCGGGAGCGATCTTCGAGAGGAGTTCGCGGATCAAAGTCTTGGCCCTGCGCCGCACTTGCGTAGGGAAAGCTGACAAATGCCACGGCTAGGCACTTGGCAGTGCTCGCACCAAGGCGCTCCAAATTCCGTTTCTCAGGTCGCACGCCTTGTCCTCTCCGCCCAGAGCCTGGCGCTGCTTCAATTTTGATAATAGCCACGAAACTTCTTTGTGTAGGCATACACATCGCCATCGCCCGTACTCGCATATTTTTTGATGTTGACCTGCGACAGGGCCAATCCCGTCACTTTAGCCTTACCCTCCATCAACATTGCAACTGCCGCCTCGACTGCCCGCATCGACGTGCGCTTCCATTTCGTGATCACCAATACGCGATCGGCCGCAGATGCCAATATGCGGCCTTCTGCCACGCCGAGTATGGGTGCGGTGTCCACGATCACAATGTCAAACTTGTCTCGAAGTTCGTCGAAAACGACACGTACGCGTGCCTCGGTGAGCGCGTTGCGTACATCCTCTTGCACCTGATTGCTACCCAAGACGCAAAGACCCGATAGCGGGTCGGTATAGAGGCATTCCTCTAGTTTGGCATCACCGGACAGATAGGTGAAGATGTCTTTTTCACTATTATAGTCCAGAAGTGAGCTCGATCCTCTTCTACGAAGATCAGCATCTACCAGCACTACACGCAGTCCTTCCGCAGCGCTGGTTCTCGCGACACAGACCGAAGTTGTCGTTTTGCCTTCACCTGGCAAAGCCGACGTGATCGCGATCGTGCGCGACCGACCGCCCGGAGACAGGGTGAGGAAGGTTCTGATCGAACGAAAGGATTCAGCAAAGAGCGAGTGGGGGTGAGCAAGAATGTAATCGTGCGGCAATTCCACCGCGCGGCGGTCGGTCAATGTAGAGGACAGCGTTGGGATTGCGCCTGCATAACGCAATTGCAAATGCCGTTCTACGTCGCGCTTCGTTTGCACACCACGGCGCAGGTACTCTGCAATGAGGATAGATAATAAACCGGCGCTCAGCGCCATTACAGCTCCGGCGAAACCGATAAGGAAATAATTCGGACTAGATTGAGTTGACGGCACGACCGCGCGCGAAGCGATGCTTGCATCTGGCATTGCGCTATCCCTGAGTGCGCCGGCTTCTTGGGAGCGTTCTAGAAAGGACTCGTAGATGGCCTGCGCTGCATCGGCTTTCTGCTCTAAAGCGCTCAACCCTGTTTGCGCAGCAGTGTTTCCGCGAACCGCGCCAAGAGCTCCGGCCCGGCTCGATTCCAACGAAGAAACCCGTGATTGGGCGGTCTGAACCTCAGCTTGCAAACTAGAAAGTACGCGATCGATTTCTTCCTGGATTCTTTCGCGTATATCCCGGATTTCCTCTTCGGCTTGGCGGCGCTCTGGATGCAAAGCACCGTAGCGCTCTCGCAAAACTGCCAGCCTTGCGCTCACGGTGGCTTCCTGCTGACGGAGGCTCCCTATGGTCCCTGAACCGAGCGCTGCACCGACGTCGGCCCCTCCTCCACCCCGATTGAGCTGTTCGCGGGCAGAATTGTAGCGCCCTCGTCTCTCAGCGAGATTCGCGCGTGCCTGCGCTAATTCCGTGTTGAGATTGGAAACTTCTTGCTCAGCATTCGTACCGCTGTCGTTGGACGAAAGGCCATGTGCTGCGCGATATTGATCGACCGCTGACTGGGTTGAAATTGCCGCTCTTTGCAGTTCGTCCAGGCGCGCATTGATAAATTCGGATGAGGATTCGCTGCGGACACTTTTTGCCTCGATTTGGCTAAGCAGATACGCCTCGGCGAGGAGATTCGCAGCCGCGGCGGCAAAGACCGGGTCTTCACTGTTCGCCACGATGTCGACAACTCGCACATCGCCAGCACGGCTGATCGTTATCGCTCTTGAAATTCGCGCCGCGAGCAAGTTTTTTTCGTCATCGCCAAACGGATCGCCATCAGGGGACGCGAAGCGCTCAGCATACAGTTCAGCTGCGCGATCTGCCACAAAGGGAGATCCGATAAGAGCGATCTCTGTGTCAACTTCATCTACGCCTACTAAATTTCGCTCTGCACCCGGACCGGTTGTTTGGACCGGATCGCCAGTCGGTTCGATCAGGACGCTTGAGATGGCAAGGTATTGCGGGGTCAGGATTGCCATCAGACCGGCGGTAAGCCCGATGATAGAAAATACGACGATAGTGAAAAGCAGCAAATTCCGGCGGAAAGCTTGCCACATCAGACCCGGATCAGGCAGCAACGGAACCGCCGGACTGTTTGCATGCATCTCATCATGATCATCGTCAGCCTTTATCGGACTGCGTTCAGGCGTCATTTTCTATTTCTTCCTAAACCGTACGATGGGTCATTGAGAGGAGAATGCGTTCAATCGTAGTGCAAGCGAGAGCTATTTCCGGACCATAGCGGACATCTACATCACGGGTGTATTGCATTGCAACATTCTCCGCCTATAAAGCTATACATAATCGTTGCCTTGATCCTCTAACGTGGTCCAATTCTTGATGTGGCAGGCAATGAACCAAGATTCGGAAACACCGATCGTGGTGCATGCCGGTGATGTTCTAAGGTATTATATCTTCAAGTGCGATACCGAATTTCCTAGCAAACTTGACATAGTTCGCAATTGCCAAACTGGCATTCGCGAGACATCAAGTTCCTGCCATGCGACTGTCAGATTCAAATTATGCGTATAGCTTTTTGTTCGGCTCACCCTTATCTTCCTCAACTAACTGGTGGTGCTCAAAGGAGCATGCAGCAGCTCGCGGTGGCATTGTCAGAACGCGGGCATGAAGTCGCGTTTTTGACAGGTCTATTGGGTTCGGGCTTAATGGGCATCAAAGCCCGGACAAAATTTAAGCTGTCGCGATCTACCCTATATGTTCGAGAATATGATGGCTTCGACGTCTATCGAGGTTGGGAGATTGAAAATTGCGTTGAAGAATTCTCAAATGCGTTTAATCCTAATTTGGCTCTCTGCTTCTCGGGCAGACCAGCAACGGTTGCCCGAGCTTTCAAACTAAATAATATACCTTCGGCAATCTACTTTAGAAACGTGGAGATAACCGATATCGGGCTAGACCCAATATCAGCTGCGAATGGATTCATTGCGAATTCCAACTTCACCGCGCAATTCGTCAAGAGCAAATTTAGCATCTCGGCAACCACGATCCGTCCGTTAGTTGAGAAGGAACTATATGAAACGCGGCCAGGCGGTATGGCCACATTTATTAACCCTCATCGTGACAAGGGTCGCGACATTGTATTCGAGTTGGTTAAGCGCTCACCGAACATCCCGTTCCTAATCGTTTACTCTTGGCAGCTCAGCGAACAAGACAGGCTAGATTTGCAGAAGTTCGCCGCTCGCTATGACAACGTGACGATAATTGAAGCAACCGACGATATGAAAAGCGTATACGGACGAACCAAAATTCTTCTCGCCCCGAGCCAATGGCAGGAAGCATGGGGGAGAGTTGCCACAGAGGCGCATTTTAGCGGTATCCCAGTGATGTCGTCAGACGCAGGAGGCCTACCAGAATCCGTTGGGCCAGGCGGTGTCATAATTCCTCGAGAGGGATCGATAGATCAATGGGAGGCTGCGCTTCATAAGCTGTGGTACGATCAATCTTTATATAACTATTTGTCAAAAGAGTCGCTTAAATTCAGTCGGCGGGAAGAGATGAAACCGTCAACAATCGTTGAACAGCTTGAGCGCACGTTCGAAGCTATACAGCGATAACTATAAAAATGCGGAGCATTTGTTTAGCAAAGTGCGAGTGTTTCGAGCGACCAAGTCAAGCATGGTTTGCGGGCAAATCGAACAATGAAATTGCTAGAGAAAACCAATTTGAGAAAAAATCACAAGATTGGGTTGCATCCAAAGGCAATTGAAGCGAATGCGTTTGCTAATCTATTCGCTTCTGCTCTTGAGAGACACAGATACACTACGACGGAAAGCCCGGTGAGTGCTGCTGATCTGAAGGCAATCGATATCCTCATCTATCATTGGCCGTGGTTCTTAGAGCGAGGGGTATCTTTTCGTCGCGGCCTTCTTGGTATGCGGCATATCATGATGGCGCGACGACGCAGCAACTTGAAGCTGGTCTGGGTCGCACATAACGCGCAACCGCACGAAGGTGGCAATCGCTTGCTCGCCTGGCTGTTTTTCAGCCAGTTGGACGGAGTGATTTATCTCTCTAATCACTCCCGCAAGATTGTTCGTGGAACACATAAACTCTCGAAGAATGTAAAAGAGCTCGTCACGGTGCACGGGGCCTACACATCGCCTCGGAAACACGCTGACCTGCCCCAGATGCCGAGTTCGGGGCCGCATTTGTTCAGCTTTGGTCTTATCCGACCATACAAAGGTTTTGATCAGCTGCTGACTGCAGCACGCAATGCTAGCGAACGATGCACGATAGGAATCGCCGGACGCATAGTGGATGAATCCTATGCGAAGGCACTTTCAGAATTAGCCCATGGTATGGGCATGGTTTCCCTTGATTTTCGTGAGAATTTTCTCCCGGCAGCCGAACTCGACAGTATGATCGACGCCTGTCATGGCGTTGTGATGCCGTATCGCGAGATACTCAACAGTGGGGCTGCCCTTCACGCACTGTCGCGAGCAAGGCCTGTGCTTGTACCAAACCGCGGTTCCATGCTCGAGCTTCAAGATATCATTGGTAGTGAATGGGTTCATTTGTTTGACGGAGACTTGACGAGCAAGGTTCTTGATGAGTTTACAAGCTTTGTGCAGACTTTTCCGAGCGATGCGCGCCCTGATCTTTCGATGTTTTCATGGGAGAGAGTGTCACACGATCTCGCCGTTTTCTTTGATGATTTGACAGAGGCAAGGCCATGATCCAATCGCTGCGCAATCTTGTCGTTCCCCTTTACCTTGCGAACGCCCGGCGGCAAGCTGCAGCACTCTATGCATCTTTGGATGCTACGACCCGCAGCATTCTAGTTATCCCGCCTACCGCTGCAGGAAGCGTAGGTGATGCAGCAATGCTTTGGGTCGCGTTCGACGAATTAAAGCTAGCTGGGTTTGAGCGAGTTTCTTACGCCGGACCGGGCGGCTGGGACGCCCTCCCGGATTTTGACAGCCACCACGATATGGACGCGTGGTTTTTTTCCTCACGACGTAGCGCGCTTGCACAAGCGATAAAGCTTCTTGGTAATTTTTCTCATAGCATGCTCGTTGGTGCCGATTGCATCGATGGCACTTACAACCCGGGTTCAATTACGCGCCGGATGCACTTACTTGACGAACATGCGAGGCTCGGCGGAGATGCACGAATCCTTGGCTCAAGTTTTTCCGATAATCCCAATAGGGATGCAGTAAGCGTCCTGCGCGAGCTCCATCCCCGGGTTGTAATAAATGCTCGAGACCCTGTGTCCAAATCACGGATGGAGCAGGTCCTTGCCAGGCAGATCCAGCAGACGGCCGACATGGCATTCTTGACGCCTGAAAATTCGAATTTGCTCGAAGCGGGCGCAGTGACCTCGTTCGTGAGGGAGCAACGCGATCAAGGCCGAGCGGTTGTCGGCCTTAATATCTGCTCCACTATAGCCCGGACTAACCCCGGATACGTTGAAGCAAATCAAAAACTCCTGTCGCGTTTGATTCAAGCAGACTATGCAGTTCTACTGGTGCCGCACGATAATCGTGGGACAAGAAATGATGCTCTGCTTCTGGCTGAAGCTGCGAAGACGGTCCCCCCCGCTCTGCAAGGTCATCTGCTCGCACTTCCGGAAACAGGCCCCGGCACCGTCAAAGCCTCTCTTGGCAAGGTAGATGCGCTTATCACCGGCCGCATGCATGCCGCTATATTGGCAATGGGCGCAGGCACACCGGCTATCAGCTTCACCTACCAGGGGAAATTTGAGGGTCTTTATCAGCTTCTTGACCTAGAAAATGAAGGTTTGCTTTTTGATCCTTCCCATTTCGCGTCAAGCCCAGAAAGGATAATTGAAGCAATTCTAGATCGCCTCACTCGGCATCAGGCTTACGCGCGAATGTTGAAAAAGAAGCTTCCAACCGTGCTGGCGAAAGCCCGATCAAATTTTAGCTGAAGACAGGTGCGGCGCAATATTTACCTTTCGCTGAGTTCGTCATGGACTGCAGCATTCATGGCCATCGTCGCATCGATTCTTGTCGCCAGGATGATGCGACCCGAAGAACTTGGTGTATTTACCGTGGTCATGTCTGTTTCGGTAGTTCTGAACACATTGCAAGCTGCTGGTGCGAGCGAGATTTTATTATACTCCGCGGAGGTCAACCATGAGCTGAAGCGTCGGGTTCTTGGCCTTACGTTATGCACCACAGCCGTAGTATGTGGTATTCTCGTCTTAGGGCGTCCGTTCTGGATAAAAACTTTTGGGACGCCCGGCGCTGCCGATGTAGCCGACATCATAGCTATTCAGACTGCTCTTGCGGTCTTCACTGTTCCAGTGCTCGCCATGTGGCGCCGCGAGGAAGCCTTCGACAAAATTAGCCTCGTAAATATAGCAGGGGGCGCCACCCTCTCAGCTTTGCAGGTCTTGTTCGTCTTCGCTGGTTACAGTTTTATGGGCTTAGCCTATGCGGCGCTTGCAGCGACATTTGTGACACTCGTGTTGACTTCGACATTCGGATGGACGCATTTGGTGTGGATTCCTAGTTTCCGCGGCCTCGGAAAAATTGCATCTTATGGAGGCAAGCTTTTCGGCGCAAACGCTCTAGGTGTCATTTACACGCAGAGTACCTCCGCGATCATTGGAGCGCTTGGCGGCGTGTCACAGAGCGCCTTGTTTGGCCGTGCCTACATGACGGCCCAAATCTATGGGCAGACAATCGGGAGAGCAATTGACCCCATCCTCAACGCGCGGCTCGCATCACATCGGCGCAGCGGCATCGACGGCAATCCGACCCTCTTTTTATTCAGCCGCCATCTTCTGACAATCTCTACTATGTTCTTTGGCTTCATTGCGATCTGCGCTGATCTGATCGTTCCCCTGATCTTCGGACAGCAATGGGTACCTGCGGTCCCGGCCATGCAAATCCTAACTGCGGGCTTGGTGCTAACGCCCCTAACCTCCCCGACTGTAGCGGTCTTGTTGGCCGCTAATCGCCCTGGAATGCTAGTGCAGATCAGATCCATCAATGTCCTTTTACGAATCGCTGCGTTGGTCGTGCTTGTGCCTTATGGTCTTACAGCTGTTGCATGGGGCATGGTTGCGACCGCCTATTGTAACTGGGCGCAATCTGTACGAGCGGCATACAAAGTGGCGGGCCTTTCTGTCAGGCAATACCTGCTTGTGTTGTTCCCCAGCTTCATGGCAGGTCTCGTGCCCGTGTGCCTGAGCTTAGCTGCCCGGTTTGGCCTGAGCGAGATCGGCATCGAGGCTTGGGCACTCCTTGTCGCAACAGGCGCTATCATGACATTTTTATCGCTGGCGAGCCTCGTCTTGTCCAAACATCCTCTATGGGGAGAATTTGCAACGATAAGGGAGCGCATTACGGACCGACCTTCAATATAGAAGATAGGCGAGCACCAAGAGCAGATTTGGGGGAACGCCTGCTGAAGAGACTAGCGAGCCGTAAAATAATCCTCGGCTAGCAAGCAGCGCGGGACCTTCACCTTTGGGGCTTTAAGCTTGGCTATTTTATCGTTCGCGATATCGATGAATGCCATGGGACGTGTCAAACCCGTTATGACGCCACGCATTTTGCCGCCACTTGCTTTGCTGGCAAGTACTTGCCGATGGTGCAATCGACGAAGCGTCGAGCGCGTATGCCGAAGAAGCTCTCCTTTGGCCTCGCTATCAAGGTCCAGCCTTTTGAGTAGGCTTAATTCGTGGGTGTATAAGGCGGCCAGATCCTCTATGGAATGCATTCCACTTAGAGAGTTTTCCCGCACGAGCGCAGCATAGCCCAAGCGTGATATGACGGTATAGCGCGCACCCTTTGCCAACGCCTCGACGTAGAAAAGGAAATCCTCCCCCAAACGGCAATCTTCGGCATAGAAGAGACCGTGCTGTTCGAGAAACGCCCGTCGCATGACGGGTTTCAGAAAGCCCAATTCTCCTCGTGGACGACCACTCTTCGGCAGGTTTCCGCAAATGAAACGATCAAGCTCAAGCTGACGTGATCTCACGAAATTGTCTTTGAACGCAGAACGGAATTGCGCGATCTGCTCCTCGGCGGTGATAAACACGATATTGTCTGCGCAACAATCCCAATCTGGCAGCGCAAACATGGCGGAAAACCGCTGAGGGAGAAAGAAATCGTCTGCATCGAGAATAGCGATGTACGGGGCGCTGGTGTGCGCAATCGCAATGTTTCGCGAACGCGCAGGGCCGAAATTTGCAGCATTGCGTAGCACTCTCAATCGTGGGTCGCCTGCTGCCGCTTCCAAAGCTCTTGCGGCAGTTCGATCTGAGGACGCGTCATCAACGACCATCACCTCGCAACACTCGATTTGTGACAAAGCGCTTCTCACCGCTTGATGAATGGTGTCCTCGGCATTGAACGCCGCGATTACCACAGCGACTTGCCGTGTCGGTATCATGGCTGCGCGATATCTTCGGTGCGTGCACGCGACGTCTTCATCATTCGGTCCCCAAATCAAGTAAACACACCCGAGAAAGTCATCTCATCTTTACCTGCTAAGCATTTCTGGGCAACACAGGTACGCAATGAAAATCGCTTATCTGGTCCATAATCTCAACGATCCCGCGGTAGAGCGCCGCTGTGTCATGCTGGAACGTGGTGGCGCGACAGTGCGACTTGCCGGATTCTGCCGGGACGAGCACCTCTCTGCCCCGATTACAGCGCGACATCCTCTCCTGCTAGGTCGGTCAAGAGATGCTGCCATGCTACAAAGGGCGGTGGCGACCATCAAGGCGACTGCTTTCAATGCAAAGCTGCGGAAATTTTTCTCGAACTGCGAAATAGTCATGGCTCGCAATCTGGAACAACTGTGCATAGCCCGTGCAATCGTCGGTGCGAGGCCACTTGTTTACGAATGTCTCGACATTCACAGAAGTCTTGTCGGAACTGACGCAAGAGCGCGAGCTATTCAGGCTATCGAGGCGCGGCTGTTGTCCCGCTCCGATCTTTTGCTGACCTCGTCCCCTGCTTTCGTCGACAAGCATTTCTCGACCACCCCGCTGGATTGTCCAATCGAACTCGTGGAAAACAAGTTGCTGGTGGCCAATGCCGTTCAATTTCGCCGACCGCCGCAGCGTTCTCCCGACAATAGTTTGCGTATCGGTTGGTTCGGAATGCTCCGCTGTGAAAGAACATTGCGTGTCCTGAAAGACCTTGTGACAGCCAACGAAAACATCGCAATTCTGATTGCTGGCAAACCCTCCAAGGCGGTCTTTCCGGATTTTGAGAGTGCAGTTAATGGGCACCCGCGGATCGAATTCGCTGGCGAGTACCAATACGCGGATTTGCCCGCCTTGTATGGTAAATGCCATTTTGCGTGGACGATTGATTGGTTTGAGGAAGGTGAGAACAGCAGTTGGCTGCTTCCGAACCGGATTTATGAAGCAGTGGCCCACGCTTGCGTACCTCTTGCACTTTCCTGCATTGAAGTCGGGAGATGGCTGGAACAGCGCAACATCGGATTGCTGGTTGACGATCCGGAACAGGTTAGTCAGACCCTCTCGAACTTAGAGCCAAGGGATATCAACGCACTCCAGCAGAAAGTTATGGAGGTATCTCGTAGCGACGTGCTCGCCGATGACACGGATTGCCGCAAGTTGGTCAATCGGCTTGCTGCAACAATTCGATTATGAGCGTACTGGCGGTTATCCCCTGTCTGAATGAAGCGGCGCATCTGGCACCTCTTCTTCGCCAAATGCTTGCAGATGCGTGCATTGACCGTATCGTTGTTGCAGACGGGGGCAGCTCGGATGGAAGCCGCGAGATTGTGATGGACTTTGCCAAACGCGACAGAGTGATCCTCCTTGACAATCCGGCCCGTATTCAAAGCGCTGGGATTAACCGAGCGGTTCAGGCCTACGGGGCAAACCATAGATGGCTTTTGCGCGTTGATGCCCATTGCCTGTACCCTGACGGGTATGCGACGATACTGCTCTCAGCAAGCAAACGTCCCGACGTGTCAGCCGTCGTGGTGCCAATGCTGACTAGCGGTCGCAGAGGATTTCAGCGAGCGGTAGCTACGGCGCAGAACAGCGTGTTGGGCACGGGGGGATCGCCCCACCGGCACCAGGGCGCGGGTCGGTTTGTCGATCATGGCCATCATGCCCTGATGAGTATCGACCTTTTCCGCTCGGTGGGCGGATATTGCGAGGCGATGCCCTGTAATGAAGATGCGGAATTTGACTTTCGACAGATGCAGGCGGGCGGCAGAATCTGGCTGGAACCATCGGCTGCAATTACCTATCTGCCGCGATCAAGTCTTGGCGCGCTTTGGGTTCAATATCGCCGCTACGGACAAGGACGGGCTCGCAACCTGCGCCGTCACCGCATGCGACCGAGGCTTCGCCAGCTGTTGCCGCTGGCAGTCCCCCTCACGTTGGCATTGCTCCCTTTTGCATTCTTGCACCCGATATTCGCCCTCCCTGCTGTAACATGGATTGCCGTTTGCCTGATTGTAGGCCTGCTTATCGGGTTACGAGAGGGAGGCTGGTGGGCATTGGCCGCCGGCCTGGCGGCAGCTACTATGCAATTGGGTTGGGCTACTGGTTTTCTCATTGAAATCCTGACGTCCGGGGTATCCGCGCCACGCTATGGTTTCGACGCGGTGTAATCAGCGCATTTGAGAGCGACGAAATACTCCGCTAAACTGACCGGCAGTCTGTTAGCTATTGTAGCGTTGTAGAGCAAATTGAGAACCATCAATACATTCAACCATGATGCATCCTTCCATTCCTAAAGCTATAAGGTTGCAGATTCGGCCTAACTCTGACCGTATAAAGGTGCAGGTCTGCTAGGTCGCTGCCGAGCGGGCTGGTTGGAATACGATTTCGAGTATTACTCCCACAGCTCCTTCGGTCGCTCCGGATAGCTGAAGAACAGGCATCTGCTGGTCGAACCCAAATGCTGTAGGAATGAGCCTCGTGCCGAGATCGATCAAATTTTTGCTGCCATTGCTAGCTCTGCTCGTAGTCGGCTCTGCCGGTGTTCTCGCCTTTTCGGTCATCGATTCAACCAGAACAATTGACCCCCGACCTGCCCTTAAAGAGCGAAGCCGGCGCCTTCCTTCCTTGCCAATGGTAGGATCGCCAGACGCGAAACCACCCAAGGAGGAATTCTTGCCCATCACTCCTCAAACGGCTCGTGAGGTTAATGCATCGCGGCCTTTCCTTACAGGATTGATCCCACCCGCTCCACCGTACCAAATGCGTCTAACTGCTGAAGATGAAGACCGCGCCATCGCTTGTCTTGCGACCGCAGCGCTTTTCGAAGCAGGGGTCAACAGCGCCGATCAGAGCGCCGTCATGCAGGTCGTTTTAAATAGGGTGCGTCATCCTGCCTTTCCAAGCAGTATCTGCGCGACAGTCTTTCAAGGTTCCGATCGTACGACCGGTTGTCAGTTTTCGTTCGCATGTGACGGCTCAATGCGCAGGCGACAGTACAGCGCCGGTGCCTGGCGGACCGCAAGTGGACTTGCTCGCGCCATGCTGGATGGCTTTGTCGATGCGCGCGTGGGCCTTGCCACGCACTATCATACAGACTGGGTAGTGCCATATTGGAGCGCAAGTCTCGACAAGCTGGTGGCAGTGCGGTCGCACTTGTTTTTGCGCTGGCGGGGATATTGGGGCACGCGCCAGGCTTTTAACAAGAGTCCTGCGCGCATCGAACCAGTCGTGCCAATGCTCGCTTCGCGCTTTCCCACACATGCCACCGCATCTGACTTCAAAACCAGAAGGGAAACTGCGGCGGAAATGATTGAGAACAATACACCAAACAGCAGTTCAATTCGCCCAGATATCGCGTCGCGATCGCCTCAGCGTCAAGCTTCCGTCCGCAGGCTTTCGCTCGCGGCCGGGGCTAGTCCGGGACGGTGGGCCCTCAACGCAGTCGATCTGTGTAAAGATCAGACCATTTGCCGAGTTGCAGGCTGGAGCGACCCGTTGCGCGAACCCGAAATTCTTGACCGGACGACCATCGCGCTATCTCCGCCCGACCTGATCTTCATTAAAAGATCGCGTGACCGAATTGAAAAAGTGTATTGGAGTTGTCGCCGTTGGCCGCAGCTATCATCGAGTCATTGCCTGGATTCGGCAGCAAGTACCGCGGAATTGCTATTTTCCGACTGATATCAAGTATGCAGGACTTCGCGACGGGAGCCCTCAAGGCAGATGCATGACAAACGCCCGGTGTGATAAGCACCGGTATCCACAGCGATCCTGTTTGAATGCAATTCCACATGGTCTACAATTGAGTGACCATGAACGACCACAGCGTCATGCCAGCGTGATGATTGTGTAAATTCATCGCGAATGAAAAGCAGATCTGCATCTGCTTGCTTGTGAAGCGCTACACCTGGTTTCACGCCGGCGTGTACGAAGATATAGTCGCCGGCGCGAAACAGCAGTGGAGCTTTTTCAAGCATCTCGATAAAACGATCGGGCACTCCGCGCGCAAGGCGCTCACCGAAATCAAAACTGTCTTCGTCGGGTCTGGGCTTCTCAATGCCAAAGCTGGCAAGGAAATCGCTGCCACCGTTTTCGAGCCAAATATTCTGTGCGATAGAGTTGCCCGCTAAGCTTTTCAGCAGAAGGTCTTCGTGATTTCCTTTGAGCAATCGGACATGGGCAGTCGTTGTCAGACCATGCAGCAAATTCAAGCATCTCGCACTATCAGGACCGCGATCAATAACATCACCCAACAGCAGCACGTCTACCCGCTTCATCGTTAAGGGAGAAGACTCCCAATGCGCGATTATCTTGGCCATAAGCCTGTGAAATAATTCGTAGCAGCCGTGAATATCGCCAATAGCGTAAATGCGGTGTCCCCTAGTAGTACTGGGGACTTTCGGTTTGCTGCGAAAAAACGTTGCCATAGAATCTCAATGCCAAAGGATATTGCACATGTCAGGTCGTGATTCCGGAAAGCGAAATGAACTTGGACCAATCGATATCAGCTTTGCTGTAGCCTGTTTCAATGCTGGGGCATATCTGGAACCTGCAATACGCTCGGCTCTGGAACAGGATAGAGTTCGTGTCGAGGTGCTGGTTGTCGACGATGGAAGCACCGATGGAAGCCGCGAGATGGTGGAGGCGATGGCGAAAGCAGACCCGCGCGTTGTCGCGCTGCAAACTACACAAAATAGCGGACCAGGAGGTGCGCGGAACGTCGCTATAGAAAACATGCAGGGCCGCTGGTTTGCCGTTCTGGATGCGGATGATCTTCTTCTGCCGGAGCGAAGCTACACGTTGCTTGCTGTTGCTGAGCGGCATCAGGCAGACGCTGTTGCAGACAATCCAATCCTATTTGGTGAAAATATCCAAGAAGCATCGATGTTCAGCATCGCGCCACCAAATGGTGCTCGTAAACTCGAACTGGCAGAGTATTTCGAACGTTCTTGCCTCTTCGGAAGGCAACCCTCTCCTGGCTATCTCAAACCTATGCTGCGGCGTCGAGTGATCGAGCAGACCGGTCTACGCTACAATGCGGCTTTGAGGATCGGTGAGGACGATGAGTTTATGGTGCGCGCACTAGCTTCAAACACCAAGTACGTCGTCAGCGACTTTGGCGGATATCGATACCGTAGGCACGAAGAGTCAATCTCACATCGGCTTTCCCTCGAAAACCTCGAACGTATGATGGCCGCAGAGCGCGACATTGCTGTCTTGCTCCCGCCAGCGATAGCCAAGTCTGCTGCATTCAGGAAACGATGGAAAGCGCTGGTGCGCGCCCATGCATTCACCGCCTCTGTCGACGCCATCAAAGATCGGTCCTATCTGTCGGCACTTTCGTTCCTACTTCGCCAACCGTCCGCTGTAGGCTTGTTCGCGATGCCACTTGCGGCTTCTTTCAAACGCGCAAAGACCCGGCTTCCCATGTTGTCGAACAGCTAATGTGCCCTTATGGTCCAGCTACATAGTATGAGGGAAAACCACACGATTATGACCATGAAAAGCTATGTCCGCGTTCTCCTTTCGGCTTTCCTTTGCGTGCTTGTGCCAGCGTGCGCGGGGAGCGTTGCAGCTCCCGGCTCGATTGCGTACCAACCGACGGTATACCGTCTTGCTGCGGGCGACAGATTGTCCATCACCGTGTTTGGCGAAGACAGTTTGTCGCGCGAATTTGCGGTAACTCCACAGGGCGATCTCGCCTTCCCATTACTGGGTGATCTGTCCGTGATCGGCTTGACGGTCGGTGATTTGCAAGACCAATTGCGCACCGGCCTTGGCGAAGGATATCTAAACGATCCGCGAGTAACCGTCGAAGTGCTCAACTATCGCCCGTTTTTCATTCTGGGTGAGGTCAGCAATGCAGGAGAATATCCATTCCGTGATGGACTGACCGTGCTTCAGGCGGTCGCGCAGGCTGGTGGTTTCAGCTACCGCGCCGATAAGCAGACGATATTTCTGCTTCGTCAGGGCCAGACGGAAGAAGAGAAATACGATATCGAGAACGGTCGGCCAGTTTATGTCTCCCCTGGTGACACCATCCGGATTGGAGAACGGTACTTCTGATGTGCTGCATGGGCGATGATGAGCAACGGTGTGCGCATTTTCACAATTAGAAGGAGTGCGACAATGCAAGCCTGCCCCAAGCTGGCGTTCGGTTCACAGTGACTTCGGACAACATCGGAGAATTTCCGCCCGAAGCATCCGAGCAGGTGACAGTGTGCATCTGCACCTTCCGTCGAAATTCGATAATCGGCGCCGTGCTCAGTGTTGCCAATCAGAAACATGTCGCCAACCGGCTCGCAAAAATCGCTGTTATTGATAATGATGATACAGATGCGCTGCGCAATGACATCGAAGCCCTCGCGGCGCGATTAAGTATACCGCTATCTTATGTCCATGCTCCTGCTAAGAATATCTCAATCGCCAGAAACGCTGCTCTGGAGTCAACTGATACAAGATGGCTCGCCTTCATTGATGATGACGAGACCGCAGGTCCGTGCTGGCTTGCCACCCTGCTGGGCAGTCGTGGATCCTCGGAAGTAGTAGTCGGTGTCAGTCAGGCGTTATATGGTAAGGATCTCCCAAAGTGGGCGGAGCGGTGCAACTTTCATTCAAACGCGATTGAAAGGTCGCCCGTCAATGCTTACACGAGTAGTGTCCTGATTGACCTCTCGTACGTGAAGAAATTGGAGATAAGATTTCGAGAGGAGCTGGGAAGAACTGGCGGCGAGGACACCTTCTTTTTTCGCGAGCTTGCAGAAAGGGGCGCACGCTTCGTATTTGAGCCAAGTGCAGTCGTATATGAACCGGTGCCGGTCGCCCGCGCGACGATGCGATGGGTGACACGGCGCATGTATCGCGCAGGCCAGACACACGCGATGGTAACTAGACAATTCGATCGCACATCTTTCAAGGTTTTGTGGGTATCTGCTCCAGCGAAAATGGCAGCTTCTGTGATGATGGCATTGCTGACTTTACCCGGCACTGACGCGTCGCGACAATGGTATGCACGGGCCTGCCTACATGCAGGCGCGACCCATTTTCGTATCAGGCCGGGGCTAATTGAGGAATACAGCTGATCAGTGCACGCGGGAGAAGCACAAGACCTCATTGGAATGCGCATCATACCGAGCCCACTTCACCTGCAATCATACGTGCAATCGCGCTACCCGGCTGAGCAGCGAGTTTGTCATACTGTCCTTGCTCGACGATCTTGCCGTCCTGCAAGGCAAGCACGGAATCTGCAAAACTGATGAGCGAAGGTCTATGTGCAATCGTCAGTATGGTCAATTCATCTCGCAAGCGTTTGATAGCGGCGACCACCATTTGTTGGTTTTCCCAATCAAGAGCACTTGTCGCTTCGTCAAGTATGAGCAGCTGCGGCCTTCGCAAGAGCGCGCGAGCAAGGGCAAGTCGCTGCCGTTCGCCGCCAGAAAACCGCGTGCCGCGATCGCCGGCAATCGTATCCAGGCCTTGAGGAAGACTGCGCACAAAATTGGCGACATTGGCTTTTTCGAGCGCCTCCCAAATCTCTTCGTCCTCGGCATCACCCTGACCTAGTCGGAGATTGTTTCTGAGACTGTCATTAAGAAGTATTGAGTCCTGGGGCACGCTGGCGACCGCAATGCGCCAGGCGCGCCGGTTTTCATTGTCAATCAAATCGCTATCGATATGCATCTGGCCCGTAGTCGGAGCGATGAGGCCGGAAATGACGTCGGTGAGTGTGCTTTTACCGCTTCCCGAAGGACCGACAATAGCCACGATCTGACCAGCGGGGATTTCAAGCGATATTCCGCCAAGTGACGGTTCCGCTGCGCCGGGATATGCAACCGTAATCCCATCAAGACGAATCACTTTGTTGAAAACCGGTGTTTCACGCGAAAAATCGATAAATTGCTCGCGATGTTTGGCGAAGTGTTCGGCACTCTTCCGATAATTCTCCCAAGAAGGGGCCTCTGACAAAAAATGCTGGACGTTCTCCTGAACAGCAGAAAAACGTGGTGCAACCCGCGCAAACACTACGAGCAGTACAGCAATGCTCGGAAAATCAAGCGATAGAACCCCGACAGCAAGGCCAATGAACGCCACTGCCATTGTTGCGGCACCGATTTGGAAGACCACAGTACCCCAACTGCTAAGCGCTGCAAAGTCAAGTACAGCTGCCTTTATCCGGAGTACGTGCCCGGCATAATTCCGAGCTTGGCGGTCTTCCGCTGCAAATAGTTTCGCGAGGCGGATGCTCCCGATGAATTCCAAAACTGTCGCGTTCTGCTCCTGAAGCATGCTAACGAGTTGCTTGCCGTATTGATTAGCGCGCCGTCGAAGCGGATAGAGGGCGAGAAAGAGGACAGCACCCGCAGTAGCCGCAAAAGCCGCCATCTGCCACGACACCATCATGGCAAGCAAAAGGTATACAAGCAGCAAAAACGCCGCCTGAGTGATCGCCAGAAAACTTCCTACGGCGCCCACCACATTATCAACATCACTAGAGAGGATATGGTTCAGATCACTGCCACGCCTGTCATGTAACGCATCCCAACGCGAAAAACTCATGCTGTCAAAGAACCGGATTTTTAGATCGGCACTCAGGTTTTGCATTGTACGCAAATTGTAGAGCGTCTTGGCGCGGCTCAACAGAGCCTGCAGAATTACCAGGGCGAGAAACAAGACTAGCAAAGTGGTAAGGTCAAAAGCTGCTAGTGATATCCATTCGCTAATCAGGGGTATTTGCTGCTCACTTTGCACACCGGGCATTGCGATCGCGATCAGAGGTATAAGGAGCAACAGAGATATGCCCTCCGTCAGGCCGACTATGATCGTCATGACCATGCCAATGACCAAGCGCGTTCCAGCTATCTGCCAAGCTACTCTCGCGAGGGAACGCCATTCCCCCATGATCAGATTGGACCTTCGCCGATGACGGTCTCGATTAGGGCAACCGTCTCGTCCAGCCGATTTCTGTCGTGAGGCACTCTGAGCCTCCCGACCCGTGCGTTGTCCGCAATTGCAACCGCTTGATGAAATTGTTGTGACCTGTCTTTCTTATGAAACGGCGCGTCTACGAAGCGCTGATTATAGCTATAACGGAATAGCGCACTGATCGCATCGCCGCTCCCAAGCCAGGTAATGCTTGGACGCTCTCCGCCGCGTTCAAGAATAAAGATCGAGCCAACGGGCACAGCATGCCTTGGTGTTTCCGCCAAGCGGTATTGACGCTTTTGGAAGCCCTCCATCACCAAAGGTAGGATGTGCGCACCAGGAATGTCTGCATCAAGCGTGTCCGCGTTCAATTTCAGTTGCCCGAATGCGGGCTGAATTTTCGGACGGCAGCCGTTGCTGACATCCAGAGCGAGTAAATCATCGGTCAGCAGAGACCAGCCATTTTTTAGAAAAGCGCATGCAGTAGTCGACTTACCTGCCGTCTTGTCGCCGACGAATGCTACGGATTGGGCGTTTTTTTTCACTGCGCTGCCATGCATGACAAATAATCCGCGCATATGAAGTAGCCATCCCATCACCGGCCCAAGTATGGGAAACGCTAGATAGGCTATCGGGACTTCGTGATATGGTTGAACATGAATGATCGTTGAAGACTTGATCCTCACCATAGCAGCGCCGGGCCACATCATTTCCACTCCCTCATCCGATTCGAAATCAATATGTGTTGGATGGCCCAAGGGCGGGATTTGCTTGCAAAGATCGCGGCGTAAAATCTGAATGTCGACGGAAGCTTCACCGTATGGCGCCGCCGGCGACAATTCGTCGAAGCGGATCTCACTGGCGATGGTCAAACCAAATGCGCGATAACGAAACATGTCTAAATCCTAATTGACTAGTCGCGCATCACTGGCTTGCGGTGGCTCGCGAGATATCGAAGACCACATTCCCAGTACTGCCACACGCCAAAGGAAGAACGCATCTGAATTTCCAATGGCCGTTCCATCATGGTGCAGGAGGTTTCGCGCATTTTCTAGACGCATTCGGTTAACGAGGCTCCAGCGATCCGCAAATGCCGGGTCGGTTAGATCAAGAACCTTCTCGCGATGCTCTCTTAAGCCAGCAATAAAAGCTGGCGCGAAATCGAATTTATCCTGCCGCACCAGCGTTTGTGCTGGCAGGTCTGCTTCAAAAGCAGAACGCAGAATATAGCGCGATTTGCCGTTGCGTAGTTTCCAGTGGGATGGCAGCGAAATAGAAAATTCCAGCAGATCGACGTTGTAGAAGGGCAAGCGGGTGTCGACACCCGCCGCTTGGCTACTCAGCGCCAGGACCTCAAGTGCAGTCGGTATAATTGGACTGCTCAATATCTCCTCGTGGAGCATTCGCTCGTCGTGAATGAGTCGACTTGCTACTGACCGGTGTACGTAACGATCGGACGGTAGAACCGCAGCTGCATCATCAGACAAAAAGCCGGAATCCACCGATCGCGCACTTGTTGTATATCGAGAAAGACGTGTGAGAAAGGGACGAAACTGGGGCTTATGAGAAAGATAGCGGGCGAAATGCA
Organism: uncultured Erythrobacter sp.; assembly: GCA_913061345.1. Next base: position 41,169 of record CAJXTZ010000001.1, read on the forward strand.
GCAGACGATTGTCGCCGTAGAGTCCCGCGCTTGCGGCAGTCTCACCCCACAGTTTCCGCCATTGCCCAGCCTTCGCGAGTTCATTCAAGCGGCCGAAACCAAAGGATACAATTTCATCGCCTCCGTGGCCGGAAAGAACCACCTTCGAGCCAGATCGTCGTGCTTTATGAAGAAGTTGAAATGCCACTGATTGGCCCCGTGGAACATGCGGCCCGTCAACGGCGCGCAACCAGAAATCCATATCCGCAAGCGGGTCGTGACGGTCGGCAGGAACTTCTTCGGGAATGATTCCGGTTTGGCCTGTGAGAGCCGCGAGGTGAGGCCCGTCGCACCATGCGGACGTTTCATGATAGGTAAGGGACAAGGCCCTAATGCCCGTGGTGCCATTTAATGATACAGCTGATGCTGCCAGAGCCGACGAGTCAAGGCCTCCACTGAGCAACAAAGTGGTTTGTTCTGACCGTAAACACGACCGAACTGACTCATCGAAAAGCTCACGAAAATGCTCTGCGGGCTGTTTTGGCGCGGGACGAGTTGGAACGTCTGAAAGGGACCAAAACTTTTCTTTCTGTGCGCCTGCACGGTCGATACACATCCAGTGAGCGGCCGGGAAACGTGTTACACCTTCAAAAAAGGTCCTCTCATTTTCTAGACAGGCGTCGGCAACGAAATCGGCAAGCATCATAGTGTCATCTGGCAACGCGTGCTGCAACATTGCGCGTAGAATTTGCGAACTTCGACCAAAATATAGTGCGTTGCCGTGACGAGCGACAAAAAGCGGGGAAACGCCCAGTTGGTCTCGTGCAGCGTAAACGATACCCGTCAGGGGATCATGCAAAACGAAACCGAACACCCCACGCAACCGTTGAGCTAGGCCATTTCCCCAGCGACGCCAACCGGCTGCAAAAAGATGTTCGATAGAACACTCGGGAGGCAACTGGCAGGCTTGCGCGATGCTCGCATGATTATCGATGCGGATCGCAGAAGACACGACCAGTAGGCGGATATCACTGCGCGCATCGGACTGAGGGTGAAAATCAGAAAAATCCACCCGGCATCCGGCCTGGTCGGCTCTGCCCGTTATCATAGATCCACTATCGGCATAAAAGTTGTGACTTCTTCTAGCTTGCCTCCGATAATTATAGAACCATGTGCAGTTACCCACGCGTGAGCTTCAAACGAGCCATCGCTCTGTGTTTTGACGCCAATGCGGATCGTGCATTCTATCCCTTCGCGTGCAGCAAGATACCGCAGCGACAATGCTTGCGTAAGACAGGAAGCACCTGGGACGCATCGCGCGGTAAGATCCACAGCATCGGCCAACATTTGAATGGACAAGAACGGTTCGTTGCGTGGCGTTAGGGAAGCAATGCGCTTCAGAACCGTGCGATAACTGCCGAACCAAAGAGTGAGGCGAATTCCGACCAACACGAGCCAAGTCTTGCTGAGAAGAAACCAGTGCCTGCGCCAGAGTTGGCAAAACTGCACGAACCGGTCAATCTAGTCGCAAGACGAGGCCGGCCTCCTCGAAGGAGCCGATAACCTCCTTGGTATCAGCAAGGCACTGCGAGCGATCTACCTCAAACTTCTCGAGCATCTGCTCGGCGACTTGCACTACGCTCGAACCTTCGCCGATTAATTCCCACAACAAAGCGGCTGTACCATTGAGTTGATAATAATTGCTCGACGCCATGTCGAGAAGCGCTTTGCCGCCGTCAAGATTACACGCAACAACGTCCGACGTCTGCGAAAACCTATCCTTGTCTCCAACCGGTTTCATACCGCTACGCTTATCTCGACCGTACCAAAAAACAACAAATAAACGAAGAGGGGGCAACGGCCATCGCCGCCGCCCCCTCTATATAACTCATTTATCTGAAATTAGGACAAAGTGAGCTCACCGAGCGGAACACCGCTCTGGAATGGCGCATCCAACCGCGTACCAGTCGCGGTGTTCTTGGTTGCACCCTCAATCGATCCGATCTTTTGAAAAACCGGACGTTCATAGGTTGCTTTCGTTTTCATAAAGAATACCACTTCCTAGAGTTGCTAAATATACTGGCCGAACCGCATTCCTCGAGAATCGACTGGCAGTTAGTGTACAATTAGGTTAACATATTAGCAACCATTTTGTGCATCGCAGCATCAAAGTGATGAAATCTGGATTTGTGTCCCGAGCTGGGCCATATTGGCATTCGCCAGCAAGCAGGTTGAATGGCTCTCTTGTACCCTAGGGTAATGGCTCCTTATACCCTAGGATCGGGCGCGATTTCATCTCGCTCGCGTCAGCTGAGTGATTCCGCCACGATCAGAATCCAGTCTAAAAGACCAGGTGAGGAAAAAGAGCTTGAATTTAGACAATCGCGGAGTCGGAAGCCACCGAAAGCCTCGCGACAAAGAGAGCAACGAGGATGGGGAATTAGCGATATGCCTTGCCTTAGTCGCAATCCTGACTGCAGCCCTGCCCCATCGGGCGGACTTGGAATTGCCAACAAGTATCGATTGGCCCAGCTTGCTGGCTATAGCGCAGAAAACCAAAACCTTTGGTCTGCTCCGCAAAGGATTGCAAAATCTGCACGTAACGCCTTCTGGTTCTGCTGCAGCTTACCTGAAATCTTCACAGGAAGAGATACTACGGCTCAATCTCGCCAATATTGCTCGCGCCGTCAGAATAGTAAGAACTCTAGAAGAAGCGGGCGTTGGCGCGTTGGTGCTGAAGGGGCCGCTTCGTTCTGAGGAGGTCTATGGAATGTCGGACATGCGCAGTGCATCCGATATCGACATTCTCGTTCGCCAAAGCGAGTATCGCCATAGTATTGCCGCATTACGAGAGCTTGGTTACTCCTGCCTTGTAATGATGGAGGATCGTTGGTGGCACGACTTTCTCGGCGAATCTCCCTTCGTAAATTTCAGCTCACCAGGTCCATCGATAGATTTGCATAACCAACTTCAGCAGCCTGGCGGACCGTACCCCAGCAATGTGGAGGATTTTTTCAATGCTTCGCAATTGCGCTCCGTAGGTCGACAAAACGTGGCCATCCTGTCATGCGAGCATGCACTGATCTTGACAGCCATCAGCTTTTGCAAAGCCGTGCGCTCCGGTGACCCATGGCTATCGTACGCTCACGAACTCAGGTACTGTCTGCTGACCCCGGGCGGAATTGAGCTTCAACAATTGCGGGCGTGCGCTAAGTCACAAGGCGTTTTGCGGCTTTTCGATCATTTTGAAAATTGGACTACGGCATTGTTTGATAAGGACAATTCCTATCCTTCGAGTGAACCCGAAAGCAAATATGGTGATCTTGTGCTCTCAAGTTGTGGGTTCAAACGCCTGCCTCCTTTTGGGCGGACAAAAGCAATGTGGAGATGGTCTGACGGTGAAGGCGTCAGTCGAATGAAGACGTTCGTAAAAATCTTCACGAGAGATTTCCGGAGTAAGCTAGCATTTCGCAAATCATCACAGCCGGCGATTATCTCTAATCGCGATAAGCAAATATGCTGGTGAGACTGGGAGTTCCTGCGCAGTAAGTTGCCCTGATGACGGATGATTTGTCAGATATGAAAATTTGTATGTTCTTTCAGATAGACATGCATGTATTCAACGTCTTGGAAGATTTCTTGAGACTGCCTGCATCTCAACATCGTCAGACTTCGTAGCTTCCCCGCAACCTGAAGCATCAGGCCGTGCCTCGGCCTAGAAGAAGGGCAGGTTCGGGAACATACGCTGGCACGATTCGCGCATTTTCCGCGATCTTTTAAGACCTTGGTCGGGCAATTTCGGTCCACACAAGGAGAGATACTATAGATATGGTTCAGACAAGGAAGTTCGCAAAAACCCTGCTGGCAGGCGACTGCATTGGGTCATCTTGCTGCCGCGACGGGCGTTCGATCCGTCGCTGTCGGTGAAGCTGCAAATGCATCGGGCGATGGCGCCGTTGCCTTGGGCAATGAAGCCATTGCCTCTGGCGTCAATTCTGTTGCCATTGGGAATGGGGCTACGGCAACTGCCGATGGCCAGGTGGTCGTCGCCAGTCTCGATATGAGCACCGGCGTGCAAACCGGCCCGATCAACTTCGTCACGGCAGACGCGAATGGCACCCTCGGTCTGAGTTCCGCAATGGGTCTCACGGGGCTTGCGAGCAATAACGACGTGATGGCCAATACAGCTGCAATCGACGTAAATTCCGGCCTTATTGCCACGAATACGGCAAACATCGGGGCGAATGCGGCGGCCATCAGTGAACTGCAGGGACAGAATGTGGCCTTGTTTGATCTCGCCAACGAAAATGCCGCCGGCATTCGTGAAGCGAATTAGATCAATGAGGGCTTCGCTCGAAGAGGGTGGACTCGAGGTGGCGACGCCCACGCCTAACCGATACGTTCATCGGCTCGTTCTCTACGTACAGAATTGCCAGTTCGATCAAACAGTTCGGTGATTACCCGGTGATTGCCAGTAGAGATCTTAAAGCTCAGAAACTCCCATATTAGATAATAGTTTCCGTGCTTTGTCGTGGTTCTGTATATGAAGTCTGGTACTTTCGATTCAGACGACGCTGATACGGCGGTTTTTGGTAAAAACCTGAGCTTTTGCAGGCTTTTGCCTACTCCACCATTTTCGATCTCTCGCCACGAATTCCGCTAAACGAACGGGCCGTTGCCGAACTCGATCGGAAGGTGGGCGGCGCGAACTGTCGAAGAAGGGGGGCGTTTTTGCCACATCAAGCAGGGTAGGGTTCACCGGCTACGCCAAGGGCAAGAAGAAACTGGACGGCCTCATTGAGCAAAAGCTTGGCGAGCCGCTACCACCCTGGCGCGTGCACAACCTTCGGCGCACGCTTGCGACCAACTTCCAGCGCCTAGGCGTAGGCTTCGAGGTCACCAAAGCAGGCTTAAACCATGTCAGCGCTCTCTGTTATGCAGCCCTAGGCAGTCAAATTTCTTAGCGCCCAATCTGACAAATTAAGAGGCAGAATTGCTACTGAAGGAGAGCTCGCTGAGAGCGCGCTTAAGTCGTCATATCTTGCGAATTCTCGCTTAGCTAACCTTGTGCGAATCGGTTGATGCCCGTTTCGCCCTACGCTCTGAATGGCGCTGGCGCCTCTTCTCCAGCAGCTCAGCATCGACGGGAGCATCCAGCATTGTATCGGCCATCACTGCGCCCCGTTCGCCAATCGGACGATCCTCACCAACGGTCGTATCCACATGGGTCTGCCGCTCTATCTCTGCATTCAGTAGCGCACCGACCAAAATGGCGTAGCTTGTCAGGAACAACCACATCAAGAACACCACGATTGCCGATAGCGAACCATAGGTAGCGTTGTAATCGCTGACATAGCGGACATAGAGCGAAAAGCTGAACGACACCGCGACCCATGCGAAGGTCGCTAACAGTGATCCGGGCGAGAGCCAGCGCCACTTCGCCGATCGACGGTCCGGACCGTAACGCATGATTAGCGCAAAACCGGTGGTGCCCAGCACCATTGCCAGAAACCAGGCGAGCAGCTTGTAGAACCCTTCTGCCACAGGCCCAATCAAATCGCCCGTCTGCGTTTGAAGCCATGTTACGACACCGCCGCTGACCAAACCGGTCAGTGCGATCATAACAGCCGCTGCAGTCAAGCCAATGGCTTGCAGCGTCTTGGAGATGATGTTGCGCGATTCGCGTTCCGAGTTGATTATGTTGAGCGCGCCGATCAGTCCGTTGGCCGCACGCATCCCCCCGAAAATGGCGAGAGCGAGAGAAAGAAACAGGGTAAGGCCCGTCACCCCCGAACTGGTGGTGACAACTGCGAGTAATTGTTCTTCAATCATACCGGCGGCTTCTGCCGGAACCAGCTCCACAATGGTCATCATCTGGCGCTGCACGGTGTTTACATTGCCCAGCAGACCATAGGTCATCACTGTAGCGGCCAGCAGCGGCGTAATTGCAAGGAACACGAAGAATGCCGTGCCCCCGGCCAGCAGGGGCAAATTGTGGAATCCCATCATTATCCACATTCGCTTGACGATTTGCTTCCAGGCGGCCCACGGCAGGCCAAGCGGGGAAGCGGCATTTGCGCCGGGCGGGCTATCGTCTATAGGCTGTCGCTTCATAGTGAGGTATTAGCCCTTTCGTATCATGCTGAAAAGGCACCGGTTCTTATTCCGGTTGCCTGATGCGTTTCATACGCAGGAAAGAACCAAATTCGTAGATCCAATGGCGGTAGCAACGACAGGTTTCATCTTTCGCGCCCGCCTTCGTGGCGGGCTCTCCGGATTAGTTATCGCAGTGGCTTGGCTATCTGCGCAAACGGCGCTCGCGCAAGATGATGGCCAGCAAGACGATGAAGGAGAGCTGGAAGCTGGGGCGATCCCCGTTCCGTCGCCTCCGTCCGGAGCAGGATTGCCACCGGTCGAGGAGATAATCTCCGACGAGGAATTTAGCAACGAGATACCGGAATTGGGGGAGGACGACCCCGAATTGCAGTCCGAGCTGGAAAGCATCGAAGAATTTGAACGCCGATTCGCTGAAGAAAACCCAGATGCGGATGCGGACACCTTCACAGCTGAGACGTCATTGCTCCTGCCCGAGCTTGTCGATGGCGACCGCAACGAGGAAATCGCTGACGCCCCGATTCGCGATACCGAATTGCTCGAACCACTATCGCCATTGGAGGAATTCGAGGTTCGCGATATCGAGTTCGCTGAAGACGCAAGTGATGACGAAGTCTTGACCGTCGAATATGGCATCGCCCTAAATGGCCTTGAAGAAGCCGACGAACAGACCGAAATCGATCTCGCTGGAACGTTCAGAGGCCTTTCCGCGCTTGAGAACAATGGTGGCGAGGTCTCGAACGTCGCGATGCTTGCGGCGCGGGTAGAGGAGGACAGCTTCCTGCTCCAGCGGTTGCTACGCTCCGAAGGCTGGTATGATGCGAAGGTCGAGACGAGTATCGAACGATCCGAGGCGGAAAACGGACAACCGCTGACCGCTATTTTGAATGCCGCGCCGGGCACGCGTTTTGTATTCTCCGACATTGTCATCGAAGCACAGCCGACCACCCCGACCGATCTGATTCGCGAGAATCTCGCCTTGCAGGTTGGAGAGCCGATTATCGCCACGCGTGTACAGGGGGCCGAGGCGCAGGTTGCCGTAGCCTTGCCGCAACAAGGCTATCCCTTTGTGAAAATCGGGCAGCGGGATATTCTACTGGATCAGGAAACATCGGACGGCGTCTATACATTGTCCGTCGATACCGGGCCGCGCGCGCGGTTTGGCGGGTTTACCACCATCGGCGACCTGGCTTTCGATGCAGAGCACATTGGTGTTCTGGCGCGGTTCGAGCGCGGCGAATTGTATGACAGCCACAAGGTGGACGATCTGCGTGATGCGTTGGTCGCTACCGGCCTGTTCAATACCGTCACGGTGCAACCCGAACAGACTGGCGAAGTGGCAGAAGACGATACCCAATTCGTCAGCATCGCAGTCGAACAGAATGCCGGGCCGCCACGTTCGCTGGGGGCCAGCGCCGGTTTTGGCACCGGACAGGGCTTCCTGCTGGAAGGCAGCTGGACCCATCGCAACCTTTTCCCGCCCGAAGGTGCGTTAATCGCTTCGGCGGTGCTTGGCACGCAGGAACAGGGTGCTGGCGTGACGTTTCGCCGGTCAAACGCCGGTCGCCGCGATCGGACGGTAGAAATCGGACTGAACGCGTCGCACACAAATTACGATGCATTCGAGGCGTTTACTGGTCGGCTGGGCGGGCTTATCAGCTATTCCTCCACCCCCCTCTGGCAAAAGCGTTTCACCTTTGCCTATGGCGCAGAAGTCATCGCGTCGGTCGAGGAAAGCTTCGACTTCGATCTGGGCGAGCGCGTGGATCGGACCTACTTTATCGGCGCGCTGACGGGCCAGGCCGGCTTCGACACCACCACCAGTCTGCTTGACCCTACCAGTGGCTTTCGCCTGCGCGCATTCGTGCAGCCTGAAGGTTCGTTGCAGGACGGATTCAGCCCTTATGTTCGCGGCATATTGGATAGCTCGGCCTATTTTCCCATCGGCGATTCTATCGTGCTGGCGAGCCGCTTGAGAGTCGGCTCGATACAGGGGGTGGACCGGTCGGACATCGCACCATCACGACGTTTTTACGCAGGCGGCGGCGGCTCTGTGCGTGGCTTTGGCTTCCAGCAACTTGGCCCCAAGGTGCAGGAACGCAATCCGGATTTCGATCCAGACGATCCAGAGGAGACCGCAGACGAATTCGACCTGAACCCGATTGGTGGACTGGCCGTGAATGAGGTTGCTGCCGAAGTGCGCTACCGCTTCGGTGATTTCGGCGTCGTCGGTTTTGTCGACGCAGGGCAGGTCTATGAAGGCTCGACCCCGGATTTTTCTGGCCTGCGTTACGGGGCAGGCGTCGGCGGTCGCTATTATACCAATTTCGGGCCGCTGCGTTTCGATATTGCCATGCCGCTGGACAGACAGCCAGGTGAAAGCTCTTTCGCCGTCTATATCTCGATCGGGCAGGCGTTCTGATGGTCGAGGATATTGCGACGATCGAAACCGAAGATCAGCCGAGGGCCGAAAGGCCGCAAAGTCACCGATGGAAGACCGTCGGGAAAATACTGGTGTTCATACTGTTGGGGCTGATCCTGCTGATTGGCACAGTGCTGCTTGGCATAAACACAGATCCGGGCCGCAAATTTGTCGCCCAGCAGATTGAGGCGCTCGAATTCGAGAACGGTATGGCTATCGGGATCGAGGAGATTGACGGCTCGCTCTATAGCGAGATGAGTATTCGTGGGCTGACGATTTCAGACCCGCAGGGCGTTTTCTTCCGCTCGCCCGAAGTGGTCATGGATTGGCACCCCTTCGCTTTCATAAACAGCCATATCGATATCGATGCGCTGACGGCCGAGACGATGGTGCTGGAACGGCTGCCGGAGTTCAACGAAACCCCACCGACCGACGGACCGCTCCTGCCCGATTATGATATCGATATCGATCGGGTGGAGATTACCGAGTTCATGGCGGAGGCTCCCGTATCCGGCGAGCCCCGCGCCGCCACACTGTCCGGCTATGTGCATATTGCCGATGCGCGGGCGAAGGTGAATTTGAACGGTGCGACCGTCGCAGGTGCAGGGCGAGCTGGCGGTGATCGTATCGCCTTGATGCTCGACGCAGTTCCCGAAGAAAAAAAGCTGGATCTCGACCTCGATCTCCAGGCACCCGGAGACGGCGTGATCGCTGCGCTTGTCGGGTTGACCGAGCCGCTTGATCTGCAACTTAAGGGAGATGGTGACTGGGCCGAGTGGAACGGCACGCTAGACGCAGACTTTGGCGATGCGCCGCTTGCCGATCTTGAGTTGGCGGCACGTGATGGCACGTTCAGGATCGTCGGGTCGGCCCTACTGCAAAAATTCGCACCGTCTTCCACCGCGGCATTGCTGGGCGAGGTCACCAATATTGACATCACCACCGCGCTGGAGGAACGCCGTGCGACAGTCGCGGCTCAGATATCCAGCGATGCGTTCAACCTGGACGCCAATGGCGAAATTGATCTTGGAGCGAACAGTTTCGATGATTTCACGGCAGTCTTCGTGCTGCTTGAGCCCTCTACTCTCGCTCCAAACCTCCGAGGACGCGGCATCCGTGCGATGCTGATGATGGATGGCGCTTTCGCCACGCCTGCGGTGGAATACGATATCCGTGCCACGCAGATCGTGATGAACGATATGGGTATCCAAGATCTGCGCGCGCAGGGCCGAACCGAAGTTAATACGGCGAGCATGATTGTGCCGGTCTCGGCGACAGCTAAACGTATAACCGGCCTCGACATGGTAGCAGGCGGAAAGCTTGCCAATATCCGGCTTGACGGCGATATCGCAATCGAAGGCACGCGTATCCTGTCGGACAACATGCGCCTTCGTTCCGACCGTATTGATGCGACGCTGCTCCTGTTGGCCAATACGGCAGAGGGACTCTATACTGGCGCAGTCGATGGGCGGATCGATGACTACCGGCTGGAAAGCGTCGGCATATTCAACTTTAAAACTGACATGGAATTGCAGGCACGCGCGAATGGAGCCTTCGCCCTGACCGGAAAGGTTCAGGCGCGTTCTACCCGATTGCTAAATGAATCCATGCGCGAGTATCTCGGCGGCAATCTGACCGCCTCCAGCGACATTGCCTACGGAACGGACGGCATTGCCCGCTTTGCCAATTTGCGAATGAATTCGCCTTTGCTGCGGGTTACTGACGGGCGTGGGGCCTATAATACCAACGGCCATATCAACCTGACTGCCAGCGCGATATCGGAACCATACGGGCCGGTAGATGTGCGCGTGGCCGGCACCCTTACCAACCTCAACGCCACCATAAATGCGCAGAGTCCGGGCTTGGCTATCGGTCTCACCAATCTCACTGCAAACATTCGCGGCGATAATGGCGATTACCGCATCGATGCCAGCGGGAACACCGATTACGGGTCATTTACGGCCGATGCTACCGTAACGACCGCTAGCGATCCGTTGGCTCTCACCATCAGCCGAGCGGACTTTGCCGGGATCGCTTTGTCAGGACGGGTGCAGCAGAGTGCCGCTGGGCCTTTCGTGGGGCAACTGGATGCCAATGGCCGCGGACTTGGCGGCATTGTAAGACTGGAGGCGACGGGCGAATATCAATCGGCTGTCGTCAACCTGCGCGCCAACAATACCAGGCTAGGCGGACCTTCCAACATCCGCATCGGTTCTGCGATCGTGGATGCCGAGGTGGTTCTTTACGAAACGCCGCAATTGGTGGCCGATATCCAACTCGCCGACACCACTTATGGCGCGTTCAATATCAGCATTATGCGTGCGCTAGTCGATTATCGCGGCGGTCGGGGCAATGCCAAATTGCTGGTAGAGGGGACCAACGGCGTGCCGTTCCGAGTTTCCGCCAACGCCGATCTGCAACCCGAGCTGTGGCGCGCATCGCTGCAAGGTAGAGCGCGCGGAATCACGTTCCGAACGACCGCTCCTGCAAGGATCATCCCGGCTGAGAGAACGTATAAATTGCTCCCGACGAATATCGATTTTGGGCAGGGTAGCGTCCGGCTCGCGGGTGAATATGGCGAGGGGTTGAAGGTACAGAGCCGTCTGGATTCCTTCGATCTGGCAATCGCCAACGCTTTCCAGCCCGGTTTGGGACTTGGCGGCACGGCGACAGGAAGCCTCGATTTCGCGCAAGCCTCCCCAACCAGCTTTCCCGTTGCCGATGCGCGGCTGCGGATTGCAGACTTCACCCGCACCACGGCAGTATCGGTTAGCCAGCCGGTCAATGTCAGCTTCGTCGGACAGCTGCAAAACAGTGGTAGTGCAGCGCGCGCGGTCATCCGACAACGCGGCAGCGTTATCGGGCGCTTGAATGCGGCGCTCACCCCAGTCCCGCCCGGTAATGGAGGGTGGACTGAGCGGTTGATGCTGGCACAATTAGGCGGTGGCATTCGCTATAATGGCCCCGCCGATACATTGTTCTCACTAACGGGGCAGGCAGACCAGAGACTGTCAGGCGCGCTGGGCGTGGCTGCGGACTTTACAGGCCGCGTATCCGCGCCGGAGCTAGCCGGGATTGTCCGCGCCAATAATCTTACCTACGAAAACCAGACCTATGGCACGCGGCTGAGCAATATGGCGCTACGCGGGCGTTTCACTGGCGACCGGTTGGAAATCGAGCAGTTGCAGGCCAATGCAGGTGATGGCACGGTGTCGGCCAGCGGCTATGTCAGCCTAGCCGCCGATCGTGGCTATCCAATGGATGTGCAGGTCGATTTGGATGAAGCGCGGCTTGCGCGCAGCAGCGCCATCGACGCGACCGCGACGGGCAATCTCTCCCTAACCAAATCCGCCGGGCAAACCGCTCTGCTTTCGGGCCGTATTCTCCTGCCCGAAACGCGCTATGAGATCATCCGCCAAGGTGCCGTCGAAGTGCCTGAGCTTCAGGGGGTGCGCTTCAAGCCACCGCGCGGTCGACCGCGTGTGACCGGTGATGAACCAGCCACCCCATCGGGGGGCGCTTTCGACTTGTTACGATTGGACATCGCCTTGGTCGCGCCGGAAAAGCTCTATGTGTCCGGTATGGGGCTGGAAAGCGAATGGAGCGCAGATATGCGCATTCGCGGTACCAGCGCCATGCCGAGCATATCGGGCGGGGTTGAATTGGTGCGCGGGACACTCGGCTTCGCAGGTAAGTCTTTCGATCTGATCGAGGGCAATGTCCAGTTCACCGGGGGGCGCGAGCTTGATCCGCGTATTACGCTCGTTGCGAGCGAGGATATCGAAGGCATCACGGTCAACGTTAATGTCAGCGGCAAGGCATTGGACCCGCAAATTGCCTTTTCCAGCACGCCCGGCCTGCCGCAGGACGAGATCATTTCACGTATTCTGTTTGGTAGTTCGGTCGCGAATCTTTCAGCCATTCAGGCTGTGCAACTGGCAGCCTCGCTCAATTCGCTTCGCGGCGGCGGCGGCGGGCTCAACCCACTGGGCACATTGCGTTCGGCGACAGGCGTTGACCGCCTGCGCATCCTCGGTGGGGACGAAGCCAGTGGGCGCGGCACCGCGCTTGCAGCAGGCCAGTATCTGACCGACGACATTTACATCGAGATCATCACCGACGGACGTGGTTTCACCGCAACCCAGCTCGAAGTGGCGCTGACACCGGTGTTGTCCGTGCTCAGTCAAGCAGGCGGCAGCGGCGGAACGAATGTGAACGTACAATACCAGATCGAGTATTAATGCGGCCCGCAATCGTCCTGCTTGTTTTGGCTGCCGGTTTACTGGCGGTGGTCCTCCTTCGAAAGGAGCGGGAAGCCAGCTTCGATGCGCGCTATGACCGGACCGAAGAACGTATCCGCGTTCTGGCCGATGACATCACTGAAGATCTAAGCGAAACCGATGAATGACGTCTTGTGAAATCGAAAACACTAAGAAAACAGACCTCCGCCCAACCTCATGCCAGAAGGTTGGACACAAGGGATGACCGTGCCACACGTGATATGTAGCTGACCGCCTTAGGTTAAAACGCGGCTACGAAGTTGCCAGTTCGCTTTCGGGGTCCTCAGCGCGAAATGCGCCTCTGACAAAGGGGGCAACCTAAAGCGGAAAGTCCGTTTTCGGTTAAAAATCAGTCATTGCAGAGAAAACGCGACGAAAAACCTCACAAGTCAAAACAGTCCGTGATCATGTTGGCACGGGGTCAGCGGCCACTTGGCATTGGGCTAATTCGTTCCGGAAAAGGTAGGGCCGCTCACTGCGTTCATGCGTCCAACCGAAATTGTCGATCGCGCATGCTTGCCGAATGATGGGCCTACGCCTCCGCCTTTTTTACAGATGTTGGCGATGGTAAGATTGTGCAATAACCTGCGGTAGAAGCTTTTCAGTCATCCTAGTGTCGACCTAGATTTCATTGGGCGTTTTGCTCCGCGTCCTCTTCAAATTTGAAGAGGAACATTTGGTCGCCTCAGAGCTCGGTTGGTCTTAGCCCCTGCCCCACGACTTATCATACTGTTTACGTAACGATTTGATTATTAACTTGCTGCTGGACGTTTAGCTAGTATTGCAAAGTCTTAGATGGTCAAAATAGTGCAACCCTCACCAGCAGACCGGCGAGCCCGTCTCGAGAATGCGCTTCAACAGGTCGCCGACGGTGATCGTCAGCCCTTGCGTCTGATCTTTGATCTGACATCGTCGAAGTTATTGGCAGTGATCCTGCAGATCGTTCGTGAACGCGATGCCGCAGAGGATGTACTGCAGAATGTCTTTATCAAGGTCTGGCAAAGTGCCGGGCGCTTCGACACGACCCGCGCAAGCCCGATCACCTGGCTCTGCACTATCGCACGAAATTCAGCTATAGATTCGGTGCGCAAATCCGGGCGACGTGGTGAGGTTTCAGACGATGTCTTGCCGGATATCGAGGATGAAACGCCTGACGCTGAAGACATGCTGTGCGATGCAGAAGAAAGTGCGAGACTGCAGGACTGTCTCGATAGCCTCAAGTCCGATCATCGCAAATGCATTCGCATGGCGTTTTTTCGCGGCTACACACACACCGAGCTATCGCAGGTGCTCGATGTCCCCCTGGGCACTTTGAAGAGCAGGATTCGCCGCGGGCTTGCCAGCCTTAAGGGTTGCCTTGAAGGTGTCGCAAATGGATAACATCGATCCCGATGACCGCAGCATCATCGCAGGCGAATATGCCTTGAGCGTGCTGGAAGGAGAGGATCTCGCGATAGCGCAGCGTCTGTATCTGTCGAACCGCGACTTTGCCGATAATGTACGCTGGTGGCGCTATCATCTGGGCCAGATGGCCGAAGCTGCGGGCACGTACGAGCCTTCCGCCGATGTCTGGCCCGCTATCGAAAGGCGAATTGGCGAATTTGATGGCGGTGAAAGCCCTGGCATTCACCGTCTCGAACAACCGAAGGCGAAGAACATTTCCGTCTGGGGTCTGGGTTTTGCGATGGCGGGTGCAGCAGCGGCAGCAGCAGTGTTGACCTTGCTCCTTGTTCAGCCAGCAGGACAAGGCCCCATCACGCCGATAGAAACCGCTGCGCCGATTTCCGGACCGCGTCTCATTGCGCAATTGCAAAGCGAAGATGGTGCGCTGGTTCTGGCGGGACTCGTTGATTCTGCCGCACAGGAGCTTTCACTGAACATTGAAGGCTTTGCTCCCGGTGATGGGCAAGCGACCGAATTGTGGGTCGTGCCGGCAGGCGGCGCTCCGCAATCGCTCGGCCTGATTCCGGCAAGCGGTCTGTTCGAACGTGAGCTGACAGAGACCGAGCGTGAAGCGCTGGTCGCCGGCGCCTCGCTTGCTGTAACCTATGAAGATGCTTCAAACGCGCCGCACTCGGCACCTTCTACCGAAATTCTCGTTATTGGTGGTCTAACAAGCGTTTAGCGCGCCGATCAGCATAGATCCGCGTCAGAATTTGGTTTCGAGCTGTAAGGCCGGTAATTTAATTCTGTCCTTATGCATCCGCCTGCCTCCTTATGACGTAGCTCCCTCAGCGCCCGGAAGACCGGAGCGCATCTTGCGCCGGATAAATGTGTTGTCCGGCACCAGAAGCTCAGGGAGATCGATATGAGACAAAGAACCAAAGTGTTGGCAGGGACAGCGGGACTTGCTCTCGCAATCGGTGCCTCACAAATTCTGCCAGGCTTGGGATTGACGGCCGCCGACCACCTCGACCCACCCGACCGGACCGATCCTAATGTCGACAGTACGCCAGACCGCGCGGCGGACATTGCCGATCTATATGCCTGGCACACAGCCGACACCGTCAATATCATCCTTACTTTTTCTGGACCCCAGGCGACCGATCAACCCGCCAATTACGATCCCGATGTTCTGTACACGGTGAACATTTCCAATGCTGGATCGCGTGTAGACACGGAAATCCCGATATATATTCGCTTCGGCAACGGTCCAACGGCAGGCCAGGCAGGCGTACAAGTCAGCAATGTGCCCGGAACGACCAGCCCGATCGTAGGTGCCGTGGAAACCGACATCGCTCGAAATGGCGTGAAAGTGAGAGCCGGACTCTTCGACGATCCTTTCTTCTTCGACCTTCAGGGATTCATGGACACTGCAAACACCGGGACGCTCAGCTTCATGTCGAACCGGGATTTTTTCGCCGGTCAGAACCTTACCGGTGTGGTCCTTTCAATCCCGCGTAACCGGATCGAAAATGGGAATAATCTGATCGACATCTGGGCGGAAACCTCGCGCTTTGGAGGACAAATCTGATGACCAATAACAAAACCCTCAGGGCGCTTTCACTGGCTCCGGCCATGCTCGCTCTCACATTGCTTTCGGGCTGCTTCGATGATGATGACGATAGTGAAGATGTGATCGTCGTGCCGTCCGCAACACCTACACCGACCCCGGCACCAACCAATGCGAATTTTGATGTCACGCCATGTCTTGAACAGGCCATTCCGGGCACTGGCTTCACAGTTGCCGAAGCGGTGGTTCCGGATACCTTGACCCTCAATTTTGCTGCCGGGGCGGGTTTCCCGAACGGTCGATTGTTGCAGGACCCGGTAATCGATGTGACGTTAGCCGTAATATTCCTCGATCTTTCAGTGCATAGTCCGGCAGCGCTTGCCACATTGCCTCTGAATCCATCGGAAAACGACGTTGCATTCCCAGATAGCTTCCCGTTCCTTGCCGCAGCGCAAGGCTCTCCACCGATTGCAGCGCCAGGAGGAGCGTCCTTCACTTTCCGAACTGACGATCCCTCGACCTATGTTCGTGTAGACAGAATGGGCATGCCTGCCGTTTCCACCGCATTGATCGGAACCGACAGGAAAACCGCCTATAATGATGCAAGCCCGGCAGACGATGTTGCCGGCAAATTCGTGCCTGACCTGTCAGCCCAGCTGACCGGGCTGACAAATGCCCTTGCCGATGATCTGACAGACGCCGGCCTTACGCCTTGCGCTAAGCCGGCTTAAATGGTTCGCCGCTGGCCTTTGGGGCATGTCACGCACAGCGGCAGCGCCCGCAGCCGCGGAAGGTCGGGTGTCATTCGCACACTCGCCATTTCCGCGGCTGCGGCCACGTTGATTTTCAGCGCGGACCTCCTGCTTGATGACAACGATCAGGGCGTAGCGGCAGCAGGTCTTCCGCCTGCGAGTTATGGGCCAGCAAGCTATGCAGCGGAGTTGGCGGCATCCGATCGCCAGATTGCCCTGATGCAGGAACGGGTTGCGTCTGCGCAAGATGAATGGTTGCCGCACGAAACACTTGCCCGCGCTGCACTTTCGCGTTTCAAGCTCAACGCCGATCCCGGGGAACTGGCGCTTGCGGCCAACAGCATACAGCGTTCCAACAGCCTCTCTCCCGAAGGTTCGGGCCCACTCCTGACATCCGCAGAAATCGCGATGGCGCAACATGATCTGAAAAATGCCGAAACTTTTCTCGGCCAGTTTGACCAGATTGTGGTCAGCCCTGGCAAGCCAGCCTTGTCAACGGCAGTGGCGTTGCGCGGCGATGTCTCCTTTTATCATGGCGACATGGAGTTGGCGGAAAGCCTTTACGAAGAGGCCGATGAAATCATCCCCACTCCCGGGACCGCGATCAGAAAATCGATACTTGCCCGTTCTCAGGGCCAGTTCGACGAAGCGATTGCTCTTATCCGCGAAGCGGCGCGGCGCGATCAATTGCGCACCCCCAGGTCGATGGCCTCCTATGAATTGCAGATCGGGATGGTCGAAAGCGCGCGCGGAAATTACGAAGTAGCTGCACAAAGCTATGCCCGGGCCGACGAATTGTTTCCCGGTCACTGGCTGACTCAATTTTATCGTGCCGAAGCGCAAGCCATGATAGATGAACTGACGCCTGCCATAACAACGTTTGAACGCATCGCGACGCAAACCAACGATCCACAGGCGATGGATGCCGCTGCCACGCTTCATATCGCTAATGGAGATATGCAAGCAGCCGAACGGTGGAGCAATCGCTCCGCAGCTGGGTGGCGCACGCGCGTTGAAGCGATGCCAATGGCATATACCGCGCACGCATTTGAAAGCGCACTTGCCTTTGGCAAGCCGGAACAAGCGCTGGATCTTGCACTTCGAAATCTCGCAATGCGGCCATATGGCGAGGCGCATATTCTTGTGGCCGAGGCATTCCTTGCAAATGATCGGCCTGCGCAGGCACGTGCACATCTGCTTCGGGCAGAACAGCAAGGCTGGCGCAGCGCGCCACTATATGCGCGCTTGTCCGAAGCTGAAGCGCAGCTGGGGAACGCTATTGCCTCGAGAACCGCGAGAGCACAGGCGGAGCAGCTGAACCCGCATATATTCAGTCCGAAAATTGGGCGTCTGTGGTTCGGTCATGGTTGACCCTGCGTAGTAAGTTGTCCTGATGATGGATGATTTCTCAAATACGAGAATTTGTATGTTTCGTCAGATAAATACACATATATTCAACGTCTTGCAGGATTTCTCGCGACTGCCTGCATCTGAACATCGTCAGACTTCGTAGCTTCCTCGCAACCTGGAGCACCAGGCTGTGCCTCGACCAAGGCAATAGACAGGTTCGGGAAAATACACTGGCACGATCCGCGCATCTCCCGCGATCTTTCAAAACCTTGGTCTGGCAATTTTGGTCCACACAAGGAGAGATGCTATGAATATAGTTCAGACAAAGAAGTTGGCGATAACCCTGCTTGCCGGAACGGCAGGCGTTTATGCAGCGCCAGCTGCCGCACAGGAAATTCCTGGAGACACCGGCTACGAATGCGTCCTGACCGAAGACGGTTCGACGACCAACACCACAATAGCGAATGCCACCGCTTCAGGAGAAGACGCGCTGGCTTGTGGCGAAGATGCCAATGCGGACAGCTCCTCCACGGTGGCTTTCGGCGGTGAATCCAGCGCCACCGCGCCGGGTGCGACGGCGCTTGGCTGGCAGGCGAATGCGAGTGGCGCGATGGGTACAGCCGTTGGCCACCAGACCACCGCTTCGGGCGCTCAGAGTTTTGCGGGCGGCGAAGATGCGCTTGCATCGGGCAGCAACTCAATCGCTATCGGCAGGGCCGCATTGGCTGACGGGGGTGATTCCATTGCAATCGGCGGAAATCGCGACGGTCTGATGGGCACCCCCACCATCGCAAGCGGACCATCCACGACAGCCGTGGGCGGACAAGCCTTGGCAAATGGACCCGGCGCAACTGCCTATGGCTGGAGAGCGCAGGCCTCAGCCGAACGTGCCACAGCTCTCGGACATCTCGCGACAGCTCAAGGCATACGGTCGCTGGCAGTTGGCGAAAATGCCGATGCGCAAACCGACTTTTCAACCGCAATCGGAAATGAAACGATCGCCAATGGCATCGATGCGCTCGGCGTGGGCGACAGCGCGGTCGCCATGGGCAATTCCACCACGGCCATTGGTGGGGAGAGCCTGGCCAGCACGCCAGGTGCGACGGCGCTTGGCTGGCAGGCTGTTGCCACCGGGGCAATGGGTACTGCCGTAGGGCATCAGACAACAGCTTCGGGCGACCAGAGTTTTGCCGGTGGCGAAGATGCCGTCGCTTCGGGTGACAATGCCATCGCTATCGGGAACTTCGCGCAAGCGACCGGTGGTGATTCAATTGCCATTGGCGGCAATCGCAGCGACGATCCTTCCATGGCCACAATCGCCAGTGGACCATCAACAACGGTTGTCGGCGGGCAAGCATTGGCAAATGGAGCGGGCGCTACAGCCTATGGCTGGCGATCAGTCGCTGATGCCGAGCGCGCGACTGCATTGGGTCATCTTGCTGCCGCGACGGGCGTTCGATCCGTCGCTGTCGGTGAAGCTGCAAATGCATCGGGCGATGGCGCCGTTGCCTTGGGCAATGAAGCCATTGCCTCTGGCGTCAATTCTGTTGCCATTGGGAATGGGGCTACGGCAACTGCCGATGGCCAGGTGGTCGTCGCCAGTCTCGATATGAGCACCGGCGTGCAAACCGGCCCGATCAACTTCGTCACGGCAGACGCGAATGGCACCCTCGGTCTGAGTTCCGCAATGGGTCTCACGGGGCTTGCGAGCAATAACGACGTGATGGCCAATACAGCTGCAATCGACGTAAATTCCGGCCTTATTGCCACGAATACGGCAAACATCGGGGCGAATGCGGCGGCCATCAGTGAACTGCAGGGACAGAATGTGGCCTTGTTTGATCTCGCCAACGAAAATGCCGCCGGCATTCGTGAAGCGAATGAAGGTGCGGCATTGGCGCTTGCGATGGAATCTCCGGTCCTGATGCCGACCGACAGCTTCGGCGTGGCCGGTGGGTTCGGTTATTACAATGACCGGATTGCAGGTTCGGCCAGTGTTGCCGCACGGGTTTCCGACAACGCATATCTTACCGGCGGGATTGGCATCGGTTTTGACGAAGGCAAGGTTGGCGCAAGAGCCGGCTTCCAATCCAGCTGGTAACAGCTTAGTTTGATTGCAGTTACTCCTGTGG
This sequence comes from uncultured Erythrobacter sp., assembly GCA_913061345.1. The sequence goes on from CAJXTZ010000001.1 coordinate 61,151, forward strand.
ACCAGGAGTTTGGGGCCGGGGCGCGAACCTCGGCCCCATTACTGTTACTGACTTGTGTTTCAGCTGGCGCCTTTGCTCGAGCATGGCATTTCAAGAAATGACCGCCTGGATGCTTCGCGTAACAGCCACCTAACTGGTTCTGGTACCAGTAAGATCGCTGCTTGGTGCCACCGCCGCTAGGCCCGCAGCTACCCGCCAGCTTCCGCCATCGCCGAAAACTCTTAAGCCATCATAGCGCTGGGTCTGGCAAATGACCGGATGAAGGATTTCTAAGATCTCTGGAACGTGCCGCAATCACCTTACACTTGATGTGCTACGCTTGATGAGGCCATCGCCGCGACTTTCGTCAGCGGGAAACGCCAATTCCGGTCGAGCGCCCGGTTGGCCTTTCGCAAGCTGGTATTTTCGCTTCCGCAAACGCTGCTTCGGCCGCTTTAGACCTCGAGCATCTCTTTGTCCGCAAGGTTGGCTTAGGAGGGAAGGTGTTCTGCACGCCACCGGAATTCTTTCTGCCTTCCCTCCAAGTCAATAGCCGCCGAGCATCGGCAGCCGGATTGATTTACGCGCGAGTGAGGAATTCACTCACGAGCGAATTGAAACGGTCCTTATGTTCTATCTGCGTCCAATGTCCGCATTTCCCGAACAGATGAACTTCCGCAGTTTCCAGCAATTCGAACAAGCGAAGGCTTGTGCTCATTGGCAGAACGCGATCTTCCCGCCCATGAAGCATCATAGCCGGGCTGGTTATCTTCGCGATTTCATCTTCTGGCGTCGACAGCGCAGAGATATGCTGCTGGCGCGGAGCCGGGAACATGGCACTGAATGCCTCCTGGAAACCCGGTTGGATACTTGCACGGTAACGCATTTCGGCAAGTTCGTCTGACACCAGCGAATTGTCATATGCGAAAATATCGAGCATTTCGCGCATGGCCTCTACTGACGGTTCATAGCCCCACACCTTGTCCAGAGCATCTGTCAGTTCGAATTCAAGGCCGGCCGCGCCCATCAGCACGATACGGCGAACGCGATCAGGATGATTAGCGGCCATCGAAAGCGCGAGCGCCCCGCCAAAGGAATTGCCGATGATGTCAAACTGATCAAGATCGAGCGCATCGGCAAGATCCATCAGGTGCTTCCGCCACCGTTCCAGATTGTAGATGCCGTCGGCCGGGCGTTCTGTATAGCCAAAGCCCAGCATATCGGGCGCGATCGCACGCATGGATTCCGCCAGCACGGGCAGGTTGAGCCGCCAGTTCGCCCATGCAGTAACCCCTGGGCCCGAACCATGTATCAAAATGACAGGATGCCCTTCACCCATATCGTGATAATTGGTTTTCACACCTTGGGCGTCAATGGATTTTCCAATCTCGGGGTTGTCGCTCATTCTTATTCCTTTCTGGCGTCGTCGCGGGAGTTTGGCTTGCGCATGTTCTTCCGCTTTGGATATGCCTGCGACACCGAAATGTTCAGCAGGGACTTCGCGAATAATCACCCGCACCGATTGCGCAAGTGCATCGATGGAATCACGGCTTTGGTCGCTCCTGTGGCAGTCTGTCCAGTTTCATCACCTATAAAATCGGCGTCGTGTCAGGCTTCGACTGTAATAGAGCAGCCACCCAGATTTTGCACTTCCAGGCTGATCGTTTCTCCTACGCTCGCCGGATGTGCCGCCGTCGCTCCGCCCGCCATTATGATATCGCCGGGCTCCAGTGCCTCGCCCCATTCGGCAGTCAGCCGCGTAGCTGAGACCAATGAACGAAGCGGATGGCCCAAGATCGCAGCTGACGAACCGATTTGCGCGGGTCGTCCGTTGACAAGAAGCACCATGCCGAGATTTGAAAAATCAACGCTTGCAGGGTTGTGCCATGCACCCAGAACCAGGCCGGACGAGGAAGTGTTGTCAGCAACAACATCCGGCAGAGCGAACTTGAAGTTTTCAAAACGACTGTCGATCACCTCCATGGCCGGGGCAATCGCCTCGACGGCAGAAAGCGCCTCGACAGGAGAAACCTTGCCCTTCAATCGCTTCTTCAGAAGAAATGCGATTTCGGGTTCAAGCCGTGGATGGATGAAGGCCGACTTCGACAGGGTCCCGCCTTCCTCCAGCAACATTGCGTCGGTCAGGCGGCCCCACGCGGCCTCGTTTACACCGACCTGGACCATTTTAGCCCGGCTGGTCAGCCCCATTTTGACACCGATACGCACCTCTCCACGGGCGATCCGACGCGCGACGGACATTGCCTGGATAGCATAGGCCTCGGAAGTCGTCAGGCCCGGACGACTTTTTGTCAGCTGGGGTATGGCCCGCACTTCGCGTTGAGCATCATCGAGCTGCACAGCGAGGGCTTCCAGATCTTCCACTATGACGCCCCCATGGTCTCACGAGACTTCTGAATATCCAGAGCGACATCGACGATCATGTCTTCCTGGCCGCCGACCATGCCGCGGCGACCAAGCTCCTGCAGAATTTCGCGCACATCGACGCCATATTCTTCGGCCGCCTTTTCAGAATGGCGAAGGAAGCTGGAATAAACGCCCGCATAACCGAGCATCAGGGTTTCCCTGTCAACACGTACGGGGCGATCCTGAAGCGGACGAACAAGTTCTTCTGCGGCATCCATAAGCTTGTAGACATCGCACCCTGTGTTCCAGCCTTTTCGATCAGCTGCTGCGATGAAAACTTCTAGCGGGGCATTACCTGCACCAGCGCCCATACCGGCAAGCGAGGCATCGACCCGCCGCGCACCCTTTTGCACCGCAACAATCGAATTGGCGACACCAAGCGAGAGATTGTGGTGCGCATGCACGCCACGCTCGGTTTCAGGTTTCAGAACGGCGTCATAGGCGTCGAACCTGGCAGCACAGCCATCCATATCCAGCGCGCCGCCGGAATCGGTCACATAAACGCATTGTGCGCCATATGATTCCATCAAGAGCGCCTGTTCCGCCAATTTTTCCGGTTCAACCATGTGGCTCATCATAAGAAAGCCGCATGTATCCATGCCAAGATCGCGCGCAGCACCGATATGTTGACGCGCCACGTCTGCTTCCGTGCAATGAGTAGCGACCCGGACAGAGCGCACGCCAAGGTCATAGGCTCGCTTCAGGTCCGTGATAGTGCAGATACCGGGGAGGATCAGTGTGGTCAGCACGGCCTGGTCAATGGAATCAGCAACCGCTTCGATCCATTCCCAATCGGAATGCGCGCCAAAACCATAATTGAAGCTCGAACCGCGGATACCGTCGCCATGCGCAATTTCAATTGCATCGACGCCGGCTTGGTCAAGCGCGCTAGCGATTTTCCGGACGTGATCTATTCCGTAAAGATGACGGATAGCGTGCATGCCATCGCGCAGGGTCACGTCCTGCACGTAGATTTTGTCCTTCGTCGGATCTTTGATCAGTCCAGTCACAACGCCGCCTTTCTTGGATTTTTCATCATGCGTTCGGCGATAGCCAGTCCCGCAGATGTCATGATGTCCAGATTACCGGCATAAGCCGGCAGATAATGTGCTGCTCCTTCGACCTCGAGGAACACCGTCACCTTCAGGCCTTCAAATTCACCGATTTCCGGTATTTTCAATGTCCTGTTGCCGCCGAACCGCTCAAACTGAACCTTCTGCTTGAGGCGATATCCTGGCACGTATTCTTGTACAGCCCCGACCATCTCGTTCACCGACTTTTCAATTTCAGCTTCATCGCCGCCCATTGACAATGCATAAACGGTATCGCGCATGATAAGCGGCGGCTCTGCCGGATTGAGGATGATGATCGCCTTGCCGTTTTCGGCGCCCCCCAACACTTCCACTCCCAAGGTCGTCGTCTCGGTAAACTCGTCAATATTGGCGCGCGTGCCGGGGCCGGCCGATTTGGAAGCGACTGAAGCCACGATTTCTGCATATGGAACCCGCTCGGAAACCCGGCTGATGGCGTGAACGATAGGAATGGTTGCCTGGCCGCCGCAGGTGACCATGTTCACATTGCTCTTATCGAGATGCTCTTCCCCGTTGATTACGGGGATGCAATAGGGGCCGATGGCCGCCGGCGTCAGGTCCACCATGCGTTTGCCGTCACGCACGCAAAGTTCATTATGGTGGTGATGGGCCCCGGCCGAGGTCGCATCGAACACCACGTCGATATCTTTCCATATCGGCATCGCTACCAAGCCATCCATGCCTTCATGGGTGGTTGAAATGCCAAGCTTCTGGGCTCGGGCGAGACCATCGGACTCAGGATCGATACCGACCATCGCGCCCACTTCGAGGACGTCTGACGTCCGCATCACTTTGATCATTAGGTCTGTGCCGATATTTCCAGACCCGATGATCGCGCATTTCCGTTTGGGATTATCAACCATCTCGTTAGTCACTCCATTCAATCCTGAAAGCAGGCGGTAACTGAGCCCAGCCCGTTGATGCGTGCCGTGACAGCGTCGCCCGCAGCCACTTGCGCCATCGGCCCAAGAGCACCTGTTAAAACAATATCGCCTTTACTGAGGGGGCGACCTTCACGCGCCATGACCTTGGCCAGCCAAAGGCAGGCAGTGACCGGGCTTCCCAGACATGCGATTCCCGCACCGTTCGATATGGGCTCCCCGCGGCGTTCCATCACCATTCCGCAAAGGCGCAAATCGATTTCCGACAGCCGACGTGGGGAATCGCCCAGCACGAACACACCGCTCGACGCGTTGTCGGCAATGGTATCGTGGATGCGGATATCCCAATCTTGAACCCGACTACCCACGACTTCGATCGCAGGCACTGCAAAGTCGACCGAAGCGATAATATCTGCAGAAGTCAGCAATTCGGTATCAAGGATGTCGCCCATGATGAAGGCGATCTCGGCCTCGACCTTGGGCTGCATCACCTCCGACACCGAAATTTCGGTTCCTAACGGTATGTCCATGTCGTCAAACAGCATCCCATAATCAGGCTGCGAAACGCCGAGTTGCGCCTGCACCGATTTCGCGGTCAGCCCGGTCTTGCGGCCCACGATGCGACGACCTTGTCCAAGCCTGCGCTCGGTATTCAGCTCCTGGACTTTATACGCCGCTTCGATTTCACGTTCACCAATCAGGTCGCGGACCGGCGCACACGCTTCGCCCGATTGCATTGCGTCCCACAAACGGTCAGCCGCTTCCGTTATTTCTCGATCCATAGTGGATCCCCCTTCACAGCTTTACGCAATTATTTTTGAGTTCAGTGTAGAATTCAATTGGATGAACAACGCTTTCACTTCCGACACCAGATGCCTTGGCGCGACCAAGTGGCGAGCGCAGATCTTGCAGGGAACAGCCATTCACCCAAAAGATGCCAATATCTCACCGGCGACAGAGGAAAAGCATCCCGCGAAGAACAAGGGCAGAAATCTCCACCTATGGGGCGCAACAATTCCTGACGTTGCGTCATTATACTTCCCTTATAATTTCGGTCGCGCCACCACAACAATTCGCCGCGGATCACATCTGATCTGATTTACTGCTGCAATTATTCGCCTCACCGAGAAATTATTTTGGTCAGGCGGTCACGCAGGCATTTTTTCTTGTCTCATTCCTCGATATCCCACGGAATATCGGTCGGCTTCGACAGAAGAAGATCGCGAACTACATTTTTCCGGACTTTGAAATTAGAGGTTAGCGGGAATTCTTCGTCAGTAAAAAAGACGTGCTTCGGCGTTGATGGACCGTTGAGCTTGTCCCGGCAGAATTCGATCAGATCGGCCGCGCCAACCTGTCCGCCCGACTTGTTGCGGCGGACCACAGCGACAACCGCTTCTCCCCATTCGGGATGCGGAAGGCCGATAACACAGATTGCTGCAACGTCAGGGTGTTTGCCCATGACCCCTTCAACCGATGCCGGATAGACGTTGACGCCACCGGTGATGATCATGAAATTCTTGCGGTCCAGAAGATAAAGATACCCGTCTTCATCCACTTTACCTATATCATTGGTACGTAACCAACCATCCTTCAGCACCTTATCAGTTTGCTCTGGCAGATTGAGATAACCTGCCATCGTCGTTGGACCACGCAGCCAGATCTCGCCAGCTTCTCCTTGAGGAACTGGCTGGGCGCTCTCATCTCGCACCGATATTTCGAAATGGGATGCCGGACGCCCTACTGAAGAGAGCAGTTCAGGCTTTTCAGTAAGTCCAATGCGATGATCTTCAGGTGAAAGAAAAGTAACCCCGCCCCAGGTGGTTTCTGTAAGGGCGTAAACATTCACCATTTCTTTTCCAAAGGTTTCATGAACGCTTTGGATCAGATGCGGGGAAGAAGGAGATGATCCGTATATAATCATACGAACAGAAGACAGATCAAACGGGGTTTTCTTGTTATCTTCTAGAGCCCACTTCAGCATTGTCGGGGCAAGAAGGAACGTCGTTGCCGCTTGCTCCTTCACAGTGTCGAAGAAAGTTTCCCGATTGTAATCCCCGTCGGCAATGATTTGGGCCATACCATTGCCAAGACCGAGAAAGGCAAGAACAACGGCGACCCAGGCGTTGCCGGTAGGCAGAAAAAAGCGATCGTCACGAACGAAACCGAATTCCGCCAGCGCGTGGAGAATCGTCATCGTCACGCCGCCGTTGGTAAGCACCGCGCCCTTTGGTACCCCGGTAGTCCCCGAGGTGTAGCTGTAAAAAAGTGGGTCAGCGCTTGAAAGCGGCGGCATTTCCGGCACGGTTTCGACAGCATTGATCAGTGTTTCCTGATCTTCTTCAAACCCATGCTCGCCGCCAAACCCGATAATTGTAATATCGAGTTGCCTCAAATCTTCCTTGAGCTGATCCGAAAGATCGGCGCATGCTGCATGCACAAAGAAGAACTTGGCGCCTGAATCCTTGAGCACATGCAAAATTTCGGGCCGAGCAAACCTTCGATTTACTCCGACACGGACTGCACCCATCTTCATGCAAGCGAAGAAATGTTCGTATACTTCAATGCACTCAGGGGCGATAATGGCGACCGCATCACCTACACGGACCCCCTTAGACAAAAGGACCGCAGCGATCAGGTCAGAGCGTTCATGCATCTGACCCCAAGTTGCTTGGCGATGTCCGCAAATATAAGCTGTTCTCGTCGGATTATTCACTCCCGTACGTCGAACAAGATCGCGGGGAAGAACCTCCAGCCTATTGTCGTAATGGAGGTTCGAGCCTGAACCGTCCGAAACGGTGCGCGTGCTATCCATCAATTTCGAATCTAAAACCGCATCCATATCCAACCTCATCCCTTTTTCACCGAAGCGCTATTTCGCTCTCAGGTGTCTTTAAGTAGTCAAAATACACGGCTCCGTCACTTGCGCTTGCGAATTTTACAGAATCTCCAACGGCGGGCATGCCCGTCTCGTTCTTGTCGAGAAGCGCTGCGAGCCGGCAGCCTTCATCAAGCTCAACGAACAAGATGACATAAGGCGCTTCCAATTTCGGCGTGTAATTGATGTGATTAACCGCAAAGGAATGAACCCGTCCCCTGCCAGCGGTTTCGCCCAATTCAAGAGGTCCCGAGCATGCGGGACAGATCCGCGCGGCATAGTCCGTCACGCCGCAGCCGTTCGAACATTGCAAACAGCAAAGAGTGCCAGCCTCGGCCCGCTCCCGGATTTCGCCAACGAAGGGTCCGTTTTCCGTCAGGGGTGATATGCCAATACGATCCGCCATTTTACAACTGCCTGTGTGGGCTGACGGTCATTGCCGCATGATATTCCATCCGACCGCCAAAGCCTGTGGCAAGTCCGACATCCTTATTGGGCACCTGGCGCTCACCCCCATGACCGCGCGCCTGAATAACCGCCTCATGAACTGGGGTCATTCCCTGGAGATAATAGGATGAAAGATGCCCACCCCCGGTATTTATCGGCAGTTGGCCGCCGGGCCGCGTCGCGCCGCTGGCGATCATTTCCCCTGCCTCACCCGGTTGACACAATCCATAATTCTCAAGGGAGAGAATTGTGCTGATGCTGAAAGGGGCATAGAATTCGCAATAGTCGAATAATGCTGGTGTCGCGCCAATCCCGTTCAACAGAGTTCGAGCCGCAATTTCTGCGCCAGTTAGCGTTTCCGGCTCATTACCGGCGAAATGTCGGGCCCCGGAATGACCTTGTCCGAAAGCATGCAGATAGACAGGTGGATTGGGGCCGTCCTCCGCATCCTGCGCTGCGCTAACCAACACCGCTACAGCGCCATTCACTGGATAAGCGCAGTCAAACAACCTCAACGGCTCCACAATCCAGCGGGAATTGAAATATTCGTCCTCACTCAGCGGCTCACGGAGAAACGCCTTGGGATTAAGCGACGCCCATTCCCTGTCTGCCGCAGCTGATGCATATAGCGTGTGTGAATCAGCGCCATGAAGGTGGAAATAGCGCTGGGCCGACAGTGCGAAGCCGCTTGTCGCACCGATCAGGCCATTCCACTCATCCCACCCGGGCAGACCTGTCATGTCCATGGATATGGAATAGGACGCGCCTGCACCGGCGGCGCCTACAGGTGCATCGGCGAAAACACACAGTACATTGGTCGCCGTGCCGGCCGCAATCGCGGCACTGGCATATTGGATCATCTGTATCGCAGAACTGCCTTCGGCTTCGATACTCGCCAGCAAGGACAAATCGCCCAAGCAGAGATCGCGTTTCAGATGGAGCGGGAGGACACTACCATCTTCGATCGGGCTCCTGTTCAGCAACAGCCCATCAATTGCACTCATGTCAATCGCACGATCAGCAACAGCAGCAAGACAAGCCTCAACGGCCAGAGCCCTGGGCGTCGAGCCGAGTTTGCGGGAGAATGTGCTTTCTCCCAGCCCGGTAATGGCTGCCTTTGCTGAATTTTTCCTAAGTGTATTCATTGTGCTTTTGCGATAATCCGGAAATTGCCTCCCAGGCTTTAGATGATGAAGGAGAGACCGCGAATGGGCCCTTCAGAATTAAGCAGGAAGATGTGCTTGGCGAACATTTTCAGTTCGCCGTCCCTTTTTCGCAGCTTATGTACTACGCGCGCAGGCCATACTTCCATCTCTTTAACCGCCTGAAGCCTGTATTCATAAAGAACGACATTTGATCGGACGAGATATTCATCATTGCCCGTGGCTTCGATTTCAATGTTCGAGATGACCCGACGCATGCGAGAAGGCGGCAATTGCGCATGCCGAACACCGGTATTCAACTGGCGAATGCGAGTGGCCAGACGCGCACGGTTGTCATTGAGAATCGAAACCTGATCGGATTCCTGCTTCTGGTCTTCTTTGACAGGCACCCAGTAATGCATATCATCGTCAACCAAAGCCTCCCACTCAGAATAGCAGGATTCATCAGCGAGCCGCGCCTCCTTGAACAAGAATTCTTCAATCCGCACGCGCTCTTCAATTGTAACCATGGCTTCGCCACCCTCAGTATATTTAATGTGTTTGCAGATACGCTCGGCCGCGATCAAATTACGCTGCAGCGACTGCTGGAGACGCCTGTTGATCGGATGCCAGCATGACTTTCTTGTAATGACGCCAGAAACCACGGTTTGAGGTCTCGTCCGTGAGATGGCCGACAACAATACCGGAATCATCCGTGACTTCCCGTTCGGATCCACGGCTTAGATCCAACCAGCCGCCCTCGCCGGCTAGGGCACCTTGCGTTCGCTCAGCGATGACGCAATCGTCGGCGAGGAGGAATGCGGTCGGCCCAAGCGCACCCTCGGACTGGCGCAATATGCGATGATTGATATCGTCATCGACGCCTTCGAGATACATGGGCGTGTGGATATGCAGGCAGACCCCGGGGCTTACGGGTTCAAACCGCACAATGTTCATTTCGCCAAGAAACAGATTGGGAAAGATGACTGCATGTGGCGGCCCATCCAGGAGGATACCCTCGCCCTTTTCAGCACCATAAGCATCCGTCATAGCCTTGGTGTATGCAGGATAGCGATCTGCAGCGCACCCGAACCACTCCAGCGGCTTTGTGTATGACGGAGAAAAGTTCAGCTCGGTATGGCCGTTGCCCCAATCCTTCGCTTGCGATTTGAGGCTTTCCTCATCCTGCAGCACAGCTTCATCGTAATTCGACCGGATCGCCTGGGCGAAAGAAGGGTGCACGAAGTTAACGTGGTAGCCGTCCGTATCGTTTTCCGGCAACATTTTCCAATTGCAGTTAAGCCGATGGGTAATCCATCCGCCTGAAAGCCTCAGGCGGCCTACAGGAGACATTTCTGCCGCCTGATCGATCAGCTCGGTCGCTTTACCCAGATGTTCGAGCAGCGAAGGCACATCAGCATTGTACGATGCGAAAACGAAGCCGCGATAGCTGTCTACCTTCGGCAAGCGCTCAAGCCCGTGGCATGCAAAGTCCCCCTTGAAACCGGCGGGATATGGCACGTCGATCAAAGCGCCTTTGGTATCGTAAGCCCAGCCATGATATTGACACACAAGCGCCTTGGCGGTGCCACTGTCTTCCTGGCAAATAATGTTTCCGCGATGCGCGCAGCGGTTCTCAATGACGGAAATTTCGCCATCTCGCGCCCGAATCGCGAAGACCGGATCGCGCCCGACGTTGCGCCTGACAAAATCTCCGGGCCCCGAGATTTCCGATTCGTGGCAAATGAAGACCCACCCGTTGCGGAAGATGGACGTCATCTCATCTTCGAACACATCATCATCGGTGTAGAGGGAGGAATGAACACGATCATCGGTGATCAGATCTTCATAACGATTGGCTGTGGATGCCTGAGTTTCATTTTGCATGTCGTGCTCTCCTCGGGGCGTTGTGCATTACTTGCAGGGCCGAAACCCGCCAGTTGCTAATTGATCGCTTGGTCAGTTTGTTAGATTGCGATAGGCGATGCTGTCAAGGACCATCTCGTTATCAAAACTCTTGCCGTGATATTGAGCGAGGCACGCACGCGCTCCGCTTTGCCCTGCCCCACTATCGGCTGCGGCGCTGACTTGCCTGCCAGAAATCTGGTGCTGGACCGTTAGGATGTTCCCGTTTGTACAACGATTCGGGGATCCGCCGATGAGAATCGGTCCATGTTTTGATCTGGGTTGACAAAAGACTTCGGCCACTTAAGCGTGACAAATATCACAACGAACCCGTCGCCATGAAGCATTTGCATTATTAACAGCTTACGCCAGGGCGCGATATATCTAGTTAGATAGTATGAACGTTCTAAAGTCTGCCGTATTTCTTAGAACTACACAGTATTGTTAAGGGAATTGTATTTTGCCTAGTAATAATAACTCGGGAAATCTGGTCACACCTGCAAACTTCTCTTCCTTAACTCCTTTGAGTTTTTTAAGGCGAAGTGCACAGGTATTTGCTGATCGTCCTGCCGTCATCTTTGGCACGCAAAGCTGGACCTGGTCGCAGTTTTCTGTCCGGTGCCATAATCTCGCCGGCGCACTTGCAGACGCGGGATTGCAAAAAGGTGAGACAGTTTCAATTCTGGCAGACAATATCCCTGCAGCGCTGGAGGCGTGTTACGGAATCCCCATGGCTGGGGGTATCATCAACGCGATCAATACCCGACTTGATGCAGAGGCAATTGCCTTCATTATCGAGCATGCCGAGGCCCGCGTATTCCTCGTCGACAGACATTATTCGCAGGTCGTAGGCGAAGCGATGGCGAAATCCTCGCGCGACATTCTGGTGGTTGATATTGAAGATCCGCAAGCAGGGAGCGCACCGGAATTTGCGGATTGTTCTTATGAAGACTTTCTAAAAGCCGGGGCGGAAGCAACGCTGCCAGAGTTTGATTTAGACGAATTGGATCCAATTGCGCTCAATTATACCTCGGGGACGACGGGCAATCCAAAGGGGGTATTACTGCACCATAGGGGCGCGTATCTGAACTCCGTCGGCAATTCGCTTGCCTGGGAAATGCCTCGTTTTTGCGTCTATCTGTGGTCCTTGCCGCTCTTCCATTGCAACGGCTGGTGTTTCCCATGGACGATTGCGCTTCAGGGTGGCGTCAATGTCTGCGTCCGCGGCGTGGACCCACAAAATCTACTCAGTCTCATTGACGAGCATAGCGTGACCCATCTGTGCGGAGCGCCCATCGTCGTTCGCATGCTGGTAGATGCCGCAGATGCTGCAAATAGAGGCCGCGCTCCTCTGTCGATCATGACAGCCGGCGCCGCACCGCCTTCTGCATTGTTGGAAAAAGCGCAAGCCTCGGGCTTCGAGATTACCCACACATATGGCCTTACCGAGGTTTATGGTCCCTGTTCTGTTTGCGAATGGCTTCCTGAATGGGACGAATTGCCCGCCGATGATCAAGCGGTTTTGAAGGCAAGGCAGGGCGTCGGCTATCCTATGGTCGAAGAAGTTGCCGTATTAGATCCGGAAACCATGCAGCCGGTTCCCCAAGATGGCGAAACGATTGGCGAAGTGATGTTCCGCGGCAATGTTGTCATGTCAGAATATTACAAGAACCCTCAGGCTACAGAGAGCGCGCTTGCCGGGGGATACTTCCATAGTGGCGACCTCGCTGTCTGGCACCAGGGCGGTTATGTAGAGATCAAGGACCGTTCCAAGGATATTATCATTTCAGGCGGAGAGAACATCTCCAGCATCGAGGTTGAGGGGATCTTGTACAAACATCCTGCGGTATCTGCAGCCGCAGTTGTGGCCGCTCCTCATGAAAAGTGGGGTGAAACGCCGCACGCCTTTATTGAGACAGCTCAGGGGAAGGATGTTACGCCCAGCGAAATCATCGAATTCTGCCGTAGTCGTCTGGCACACTTCAAATGCCCTACACGCGTAACCGTTCAAGAATTACCGAAAACCGCAACCGGCAAGATTCAGAAATACGAACTACGTGAGAAAGCGAAAGCCGTGGAGCCAACGGAGTAACTAGGCGAAGATCAGGGGGTGAGTTTCCAAGACTTGCGCATTGCCCCAACCACGGCGATCTCCAGGTCTTCCTTGGCAAAGGTCTTACACGCCAAGGCGTACCCCTTGTCCATCTCTTCGCGCGAGATTGCGCTTAGGCTCATCTTCCCAGCCTTGTATTGACCGGCATCGATCTTGATCTTGCAAACGCCGCAGCCGCCGCCGTGACACCCCGAAGGAATCCGCTTGATGCCATGTCTAACCATGGCAGCAAGAACACTCTCCCCTTCCTTGCAGGATGCAGAGAGATCGATTTCTGGAATAGTGATGCGATAGGTCTGCGATCCACCATGTGTAGCGGACGCGAGCGGATCATTCGCTGCTGCGTCGTCCGCGCCTTGGTTGGCCCGCGTCAATTCGCGCCCTGATCGCTGATTCTGCCTGAAGAAAGGTCGACCAGCACAGCACCATCTTCGACCTTTACATCGAAAACCTTGACCGGTTTTGTCGCCGGGAGTTTGTCTGGCCAGCCCGTCTTCAGATCGAATGCAGAGCCGTGGAGGACACATTCCAAATGGCAGTTCTCTATTATGCCTTCGGCAAGGCTCCAGTTACCATGCGAGCACCTGTCCGAAATTGCATAGAATTCGCCTTCTGAATTACAGACGGCGATCGCGTCTTCGGATCCTTCTGGCAGGAACCGCATTACGTCACCGTCCGAAATTTCAGTACTTTTGCAAACTTCAACGAACACTCATTGTTCCTCTGTAAGACACCGCAATTCAGTCGCGTGAATAGTTCACGAAGCCAATTATGCAGAGCACCATTAATCGGGTATAGACGCCGACAAAATTCTCACGACTTCCTGCTCATCATAAGACAGGCTCTTCCCAAAATTTTTTGCACCCGCACCGGAAGAATCCAGGAAATATGTGGTTTGGCAACGCATGCTACCATGACGGGTTGGCCCGATGTCAATCTTGATATCTAAACGCGCCCTCAAGAACCCCATATCATGCTATGATGATTGAACTCAGCGTAAGCTCGCAGATAGGCCCGGCGGCCCTCGGAAGAGACAATATCGACACCCCGATGGTCTCGACAGGGTGTGAGTGCTTCATCCAGATCAAATACGTGCAATTGTATAAAACCTGGCCGCGATACGCATGAAAGCACTCTTCCCTCTATTCCGATCCTGCTGGCATGCGCCAGCAGGAATCTGCGATGAAATCTACTTACGTCCGACTATTGGCCTCAATGAGAATTAATAGCTGAACTGAACCGTCATACCATACGTCCGCGGTGGTGCGAATGTACCAAAGCCAATGCGATTACCGCGCTGGGTAAAGACGTGCGTGCGATAAACTTCATCAGTGAAGTTCTTGACCCAAGCCTGAACCATCCATTGATCATCAGCGGAATTCCAGGCGAGCCATGCATCTCCCACGGTGTGCGAAGGAATCACATCAAGCGGATTGTTATCGACATTGGTGTAAGCCAGGCTTTGATATCTGCCGCTGACATTGGCGGTCAAGCTGCCTGAATCTCCGCCCAGATCGGCCTCATATTGAATATGGCCACCAACGCTATGCTCAGGGGCTTGGCGCAGGTCATTCCCCGAGAAATCGCCACCACCGGAAATGTCCGGAGTGCCAAAGAAATCAGCGAAGGTTGCGTCGAGGTATGAGTAGAAGCCACCAATCTCAAGATTGTCCGTCAGCAGAGCAGTGAACTCAGCTTCGAAACCCTTGATCTCGGCATTCGCGGCGTTTTCTGTAATGAACTCCCCTGCGACCGAGCCCGCCGGCTGGAAGAAACGAGTGACCTGGAGGTCCTTATAATCGACATAGAACGCGGAAAGGTTGACGCGCAAACTACGATCAAAGAAATCGCCCTTCAAACCAACTTCATAGTTGGTAGCCTCTTCAGGTTCAAACGGAGTAGTAGCGCCCTCGGCTGTTGTTGCGGAGCCGGTAAAGCCACCACTCTTGAAGCCGGTTGATATGGTACCATAGGCCATAACATCGTCGGCAATTTCGTAATCCAGCGCCACTCTCCAAGAGAAATTCTCCCAGCTATCCTCTCCTTCTGTGGGAGGAAATGCGGACAGGACGAGCTGCAAGTCTGGCGAAGTCGCCATCTCGTTAAATGCGACGATCTCTTTTTCTTCGTAGGAATAACGACCGCCAAGGGTCACGGACAAACGATCCGTCAATTCATATCCCACTTGGGCATAGGTGGCCACGGCCCATCCGTCGAACAGCATGGTAGCGATCGCCAGATTGGGATCGAGCGACGCATCAGCCAGCGCGGTGAAGAAAATGCCTTCAGAACGATTGATCTGCTCGCTCGTGGCAAACGCACCGACCTGCCAGTTGAAGCGGCCGGGGTTGGAGGCAAGGCGCACTTCTCCCGTGAACTGCTCAGAATCTTCCCACACAATGTCACTGTTGTCGAAAGTGAACCCGATGCTCGGATCACCCAACAGAAGATCGTTGGGATTTCCGTTCGATCCCGTCAAATCCACTGGCGGCGAAGGGGGCAGTCCAGTGTCGTCATGTGTGAAGTAATAATCAGATTCGCGATACGCTCCGCTAAAGGTGAGGGTACCAAAGGAAAATTCGTTGGTGAGCTCTAATGTCACACCGAAGGCGTCACGTTCGCCGCCATTGTCTTCTTCGCCCAGATAGGTGCGAACCGAGTCAGCGCCGCCCAGAGCGATATCAACAGCGATAGGATCGGATGCGCAACCGCAGTCGTGAAGCGGGCCGGTCGAACCGATGGGCTGGCGGTTGATATTGCCTAGCTCTTCATCGACACCATCAAAGGAAAGCAGAACCTCCAGAGTGTCCGTAGCTTCCCACAAGGTCTGCGAACGCCAGGCAAACTGGTTATTTCCGCCGATCTGTGTGCTTTGGGCCGGAGTGCGCCAGGGCTGTTCGTCCTGACCTGGAATGATCCATTCATCATAACCGCCAAAGGCCCTGCGGCTGAAAGAGAACTTCGTGAAGAGATTATCTGCCAGCGGCACATTGACCACGCCTGCAGTATCGAACTGATCGTAATTGCCGACAGTCTGACGCAATCTTACACGGAAGATATCATCGGGCTTCCGGGTTACGTAGTTAATAACGCCGCCGATCGAATTCTTGCCAAAGAGAGTGCCCTGAGGTCCTCGCAGAATTTCCACGCGTTCGAGATCGAAGATATCGATGTTTGATGCTGATCGGGCTGCGATATAGACGCCATCGACCATCACCAGGGTGGAGTCAGATGCGCCCGCGCCATCTTCCTTCGTGCCAACGCCACGGATCGAAATTTCCGGCTGACCAGGCTGGAATGTATTAAATGTAAGCCCCGGTGTTAACTGGGCCAGATCGGTAGTTGATGTGACTTGCCCGTTTTCCAGGGCATCACCCGCAAAAGCGGAAATGGCGACGGGAACGGACTGAACCGATTCCTCGCGCTTCTGGGCTGTAACCACGATCGTGTTAAGCCCGCGCTCTTCACTACGCGTTTCAACCTGGGCGGTTTCAGCCGCCTCTGGATCTTGATCCTGGGCAAATGCAGCAGCGGGCACCAGCGCGACAGGCGCACAGGCAGCCAGTAGCGCACCCCGAATCGCTACAATGGACGTAGAAGCACTCATTTTCATAATTCTCTCCCCTCAGGCATGGGAAGCGGCCGCTCTCAACGACTGTCCCATGTGTTTGACCAAGCGCTCAATGAGACATCGAGATTGGTTTGTCAAATATTCAACCACCTGATGCTTGTTCGATGCCGTGTGGTTCGTCATGCCGGCCGCGTTGACAGCGCCGCACTATTAAGGCCGCCGCCCGTCAAGGCTGGCGCGCGCTTGGTTTCGGGAGGGTTGATACTAGGCGCGAAACCATAGTGCGCGATTGCTCCATGGTAGCCCCTCAAACACGGTCGCACCTGCCGTAACCCTGTTCCCGTGCATATCGTTATCAGGGTACGTCTGGCGCCGGAAAGCCCGGGGAAGTCTGCTGGAGCTGACCAATGTCCTACGCGCTGCGTCGGCCTTGCTCATCAGGCTGACACAAACTCGGTCATGCAGGTTCCGTTATATGGATTTGGCTATTGGGGCCGGATCAGGCTCTCGGCTCGAGATGAGCAAAAGGAGGGTCTCACGCCTCGGCTTTGGCGGCTTCCTCAGCCTGCTCCGCCATCAGGAGATCGCGAAATTCCGCATCTGTCATATTGAGCAGAACGGAACAAAAATGGTCGACGGTTTTGTTGAGCTGCGATTTCGTGGTCACGTCTGTCCAGACTGGTGACCAATTAAGGGCGGCAATCAACACAAGTCGGCAGTGTTCAGGACTGCTGTGAAGATATCCATGCGCCTTCAATTCAGTAAGAGATTGCATCCAGATTTCGCGATACAGCTGATTGAGACTCCGCAATCGCTGTCGGGATTCAGGAGGCAGGCTCTTCCACGCCGAAAAAGACACTTCATGCGCATCTCCCGGTCGTCCGGTGATAGCTGACAGATGCGATGCAAGAAGCGCATGAAAGCGAGAAAGGGGCCCCGTTACACCTGACAGGAATTCTTCCACGAGGACGAGGCCGGATTTCATCCCGAACGCGATCACCTCTTCGAGAAGAACTTCCTTGCTTTCGAAATAATAGAAAATGCTACCCGACGTCAGCCCAACCTCGGCAGCAATTTGCCTCACCGTCGTTCTGTCGTAGCCATTTTTGTTGAACAGACGAGCTGCCGCCTGTATCAATTTCTCTCGGCGCTTGCCATTCTGATTGTCTTCAGTTTCGTTCTGTCGCGCCATTGATGCCACACTATTCTCATTCGCCCGTCGCGTCTATCGTTCATTTTGAACGGCGACATTCTGACGGGAATATACACATCGGGCTGCGACAAATGGAAGCCCGAAGGCGGGAGGGGTGGCAAAACGCGCAGGCTTTTCGAAGGGTACGCAGTCGATCACGAGGTGACTTTATGCCGAAAAGTGCTGCCCGTGCAAACATCTGATCAGCTGTTAATGTGACGCTTCAATCTCGCGCGCAACGAGGCTTTTCGCTAAATTCCTCGACAAATCGCCCAGGGTTTTATGAAGCCTGGCTCTTTCAGACTTAGCGATGCCATTGAGCATTTTCTCGTATACGGCATCGGCTTCACGCCTCAGCTCGGGCAAGAGTTGGTGAGCGGAAGGCCGCAGGTAAATCTGCCAGACGCGCCTGTCGCTGTCCCCCTTCCGCCGCTCGACATAATTCAATTCTTCAAGACGGTCGATCGCCTGACCGATGCTGGCCCGCTCCAATTCTACGCAATGCGCCAGCTCAGTCTGCGTAAGTCCCTCTGTCCGGAACACATATGCCAATGTTCGCCATTGTGTCCGCGTGAGACTAAAGTGTTTGAGCGCGTCATCGAAGGCCTGCCGCAGCCGTCTTGGTACCTCCTCTAGCAGAAAGACGAGCTCATCGGTTTCCGTAAGGAAGCTCGCGCCTTCAGGGGCCTTGTGCTGATCTATATCCTTGGTCATTGGCATATTGATAAACATATTCGCAGGAAGATAAAGTAGTTTACTGTAAGGCAGTTTACTATATAGCGCGGCAAATGCCGACTAACGACATCAAATTTGGAGGCCTTGCGGGTCTGGAACTCATTGCGAGTGAATTCGGCCCCGGCGACGGTTTCCCGGTTTTGCTCGCGCATGGTGGCGGGCAAACCCGATTGGCGTGGACGCGGGTCGGACGGGAAATCGGGGCTGCTGGCTATCGGGCGATAGCTATCGATTTGCGCGGTCATGGCGATAGCGAGTGGTCCGCCGATGGCGCCTATGATATCGCCGATTTTGCCGCTGATCTTGTTGCGATATCCGATCAACTGGACCGGCCACCTGCATTGGTGGGGGCATCCCTTGGCGGCATGGCCGGGATGATCGCCGCGGGAGAATTGGCGCCAGACAGTTTTGCATCGCTTACGCTGGTCGATGTCGCCCCGAAAATGGAAGAAGCCGGCGTATCGCGCGTGATCGGCTTCATGCAAGCCCATATAAATGATGGCTTCGCCTCGCCAGAGGAGGCAGCGAAGGTCATAGCAGATTATCTTCCGCACCGCCGCGAACGAAAATCATCAGGCAATCTCGATCGTTACCTGAGGAAGCGTGATGATGGCCGCTATTATTGGCATTGGGACCCAAAGTTCATCGAGACCCTCACCAAGTCGCGCAGCGATGGCAATGGTGCTCAGGAAGACGTTCTGAAATCTCTCAGCAAGGCAGTCTCCAAATTGACGCTGCCTGTAAATTTGATCCGTGGTGGATCAAGCGACCTGGTGTCGGAAGACGCCGTAGCGCATCTGCGTGAGCTCGTGCCCGATGCGCAATATACTGATATTGCCGGAGCCGGGCATATGGTTGTCGGTGATCGCAACGACGCCTTCTGCTCAGCCATCCTCACCTTCCTCGATCAAGTACACGGAAAGAAACGAGCGTTGTGACTGAAACCGAAACCTCAGAAGACCTTGACGCGGCCAAGCGATCATCCCCCTTGAAGTCGCGCAAAGTAAGGTTGGCGCTGATTATTGGCGCTATTGCGCTGCTACTGATTGGTGCGTGGTGGTACTGGGACTATCAGACCACAGGGAAGTATTTTCAAAGTACCGACAACGCCTATATCGCAGCCGATGCGGTTATAGTGGCCCCCAAGATCGGCGGCTATGTTGATCGCGTTCTGGTTGAGGAAAACCAGGATGTGCAGGAGGGGGACCCATTGGTGCAACTTGATGTGCGGGATTACCGCGCGCAAGAAGCCCAGGTCCAGGCCCAGATAGAGGCATCGCTCGCTAATGCACAAACTGTGCGTGCGCAGATTGGCGAACAACGGGCGGCGATTTCTCAGGCACAAGCTCAACTGGCCTCTGCTCGCGCAGAGGCAGCGTTGGCAGCCGATCAACTTCGACGATACGAACCGCTGGCCGCATCGGGTGCCGAACCGCGTGAGCGACTGGACCAGCTTCGCGCCCAGGCGCGCATGGCGAGAGCGCAGGTCGATGCCAGCCAGGCCGCTTTGCGGGCTTCACAGCTACGTATCGGAACGCTTGAGGAACAGGTTGGTCAAGCTCGGTCGCAGGCCGATGCAGCGCGGGCACAGCTGGAGGCCGCACAGCTTAATGTGGAATCGACCCTGTTACGCGCCAGTATTTCCGGACGCGTGGGAGACGTTGCAGTCCGCCAGGGACAATTCGTCCAGCCGGGTACACGCTTGATGAGCGTTGTGCCTGTCGAACAGATCTTCATTGAAGCCAATTTCAAGGAAACGCAGGTCGGACTTATGCGGGTAGGGCAACCGGTGGCCATCGAAGTCGATGCCTTGTCGGACCTCGAGATCGACGGCCATATCGCGAGTATTGCCCCGGGCACGGGCGCTGAATTTTCTATTCTGCCGCCGGAAAATGCGACGGGGAACTTTACCAAGATCGTCCAGCGCGTTCCTGTACGGATCGCAATTGCCGCATCGCCGGAAGTGCGCCAATTGCTCGTTCCGGGGATGTCCGTGGTTGTGACGGTAGATACCCGGTCGGCCAAGGGGCAATTGGACGATCTTCGCGAAGCAGCCGCGCAGGATTGACGATGGCGACCGACGTCCAACCTGCCAGCCGCGTCCCGGAACGTGCGGACGCGTCCGCATGGATTGCCGTTGCGGCAGGCGCCTTGGGCGCGCTATTGGCGACGCTCGATGTTTCGATCGTCAATTCGGCTCTTCCTGTCATCCAGGGAGAGATCGGCGCAAGCGTCACTGAAGGCACCTGGATTGCCACGTCTTTTCTGGTGGCGGAAATCGTTGTCATTCCGCTCAGCGCCTGGCTTGAAAGGCTTCTTGGCCTCAGAACACTTCTCTTGATAGCGGTCAGTGCATTTACGGGTTTTTCCATTCTTTGCGGCGTCGCTACCGATCTGATGACGATGGTTGTCGGGCGGACCGGACAAGGTCTGATGGGCGGCCTGTTGATCCCGACGGCGATGACGATAGTCGCCAAGCGGCTCCCGCCCAGCCAGCAACCGATCGGTATGGCGTTGTTCGGCATGACAGTGATCCTCGGCCCGGTTCTCGGGCCGCTGCTGGGTGGCTGGCTGACAGAGAATTTGAGCTGGCACTACGCCTTCTTCGTCAACGTGCCGGTATGCGGGGTCCTGTTGCTCCTGCTCCTCCTTGGTCTTCCACACGAAAAACCAGACTGGGATTACCTGCGGAATGCTGATTGGGCGGGCATTATCGGTTTGATCCTTGGTCTTGGAGGGCTGACGATCATGCTTGAAGAAGGGCACCGCGAAGAATGGTTTTCTTCAAGCTTCATCGTCAGCCTTACCGGCATCTCGATAATCGGGTTCGCCCTGTTGTTCACCGGCCAGATTTTTGCGGCAAAGCCTGTCTTGCGTCTCAAGATCCTGCTCAACCGTCAGTTCGCCAGCGTCAGTATCATGGCGCTTGCGCTGGGCATGGTAATGTATGGTTCCATGTTCGTAATTCCCCAATTCCTGTCGCTCATTTCGGATTACAACGCGTTTCAAACCGGCAAGGTCATTTTCTGGATGGGCGTTCCGGCATTCGTCATAATGCCCTTTCTTCCGGTAGTTATCCGACGGCTCGATATCAGGATTGCCGTGGGGGCCGGTATGGGTTTCATGGCCTTGAGCTGCTTCATCAGCACGAGCCTTACCGCTGAATCGGGAGGTGCAGTATTCACCGAAAGCCAGCTCCTTCGCGGCGTCGGAATGATCCTGACGATGATGTTTCTCAACCAGGCCACCATCGCATCTGTTGCCAAGGAAGATGCTGGCGATGCATCAGGAATATTCAATGCCGCCCGCAATCTGGGAGGCTCATTCGCTCTCGCGGCGCTTGCGTCGTTTCAGGATCAACGGATGTGGCTGCATAGCAGGCGGATGGAAGAAACACTTTCGCGCAACGATCCGCGGCTGCAGGATTATCTTGAT
Organism: uncultured Erythrobacter sp.; assembly: GCA_913061345.1. The sequence goes on from CAJXTZ010000001.1 coordinate 82,944, forward strand.
GGGTTAGCGCACGCATATGGAAGCGCCGACGCCGCGATACGATCACTAGGCGCCATGATCCAGCGAGAAGCCTTCGTCATGACATATAATGATATCTTCTGGATCATGGGCGTTGCGACCCTTTTGACGTTACCTTTGGTGCTGTTCCTTCGTCCGCTTCCCAAAGACATGTCACTGTCCATGCATTGAGGTATGAATGAAAAATCCAATTCCGTTCCTGCTGGCTTTGACCTTCCTTTCGGCATGCACTGTAGGCCCTGACTATGCCGGGCCACCGGACCTTGCCAGCGCCCGCGTTCCTGACGCCGCTTTCGCACGTCAACAGGCGGACACATCCTCGGCCATGCCATTGCTCGCAAACTGGTGGGTCGCGCTCGACGATCCCGTGCTGACCGAGCTTGAACAGATGGCGATTATTGGCAATCCGGGACTTGAGGCTGCCCAGGCGAGAATCGCGCAGGCCAGAGCTTCGGTTGAACAGGAGCGCGCCAATCGCTGGCCGACTGCTGGCGCTCAGGCAACAAGCATTCAGGCTGAAGTGCCGGGACTGGACCTCCAAACGAATAACAGCCCACCTCAAGGTGGGCCGCCAGTCGATGAGGAGAATTCCTCACTCAGCATCTATAATCTGGGACTCAGCGCCAATTGGGAGATCGATCTGGCAGGCGGCCAGCAGCGAAAGATCGAAGCAGCCAATGCGCTCGCAGCTGGGTCTGTCGCCACTGCAGCTGATGCGCAAGTTCAGCTGACGGCTGAAGTCGCACGCGCCTATATTGCATTGCGCGAGCGCCAGCTGCGTATCGCGTCACTGCGCCAGCAAGTGACCTTGCAGGAGGAAACCCTGCAATTAACAATCCAGCGTCACCAACAGGGCGCGATCGCGGCATTCCCGATAGGCCAGGCGAACAGCATTCTGCAGTCGCTCAATGCCGATCTGGCCGCGACGGAAGCCGATGCAGAGACTTATCTGAATGCACTTGCGGTCCTTGTCGGACTGGCACCGGGCAACCTTGATGATTTTCTCGCAGGGCCAGTGCCATTGCCGCTTCCGCCAGAGCAGGTGAATATCGGAGACCCCGCCTCGCTCATCGCCCGGCGGCCCGACATTCGCGCGGCTGAACGCAACCTCGCCGCCGCCACTGCAAGGATCGGTGTGGTAGAGGCCGCACGTTTCCCCAAGATTTCATTTATGGGCATTCTCGGGATCGGTGGCACTTCCCCTTCTGATGTGTTTGATCTTGCTGATCTTTCGGCCATCGCAGTGCCGCAATTGCAGTGGGGATTCCTCGATTTCGGACGAACTGCTGCGGGCATCGACCAGGCCGAGGCAGCGCAAACCGAGGCCGAAGCGCGATACCGAGAGATCGTGCTTGGAGCTTTGCAGGACGCAGAAAATTCACTGTCACGCTTTGCCCAACAGCGACGCACCGTGGCCGCGCTTGCTCTGGTGGAGCAATCGGCAACGCACTCGGCAGAGCTCAATCGACAGCGTCATGAGGCAGGGGTCATCTCGCGTGCCCATCTGAATGCAGCCGAACGAGAGCGCCTGATGGCAGAGGCGAACTTACAACAAGCGATAGCCGCATTGACCGCAAGTTATATTGCGATCCAGAAATCACTGGGTCTAGGCTGGGAAGGCCCGGATGAAGGAAGTTGAACACCGTTTGCTGATCCGTTGAAACCGAACGCCATGCCGCCCATCATACGCCGCCGAATGATTTCGATACTCCGTGTAGACAGGATGACGATTGTAGGTTGTGGACATAGGGATCAGCGCAGGCTGAATTCGCTATAATGTCCCCTCGAAAGGATGAAAAATTGCCGGAGGATACAAGACCTCAGGGAGAATTAGCCCGACTTCAATACATCACCCGCATGTTCGCCAAACATGGCTGGCGTGGCGTTTCTGCAAGACTGGGCATTGATCGCACCGCTAGTGCCGAACCTTTGCCGACGCGCCCTGAAACGCTGGTGGAACTTTTGCAGGATCTTGGGCCCGTCGCAGTCAAGCTTGGCCAGATTCTCGCGACACGCGACGATCTGCTCGGGCCAGAATGGACAGGCGCCCTGGCAACGCTGCAGGATAATGTGGCACCATTGCCTTACGAAGATATCGCTTCCGTCCTGCTGGAGGATCTGGGTGCTGCGCCGGAGGAGGTTTTTTCCAGCTTTGACA
>CAJXTZ010000002.1 GCA_913061345.1 uncultured Erythrobacter sp.
ACGAGATCATGCCTAGTCTCGTGGGCTCGGAGATGTGTATAAGAGACAGGGAAGAAATCGCAAGAGTTCGAGCCGCTGCCGAGAAGGAAACCGAAAGCCAGCCCGTCCTCCCGACGGTCCTGCGCCCGCTTACTGTGCTGCGCGGCCTTGCCATCCGGGCTCTCAGACGGAACGCGACAGAAATGCTGGATGGTCCGGGTGCCATGGCAACGGCCTTGCGCCTTGGTATTATCGGGCGCTAGCGTAACTGCCCGAATCCTAAGGGGGAATACGCATGAATCGAGTTATCCTTGGCGCTTTCGGCGCCCTGCTGCTTGTCGGCCTGGGCCTGTTCTGGATGCAGGGCAGGGCGCAGGTGGAGCAAGGCGCGCCACCGCCCGAGGTAGACGAAACCGCAAGAGAAACCGACGATCCCAATGCGCTTCCCAGCGCAGACGTGGCGGACCTGACCGGTCCCGAACCTCCCGAGGCAAGCGAGTTGACGCGCGAGCAGCGTCGCTTCTTCCGCTATGATCGCAACCGCGACCTGAAGATCACGCGCAGCGAAATGCTTTCTTCGCGTACCGACGGCTTTCGCAAGCTGGATATCGATGGCAACAACCTGCTGACATTCGAAGAATGGGCTGTCACCACGGCATCGCGCTTTGCGGAGATGGACGGCAACGAAGACAACGAGCTGACGCAGGCCGAATTCGCCACCAGCGCGCCTGCCCCGCGGCCAAGTTCCCGTCCTCGTTGCAACTGCTGATCAGGCGGGCACCTTGTCCATCTGCGCCAGCCATTCGCCGAAATCGGCCTTGGCGCGGTTTGTGTAGGCTTCCTTGCGCTCTTTCTTCTTCACTTCGTGCAGAGGTGGAAAAAGCCCAAAATTCACATTCATCGGCTGGAAGTGCGCAGCGTCCGCATCGCCGGTGATATGGCTCAGCAAGGCACCCATCGCGCTGGTTGCAGGGGGAGGGGACCACGTCTCGCCCGCCAACTCGCTTGCCGCCATGATTCCCGCCATTAGGCCCACCGCGCTGCTTTCGACATAACCTTCGCACCCCGTCACCTGTCCGGCAAAGCGGATATGGGGTGCCGATTTCAGACGCAGTTGGCGATCCAGCAGTTCGGGCGAATTGATGAACGTATTGCGATGCATGCCGCCAAGCCGTGCAAACTCGGCATTCTCCAACCCCGGAATAGTGCGGAACAGTTCCACCTGCGCGCCGTATTTCATCTTGGTCTGGAAGCCGACCATGTTCCACAGCGTGCCCAGCTTGTTGTCCTGCCGCAATTGCACCACGGCATAGGGCCACTTGCCCTGCGGATGCTCCTCGCTGGTGTCGCGCGGGTTATCGAGGCCCACACCCTTCATCGGGCCATAGCGCAAGGTCTCGATCCCGCGCTCTGCCATCACCTCTATTGGCATGCAGCCGTCGAAATAGGGCGTGTCGGCTTCCCATTCCTTGAAGTCGCCTTTCTCCGCGTCGATCAGACCTTGCACGAACGCCTCGTACTGCTCCTTCGTCATCGGGCAGTTGATGTAGTCGCCGTCCTCATTGGATGCGGCGGTGGTCTTGTTCCACCGCGACTGGATCCATGCCTTGTCCATGTCGATGCTGTCGCGATAGACGATGGGCGCAATGGCATCGAAGAAGGCGAGCCTGTCCGCGCCTGTGGCTTGCACGATGCTTTCGGCAAGACTAGCGGCGGTCAGCGGGCCAGTGGCAACAATGGTGAGACCTTCGGACGGCAGCTGATCCACCTTCTCGCGCACCACATCGATATCGGGATGCTGCTCGAGCCGCTTTTGCACTTCGGCGCTGAACACGTCGCGGTCCACCGCCATGGCACTGCCCGCGGGCACACGCGCCAACTCGCCTGCGGCCATGATGACGCTGTCGAGCCGCCGCATTTCATGATGAAGCAAACCGACGGCGTTTTTCGCATCGTCATCGCTGCGGAAGGAATTGGAGCAGACCAGTTCAGCCAGTCCATCGGTATGATGCGCCGCTGTTTCGCCGCCTCCGCCGCGCATTTCGGACAGGCGCACTTTTATGCCGCGCTGTGCCAGTTGCCACGCCGCCTCGCTCCCTGCGAGACCGCCGCCGATGATATGGACCTGATGTGTCATGCGGGGCAGATAAGGGTTCGCAGGCGCTGGCGCAAACGGTGAGGCGCGGCTAGGGCATTTTCATGCCGAGACGTGCTCTTGCCGAAAAACGCCCCTTTCTGCTGCTGAGCGTAATCGCCGCACTGGCGTTCTACTATCTGCAAGCAACGAAGCTGCCCGGCCTGTATCTCATCCCGATCAAGGGTTTCGCGGTCGGTTTCCTGGCTCTCTACGCCTACCTACGCCACCAGAGCGCAGATTCGCACCGGCTGGCACTTGCGCTCGCCGTGGCAGCAGTAGCGGATATGGCAATAGAATTCGATCTGCGCGTGGGTGCGGCGGTGTTCTTCGTGTTTCACATGCTGGCGGTGTCCATCTTCATGAAGCATTCGCGCGGAAAGCTGCACGGGTCCGATCAGTGGACCTTTCTCGCCATCCTGATCCTGCCCCCGCTGATCGGCTATTTTCTGCCCTACGACCGCACGATGGCATGGGCTGTGGCGATATATGCCGTGGCCCTGGGGCTGATGGCAGCGAGTGCGTGGATGAGCGATTTTCCGCGTATGCGCGTCGCGGCAGGTGCGCTACTGTTCGTGGTCTCCGACCTGCTGATCTTTGCGGAGCTTGGGCCGCTGTCTGGCAGTGCTGTGCCGGAGTATCTGGTATGGCCGATCTACTATCTGGGCCAGTTCCTGATTACGATCGGGGTGGTAACGACCTTGCGCAAACGCAACCCTGAGCTACGAATGGTGCATAGGCGGGAGGACTGATAGCTGCTGAGAGAGCGAACTTAAGGCGAGCACGCGGGGGCGGCTGAACCGACAGAGGGGGGATCGAACTTCGAAATGGGCTGGCTTGCGATCCTCGTATTCGCGGTAGCGCCGCTCGTGGTGGTTGGCACACTCACATGCGCGCTCTTGCTCTGGCTGTCTGGAGATGCTCCGAAAGAAGATACGGATATCGAACACAGCCGCGGACTGATCAGGAAAATGCGCCGCTGGTTCATGAAGACAACGCCGAAATTGACCTACAGACGCGATAGCAAGGGGCGCTTCCGCAAGATGCGCAGGCGGTGACGACAAGAAGCTAGTCCAGTGTCGTATCCGCAGGCCGGCGACGCAGCAGCATGGCGATGCTGACAACGGCGATGAAACTGATCCCGGCAGCCAAGAGTTTATCGAGGCCGCTTTCGCGACAGCCGATATAGATCATCACTCCAAACAAAGCGAAAATGGCACTGGAATGCTTGCGAAGAAATTGTAGCACCATGGTGTCACCTTTTGCCCGGGCCAAACTCGAAAAGTTGTCGGCACCGGGCTGGAAAAACTGACCTTCTCGGCTGAAAATTATTCCGCCTCACCATCCTCAATATTGTCATCCCGATCAAGCGTCGTATGCGGCGCGGTTTCGTCACCACCGCCGCGGCGCTCCACCATTTCCTCGACTACGGCTTCCTCAGCCTCGTTTTCAGGGCTTTCGTCCTCGTCGATGCGCGCAGCTCCGACAATGGTCTCACCCTTCGCAACATCGAAAATTCGCACGCCTGACGAACTGCGGCCGATGATCGAGAAACCTTCGTGGTTCTCGAAACCACCCGCGGTCAGATGGCGGAACTTGATCGGCAGACGGATGAGCTTGGCCCGGTCCGTTACCAGCATTAGCTGCATGCCGTGGCGTACGGGGAAGCTGGCGACTACCGGGCCGTTGCGATCCGGATTGCTCGACGGCTCGCCGATGTTGGTCAGGCCCTGTCCACCGCGACCGATGGTGCGGTATTCATACGCGCTGGATATTTTGCCATAGCCGTTGGCGGTGACGGTAAGGATGAACTCCTCATCTTCTGCCATCGTTTCCACCTGATCGGCAGGCAGGGTAGCCTCAGCATCATTGTTCTTCCATGCCGCCGCACGCAGGTATGCATCGCGCGTTTCCATATCGGCATCCAGGCGATCCAGCACGGCCAGCGATACGACCTTGGCATCGTTCTTCAACGCCATGCCGCGAACACCGATGCCGGTGCGGCTCTTGGTTTCGCGCGCGTCGGTGGCGGGGAAACGGATGGCCTTGCCGGAATTGGATGCAAGGAAGATTTCCTGTTGCTCGTTCAGCAGGCGCACGCCGATCAACCGATCGCCGCTATCTTCCACGAAGCCCATCGCGTATTTGCCGTTCGACGGGACATTGGTGAAGGCATCCATCGAGTTGCGGCGAACCATGCCCTGTTCCGTGGCGAACACGATGTTAAGCGCATCCCAATCGTTCTCGTCCTCCGGAAGTGGCAGCACGTTTGTGACGCGTTCCTCGTCACCCAGCGGCAGCAGATTCACCATCGGGCGGCCCTTGGTCGTCGGACTGCCCTCGGGCAGTTTCCACACCTTCAGGCGATAGACGCGTCCCGTATTCGTGAAAAATAACACGGGATTATGCGTCGAAGTTACGAACATTTCGACAACGGCATCCTCTTCCTTCGTCGCCATGCCGCTGCGGCCTTTGCCGCCGTGACGCTGCGCCCGGAATGCCTCCAGCGGCGTGCGCTTGATATAGCCGCCGTGCGTAACGGTAACGACCATGTCCTCCCGCTCGATCAGGTCTTCGTCGTCGATACCATCCCATGCGGGCGCAATTTCTGAAACGCGCGGTGTGGCGAACTGGTCGCGAACGTCCTGCAGTTCCTCGCGCATGACGCCATACAATTTTGCACGGTCTGCCAGCAGCGAGAGGTAATATTCGATCTTGTCGGCAAGCTCCTGAAGTTCGTCGCCAATCTCGTCCCGACCCAGTGCGGTGAGGCGGTGCAGGCGAAGGTCGAGGATGGCTTTCACCTGCCGTTCGGAAAGCTGGTAGGTGCCCTCGCTCTCATCGGTGGTCGGTTCGATCGCTTCGACAAGCCGAATATACTGCGCGATGTCGCCAATCGGCCATTCCTTGGTCAACAGCTTGGCGCGCGCAATCTGCGGGTTGGACGAACCGCGGATCATCGCCACCACTTCGTCCAGATTGGAAACGGCAACCACCAGACCCAGCAAGACGTGCGCCCGATCCCGAGCCTTGTTCAGCTCGTACTTCGTGCGCCGGGTGATGACCTGTTCGCGGAAGGTGATGAAGCTGGAGATGAATTCGCGCAGTTCCAGCGTTTCCGGCCTGCCACCGCGAATGGCCAGCATGTTGGCAGGGAAGCTGGATTGCGCTGGCGTGTGCCGCCAAAGCTGGTTCAGCACGACATCCGCGGTGGCATCGCGCTTCAGTTCTATCACCACGCGAACCCCCGCGCGGCTGGATTCGTCGCGAATGTCGGCGATACCCTCGATCCGCTTTTCCTTCGCGGCGTCGGCGATCTTCTCCACCAGCCCGGCCTTGCCGACCTGATAGGGAATGGAGGTGAGCACGATGCTCTCCCTGTCATTCTTGCCCAATTCCACCTCGTGGCGGCTGCGCATCAGCACGCTACCACGGCCCGTGGTATAGGCAGAACGCGCACCCGACTTCCCCAGGATCAGCGGGGCAGTGGGGAAGTCGGGTCCAGGAATGATCTCGTGCAACTGCTCAGACGTAATTCCCGGATCATCCATATAGGCGAAACAGCCATCGATCACTTCGCCAAGATTGTGTGGCGGAATATTGGTGGCCATGCCCACGGCAATGCCGCCAGCGCCATTTACCAGCAGGTTGGGATAGCGCGCGGGCAGGACGGAAGGCTCTTTTTCAGAACCATCGTAATTGTCGACGAAATCGACCGTATCCTTGTCAAGATCGGCCAGCAGCGAATCCGCAGCCTTCGCCAGACGGCTTTCAGTGTAACGCATGGCTGCCGGAGGGTCGGGGTCCATGCTGCCGAAGTTGCCCTGGCCATCGATCAGGGGCAGGCGCAACGACCATGGCTGCACCATACGCGCCAGCGCGTCATAGATCGCGCTATCGCCGTGCGGGTGATACGAACCCATCACTTCACCGACGATCTTCGCCGATTTACGATAGGGCTTGGTGGAAGTGTAGCCGCCAACCTGCGCGGCATAGAGAATACGCCGATGCACGGGCTTCAAACCATCGCGAACATCAGGAAGAGCGCGGCTGACGATCACGCTCATCGCGTAATCGAGATAGCTCGTCTTCATCTCATCGACGATGTCGATGCGTTCAAATTCGCCCGGATTATCAGGGGCGCTGAGAGTTTCGGTCTCGTCGCTCACTAAACTGGTATTCCATTATTGTTCTGGTTGCCTGCCAATGTAGGGATTGGGGGGGAAAGGCACCATAGGACGAAGCGTAAACCCGCCGTATTTCCGCCGCTTTTCCACACTTCCGGGCGCCAATCCTGAATTTGGTCATCCTATCCCGTTAAATCGCCATTCAGCGCGGCCCCGCTAAACCATGTTTGCAATCTCGGCAGTCCATGTGCATGAGGCCCGACCGGGAACGACAGTCATCGCAAATTCGTTTGCAGGCTGACAGAATTTTCAGGAGAGACAATTAATATGCTTCGCGCCATCCGCCCCACTCGCTCCAAATCCTTTCGCGGAACCGTTGCCGGTTTTGCCCTTGCCATTGCCCTTGCAGGTGGTGTCGCCATGGGTTCGACCGCAGTAACCTCCGATGCCGCCTATGCGCAGGAAAATTCGCGCGGGTTTGTTGAAGCCTATCATCCGGTCGCAGAACTGGTGAATGACGAAACCCCCGACTACGCAGCAGCCAAGGCTGCGCTGCCTGCTCTTTACGAGAAGATCGAGAACGAAAACGATCGTCAGGTTGCCGGCAACCTGACGCTAATCGTCGGTAACAACACCGACGATAAGGCTCTCCAGCGCCGTGGTCTGGAAATGATGCTCCAAAGCGGACTGGTTGCCCCGGAACAGCTTGGCCAGTTCAATTTCTATGTCGGCAGCCTTGCCTATCAGGCGGAAGACTATGCCGCCGCACGTCAGGCGCTGCAAGCCGCCAAGGATGCTGGGTATACCGATCCCGAAACCGATCTTACGATGCTTATAGCAGACACCTACACCAGGGAAGAAAATGCGCGCGGTGCGTTGGACTATCTGCTGCAATCCGTCAGCAGTGCAGAAGCTGCGGGCACGACGCCGAACGAGCGTTGGCTGCTGAGCGCACTTCAGACGACCTACGACTTCGAATTGACCAATGAGGCCGTGGACGTGTCCGAAACCCTGCTACGTCACTATCCTACGCAGACCAATTGGGTGAACTCACTTCAGGTCATCAATGCCCTGAACGAGTTCGAACCGGCTGCGCGCGTCGATCTGTTCCGCCTCATGTCGCAGACCGACGCTTTGACCCAGCGTGCTGAATTTGTGCGTTATATCGAAGATCTCGATCCGCGCGTCATGGCGAATGAAGTGCAGGATATCCTTGCCAGCGGTGTAACGGCGGGTACCTTCACCACTGACGATCCTTATTATGTCGAAGTGAAGGGCATTGCCGATACCCGCGCTCCGCAGGATCGCAACGGGATCGAAGGCCTTGTTTCCGATGGTCAATCGGGCGACGCCGTCGATGCGCTGAGCGCAGGCGACGTGTTGTATTCGCTGGGTGACTTCGCTCGCGCCGAAAACATGTATCGCATGGCGATGGAAAAGGGCGCGGATGCCAACCTTGCCAACACGCGTATCGGCATCGCCCAGGCAGAGCAGGGAAATTATGCCGCTGCTGTAGATACCTTTGGTATGGTCGAGGGCGTACGCAGCCCCATCGCTCGCATGTGGGCGGCCTACGCGTCTTCGATGATGTAAGCTCTAGCCAGGTTCGGCAACTGAAACGGCGCGGGAACCATGGTTCTCGCGCCGTTTTCGTGTGTGCAGACTGTTTTGCGTCCTCGCGTCAGACGTTGAACTTGAAGAGCAGGATATCGCCATCCTGCACAACGTATTCCTTTCCTTCCTGCCTCAGCTTGCCAGCTTCGCGTGCAGGAGCCTCTCCGCCCAGTTCCACATAGTCGTCAAAGGCGATGGTCTCGGCACGGATGAAACCCTTCTCGAAATCGGTGTGGATTTCGCCGGCTGCCTGCGGTGCCTTGGCATCGGCAGGGGTCGTCCAGGCCCGTGCTTCCTTGGGTCCGCAGGTGAAGAAGGTCTTGAGATTCAACAGTTGGTATCCCGCGCGAATCACGCGGGTGAGGCCGCTCTCTTCAAGCCCGAGTTCGGACAGATATTCCACCCGCTCGTCGGTCTCCATGCCCACAAGCTCGGATTCGATGGCGGCAGACACCACCACCGCCTGCGCACCTTCAGCCTCGGCCTTCTCGAACACCTTGGCCGACATCGCATTGCCGTTGGCGGCCTCGTCCTCCGCCACGTTGCAAACGTATAAAACCGGCTTGGCAGTGAGCAACTGCGCCTGTTCGAACAGGCGCGCTTCCTCGTCATCCTGCGGCTGCGTAAGGCGCGCGGGCTTGCCATCGCGCAGCAGATCCAGCGCCTGGCCCAGCACGCTGGTTAGCGCCTTGGCTTCCTTGTCCCCGCCCGTCGCGCGGCGTTTTGCATTCTCGACGCGCTTTTCCAGGCTTTCGAGGTCCGCCAGCATGAGTTCGGTTTCGACAATTTCGGCATCGGCCAGCGGATCGACCCTGTTTGCGACATGCTGGATATCGTCATCCTCGAAACAGCGCAGTACGTGAACGATGGCGTCCACCTCGCGGATGTTGCCCAGGAACTGGTTGCCAAGACCTTCGCCCGCGCTCGCGCCTTTCACAAGGCCAGCGATATCGACGAAGGATAACTGCGTGTGAATGATCTTGGCGCTGTTCGCGATACCGGCGATCTTTTCCAGGCGCGGATCGGGCACCGCGACCTGTCCGACATTCGGTTCGATCGTGCAGAACGGATAGTTTGCGGCCTGCGCGGCCTGTGTCTCTGTCAGAGCGTTGAAAAGGGTCGACTTGCCTACATTGGGCAGCCCCACGATCCCGCAGCGGAATCCCATAACTTCATGCCTTCGTTTGATTGCTTTGGATGTTGCGCCGCGCCTTAGACGTACGGAGAGCGGAATGCCAGCGTCGCAACACTGCAGCCGACCATTGGTAAGCGATTGTTTGCCCTTTCGCGCTACGGCTTCGCCCATGATCCTTACACGCGCCATCATCGCCGGCTGCATGGCGTTGAGCCTTTCGGCCTGCTCTCTGCTTCTCGATGATCCGGTCGACAAGGCTCGAGCTGCCTTCGATGCCCAGGACTATATCGCTGCGCGCGCTGACGTGCAGGTCATCCTTTCAGCCGATCCCACCAATGCAGAAGCGCTGGAACTGCTGGCTCGCATCCAGCTGGCCACGGGGGAGGGGGGCGATGTGGCGGCAACGCTGGACAGGCTGGAACAGGCGGGCGGCGATCCGCAGGATGCAGCATTGCTGGCGGCAGAGGGACTGTTGCAATCCGGTAAGTCCGATGCGGCGCTGGCCTTGATCGGCGACGATGCCAGTGCGCAAGGCTGGCGACTGCGTGCATTGGCGGCAGCAGCGAAAGGCAACGATGCATTGGCGCGCGATGCTTTCCGGCAAGGTCGCCGCGCCAAGGGCGATCGCGGAAAGCTGTTTGCGGCAGAGGCGAGCCACCACCTCGCGCGCGGTGATCTGACCGCCGCCGCGCAGGCCGTTGCACTGGCTACCGATGTGGCGCCTGACAGGGTGGAGACGCTGTTCGTTTCCGCCAGGTTGGCAGAGATGCAGGCCGACCACGTTATGGCACTTTCCAGCTATTTGCGGATCATAGAGATCATGCCGCTGGATCGTCCGGCGCTGATCGGGGCAATCTATGCCGCGGAACGTGCCGGGAAACCCGATGCCACCCGGCACCTTATCGCTTACGGCGCCCAGACTCGCCCGCTGGACCGTGAATTCGTGTACCAGCAAGCGCGCGTGCTGGCGTGGGACGGAAATTGGGAACAGGTGCGGGCGAACTTGCAGCAACACGAGGCGGAACTGGCCGATCACGACGCAGCCCGCCTGCTCTATGCAGAAGCCTTACTGCAACTGGGCCAGGTTGAAACGGCGCGAGCTATTGCTGCGCCAGTCATTGCGCGCAGCCAGGGCAATGCGGATGCCGCCCGCATCGAAGCGGCGATCGAGGCTGCAAGTAGGGGTTGAAGTATGGTGCCTCTGGGCCCGAACATCGAGCGAAAGCCTGAACTCAGTCCTGCATCTTCAGCGCATATTCGCTCATGAAGCGCGGGTCATCGCCCGCTGCCAGCCAATCGGCGCATGCACCGATGGCACCCAGCATCTGCACAAGATCGTCCATCTCTGCCTTGGTGTAATTGCCAAGCACGTGGCCATGTACGCGATCCTTGTGACCGGGATGGCCGATACCGATGCGAACGCGGCGAAAATCCGGACCGAGATGTGCGTCGATAGAGCGTAGTCCGTTGTGGCCTGCATGGCCGCCGCCCTGCTTTACCTTTACCTTGAACGGAGCAAGATCGAGCTCGTCGTGGAAAACGGTAAGCGCTTCGGGCGCTAATTTGTAGAAACGCATTGCTTCACCGACGCTGCGACCGCTTTCGTTCATGAAGGTGCCCGGCTTCAGCAGTAATATCTTCTGATTGCCGATCCGGCCTTCCTGCAACCAGCCCTGGAACTTCTTCTGAACCGGTGCGAAATCATGCATATCGGCCAGCACGTCACACGCCATGAAGCCGACGTTGTGGCGATGCATCGCATAGCGCGGACCGGGATTGCCCAGACCTACCCAGAGTTGCATGGGGATCCCCCCTTAACGCTGGCCCTGCTGCGGCACGCCGGTCTGCGGCGCGGGCTGCTGCGGCATGTTGGCCTGTGCATTGGTATTGCCCAGCACTTCCATCACATTGAGATAGAAATTCGCGCAGGTGCTTGCGAAACTATCCAACTGCTGACGATTGGAATTGGCGATCAAGCCGACGGCCGACCTGAATTGCGATACAGCTTCGGCGGAGGAATAATGGCTAAGCCGTCCGGCATAAAATGCCGAAATAATGGTGAGATTGTTCAGGATATCGACGCGCTGATCCGCTGGCATCGAAGTTAGGTTCGAAAGCTCGGTGCGCCGTTGCTGCATCAGCACGAAGCACTGAAAATCCTGAGGATCTGCCGGAAGAACCCCGGCATCCTGGGCGAGGGCGGGGGCCGGCACAGTGGCCAGCCCCGCACCCAGCGCAAGCGCGGCAAGAGTTGCGCGCATACGCATTATTCGCTCTTCTCTTCCTGCTCCTCGGCAGCGTCCGCATCCGGACCCTGTTCGGTAGCAGCAACACCGCTTGGATCGACGTCTTCCTCGTCCTCGCCTTCTCCTTCGTCGGAGCGCTTGAGAGCAGAGGGAGCCACGACGGTGGCGATGGTGAAGTCACGGTCGGTGATCGCGCTTTCCGAACCTTCGGGAAGGGTCAGGGCGCTGATGTGGATCGAATCGCCGACTTCGAGGCCGGTGACATCGATCTCGATCTCGCCGGGGATCTTGTCACCGTCGCAAACCAGTTCCAGTTCGTGACGAACGACGTTCAGCACGCCGCCCTTCTTCAAACCGGGGCTTTCTTCCTCGTTCACGAACACCACGGGCACGTTGACTTCGATCTTGGAGCCCTTGGTCAGGCGCAGGAAGTCAGCATGGATCGGGCGATCGGAAACGGGATCAAGCGACACATCCTTGGGAAGGGTGCGCGTTGCCTTGCCATCCACTTCGACCATGACGATCGAGTTCATGAAGTGACCGGTCATCAATTGCTTGACCAGTTCCTTTTCCTCCACATGGATGGGAGTGGGTTCTTCCTTGCCGCCATAAATAACGGCGGGTACGCGGCCTTCGCGACGCAGCGCACGGGAGGCTCCCTTGCCAGCCCGTTCGCGCATCTCGGCCGGCAGTTTCAGAGCGTCGCTCATCAGTAAAGCCTTTCGATTGCAGATACATATTCCGCCGCGCCTCCAGGGATGACATCAGCGGAAGGCGCGCGTCTAGCAGGAAACGGTGCAAAAGCAACTACTGGATACGCCGCGCGGCAAAGCCCCGTACCTTCAGCAGGGCCACCACGCCTTCCTCTGCGATAACATGGCCCGCGCCCACGGCAACGAAGGGCTCGCGCCCTTCTTCTATCAATGCGGCAATGCGTGGAACCCAGCGGTGGTTGCGATCCGTCAACAGTACGCGCCGCAATTCCGGCGAAAATTGCAGGGTATCGTTCACGTGGCCTGCCAGCCGATCCACGTCACCTGTCACCCACGCGCGCAACATGCCATCGTCGGAATTGATCTCATGCGAACGCGCGACACCATAAAGCAGGTCGCTCTGGGCTTCGGGAGAAAGTGTGTCGAACATGGTCAATTGGCCGGAAAAGCTTTCCAGTCCGATAACCTCGTCGGCGTTGTGGATCATCGCCCTGTCCACGCCATTGGCCGGATCGCCCGTACGTACCTTGCCGGACAGCACCATGGCGGCGGCCCAGCTTTCGATACGGCCGAAGTCGTCATCTTCCATGCCCGCGTCCGCCACCAGCTTGCGCAAGGCATCGCGCTCCTCCGGCTCGACACGCGTGGAAAGGGCGAGCTGACCCGGCGTTTCGGAAAGGTCGGCGAACAGGCCCATCCCGGCCGGATCATCCAGATTGGCGACCTCCACCACAACCACATCTGCCCGCGCAAATGTTTCGTCGAGCAGCGCAGTGCCCCAGGAGAGATCATCGGGCAGGGCATGGACCGTGCCGAAAATCCAGCCGACTTCACCCGATGGCGCGGAAACCTCCCAGATAGCGGGGGACGGCTCCGGCCAATCGCTTTCAGGCTCGAAAGGGGCGCCGCAGCCTGTCAGCCACAGCGCCCCTGCAACGAACAGAGGTTTGAAAAACCTGACGATCAACGCGCCACCCGTTCTGCGTTAAATCCGCGTTCGGAAAGGATCTCCTGCACGCTGTCTTCACCTGCAAGATGGCCCGCGCCAACAGCAATGAAGACGGTGCCGGGTTCACCCATGCGGTTCTCGATCCAGTTCACCCAGTTGCGGTTGCGATTTACCAGCAGGGTTTCGTAAAGTGCGGGATCATCCAGTTCATCGTTCATCAGTTCGCCAAGAGCATCGGCGTCGCCTTCCAGCCATTCGGTCTTCATCGCCTCGATGGAGGAGACAACGTTATCCATGTTTTCCACCGTGGCATCCAGCAATTCAAGCTGCGCATCCATGGGCATGGTGTCGAACAGCGCGACCTGTTCCTCCATCGTTTCAAGAGCGGCACGGGTCTTGTCCTCACCGCGCTGGCGCAGCACCATTTCCACACCTTGATCGGGCTGGTAGCCAGCTTGCACCAGTGGCACCATCGAGAGCGTCAGCGTCGCAGCCCAGGGCTCCACGGGATCGAGCGCGGCGGCGGGAATGCCGATGCTTTCCAGCGCGGTCTCGTACTCGGCAAGATCGTCCTCGGCCATCAGGCTGCGCAGCGTCTGTCCTTCGGGCAGCATGGCAAGGCCCTGCATCATTTGCGCCGCACCAGCCATGTCATCCATGTCGATCTCGAACACCAGTTCCTCCGATGCATCGAAAGCGGTGGAGATACGCTCGTCATACCATGTTTCACCTTCGGGAAGCACGTGGATGGTGCCGAACAGGTAGATCGTCGTGTCATCGTCGGACACCTGCCACAGGGCGGGGCCGGTAGCGGTTTCCTCATGATCGTCAGCCACAGCCGGCGAGGACGAGAAGCCAAGCATGAGAGCGATGGCAGAAGCGGTGAGTGCAAGATTGCGGCGCATATTTCATATTCCCTTAATGCGAATTCAGCAGTGGTGATTGATTAACGCAGGCCCAGTTTCCGCAGACCGTAGGTTAGCAAGATAACCGAGAAACTGGCGAAGAAGATTGCATAATGTTGAACCGGGCCAACCAGTCCTGCTTCATGGGCAAAGTGCCATGCCCCTAGTGCAGCAGCGTAGAAGTAGAACCCGAAAAACGACGACCAGAGATTATCGAGCAAATCAAGCTCGTCGATCTGGCGTGTGTAATCCCACGTAGCCCAGCCGAAGGCCACGATCGCCAGACCTATAAAAGCGAGATAGGCCCAGCCCGGCAGCATTCCGTCTTTCACGGCATCGGATGCAAATCCGGTCGAGAAGCCGAATAGCGCCGCCACGACCATTCCAATGGCAAGATTGCGCCACAACCGGTTTCGCCGGTTTTTCAGCCGGACCTCTCCGGTGGGTCCGCCAGCGGCAGGGCTACTCTTGTCCATCATCAAAGATCTCCTCGATAGGCATTTCAAATAGGCGCGAGATGCGGAACGCCAGCGGCAGCGAAGGGTCATGCTTGCCGGTCTCGATCGCATTCACCGCCTGACGCGATACGTCGATCCGTCCGGCCAGTTCGGCCTGGCTCCAGTCGCGCTCTGCACGCAGCACCTTCAGACGGTTTCTCAACGGCTATCCTTCCAGCGCAGGAACAGGAAAATGACGACGAACAGTAGGTAGAATTCGCTTGATATGGAAAACGATAAAGAAGGCCGTCACGATTACGAAGCCTGCGGTGTTCGCGAAAAATTTACTCTTCAACTGCGTATCGACGTGCACCTTCATTAAGTCATGCGATAACCCTAACAGCGACGATCCGGGCATCAAATCAATGCTGCTACCAGGCGACGATTGATCCGATCGGGGTTTTTCTGAAAGCATCGGCATCATCCTCAATACCTTGGAAAACCGGAGCCGACGGGTTGGAGTGTCGGCCCCGGCACCCAGCGCTTATGCGCCGAGATCTGTCGTAATAGCAGCGAGGTGTACTTCGCGTGCCCGTACGATTGCCAGTTCAACCCGTGGGGCGAAGACTTCGGTAAGGTTCTAACGGCATGCTGTTTCCTGGCGCCCTGACTCGTGATCAAATCCTCCGCTGCGGCAGGCGCGGCGAATGGCGTGCTCCACGCGCTTATCGAGGCGTACCTGATCGGTCGCATCGGCAAGGTCGAGATCTCCGATGCGCACTTTGGCGGTTACGTTTTCCCCATGGGTTTGCGCGACCGCCGGGACGGCGGATGCGATAACAGCGACTGCGATAATGGCGGAGGTGATCTTGAGCATGGCACTTGTCCTCACTTAATGTGGTTCTGTCTGGTTAACCTGTCCTAATGTCAGGCTACCCTTACTTTATGCTTTATCCAGATACCTGTGTCAATAAGACCTTACATAAAGTCGTACAAGCATGACTTGATTTCTAATAACAACTTGATTTAAAGCAATTATATTGGCAAACGCCTGAACCCGGTTAGCTTCTGGTTAGCGCGGTCTCACTCGTGCGAGAAAGGATTCTAACCCCGAGGGATGGCCGGCTTTATCCAAGAGCAGCGTCCTCCTGAGTTGGTCGATTCGCATCTTTGCTCTGGTCTATCGTTGTCGGTAGCGGAGAACGGACCACATGAGCTGCGTAGGCACCTTCGCGCTTGCGGCATTGACGCTAAGCAGGGCATGAGCCAAAGCGCGCAGCGATATGACCAACTCGCTCTTGGGCCCCATGGAACGCAACCCGCAACGCTCCTTTCAGGACATGATCCTTGCCCTCCACGATTTCTGGAGCGCGCAAGGCTGCCTCATCCTGCAACCCTATGACATGCGCATGGGCGCGGGCACGTTCCACACCGCGACCACGCTGCGCGCGCTGGGACCTGAGCCGTGGAATGCCGCTTTCGTGCAGCCGTGCCGCCGTCCTACCGATGGGCGCTATGGCGAAAACCCCAACCGCTTGCAGCATTACTATCAGTATCAGGTCATCCTGAAACCCAGTCCGACTGACATTCAAGAACTGTACCTGAAGTCGCTGGAGGTAATCGGCATTGATCCACTTAAACACGATATCCGGTTTGTGGAGGATGACTGGGAATCGCCCACGCTGGGCGCCTGGGGCCTGGGCTGGGAAGTGTGGTGCGATGGGATGGAAGTCACCCAGTTCACTTATTTCCAACAGATGGGCGGCTTCGACTGCAAGCCGGTGGCTGGCGAACTGACCTACGGTTTGGAGCGCCTTGCGATGTATATCCAGGGCGTGGACAACGTGTACGACCTGGACTTCAACGGTCACGGGGTAAGCTACGGCGAGGTCTTCCTCGAAAACGAGAAACAGATGTCGAAGTGGAACTTCGAGGTTGCCGAAACCGATGCCCTGTTCGACCTGTTCAACAAGGCCGAGGCCGAATGCAGGAACGCGCTTGAAGCTGATGTTCCCATCGCCGCCTACGAGCAGGCGGTGGAAGCCAGTCACCTGTTCAACCTGTTGCAGGCGCGCGGCGTGATCAGCGTGCAGGAACGCGCAAGCTACATGGCCCGCGTGCGAGACCTGGCGCGCGGCTCCTGCGAAAAATACGCGCAGACGATGGCGCCTGAGTGGCAAGCCAAATATCCGGAGTGGTCGCTATGAGTGATTTCCTCCTGGAACTGCGCAGCGAAGAAATCCCCGCCCGCATGCAGGCAGGCGCGCGCACCGAACTGGAAAAGCTGTTCCGCCGTGAAATGGATGCAGCGGGCGTCGCCGTGGGTGAGATTATCGTCTGGTCTACCCCCCGCCGCCTTGCATTGATTGCCCGCGCACTGCCCGAAGCCACCGAAGCGGTGAGCGAGGAAGCCAAAGGCCCGCCCGTCGGCGCACCCGATCAGGCGGTGGAGGGCTTTTGCCGCAAGAACGGCGTCAACCGTAACGATCTGGAAGTGCGCGACGTGAAAGGCCGCGAAACCTATTTTGTAGTGAAGAACGTGCCCGGCCGCGCCACGAAAGACCTGCTGGCCGAAGCCATCCCCGCGGTCATCCGGGATTTCTCCTGGCCCAAGTCCATGCGTTGGGGCGAGGCTTCAATGTCTACCGAGAGCTTGCGCTGGGTGCGTCCGCTGTCGGGTATCGTCGCGCTGCTAGGCGAGGATCTGGTGGAGTGCGAGGTGCATGGCGTCACCTCCGGCTGGGTCACGCTGGGCCACCGTTTTCACCATTCGGGCGATATCACCATCGGCAGCGCTGATGACTACCCCGAGAAATTGCGCGCCTGTCACGTGATCGTCGACCACGAAGAGCGGCAGAACATTATCCGCGAAGGCGCAGAAAAGGCGGCGTCCGAAGCCAACCTGTCGCTGGTGGAGGATGAAGGGCTGGTTATCGAGAACGCGGGCCTGACTGAATGGCCCGTGCCGCTGCTGGGCCGTTTCGACGAGCAATTCCTGGACGTGCCGCCCGAAGTCATCCAGCTTACCGCGCGGGTGAACCAGAAGTATTTCGTATGCGAAGATGGGAAGGGCAAGCTCGCCAACGCCTTCGTCTGCACCGCCAATATCGAGGCCGAGGACGGCGGCGCGGCGATTGTCGACGGAAATCGCAAGGTACTGGCCGCACGCCTTTCCGATGCGCGCTTCTTTTGGGAACTGGACCAGAAAACGCCGCTGCGCGACCACGCGAAAAAGCTGGAGCGTATCACCTTCCACGAGAAGCTGGGCACCGTTGCTGACAAGGTAGAGCGGGTTGCAAAGCTGGCAGCCTGGCTGACCTCGGACGCGCGCGCCCCCAATGGCGATCACAATCTGGCGAGGCAGGCCGCGGAACTCAGCAAATCGGATCTAGTCACCGAGATGGTTGGTGAATTTCCCGAGCTGCAGGGCCTCATGGGCGGGTATTACGCGCAGAAGGAAGGCTTACCCGCCGAAGTCGCGAACGCGATCCGCGACCATTACAAACCCGTGGGTCAGGATGATGACGTGCCTACCGCACCGATTACCGTCGCAGTCAGCCTGGCGGACAAGCTCGACAATCTGTTCAGTTTCTTCAACATCGACATTCTGCCTACCGGTTCGAAGGATCCCTTCGCGCTTCGCCGGGCCGCGCTAGGCTATCTTCGACTTGTCCAAACCAACGGGCTTGAACTGTCGCTTGAACAGGCCGCGCAGGCATGGGGCGGGCCGGGGCATGCAAAACTGGGCACGAAGGTTGCAGAATTTCTTTCTGATAGACTGGCAGTTCAGATGAAGGAAGAAGGCGTGCGGCACGATTTTATCGCGGCATCGCGGGAATGGGACGGCAGGCCCGACGCCCGGACCGATCGTATCGAGGCACGCGCCCGTGCGCTCGCTGAATTCCTGAAGACTGATAACGGCACCAACCTCCTTGCCGGATACAAGCGTGCCGCGAACATTCTCAAGAAGGAAGAATGGCACGGCATCGAGGGCGAGATCGCGCGAACAGGCGAGGAAGACCCGCTGGCGCTGGTGGACGATCCCGACATGAAGGCCGTCGTCGATGCGAAGATGAGTGAGCGGCATGCGCGCGAACTGTCCTACACGCCCGAACCTGCCGAAAAGTCGCTGATCGAGGCGCTGGATGTGGCAGAGCCACAGGCGAGCGAAGCCATCGAGAAAGAAAACTTCGAGGCCGCGATGTCCGCCCTTGCCAGCTTGCGCGCCCCCATCGATGCCTTCTTCGAAGCGGTTACGGTAAATGACCCGGATCCGGACAAGCGGGCAGCAAGGCTTGACCTGCTTGCACGTTTTCGTGCTGCAGTGCACAACGTAGCGGACTTCTCGAAAATCGAGGGCTAGGAATTTCACTCCAGAACACTGTTCCAGGTGTTCCAAATTACAGGAAATGTAAGGCGTAATGACGCAAACGGTCTACACTTTCGGCGGCAACGCCCCGCATGACGATCCCCGCCAGCGCGACAAGACCGTGGCCGGCGGCAAAGGCGCAAATCTCGCTGAAATGGCCAGCATTGGCCTTCCTGTTCCTCCAGGTTTTACGATTACTACCGAAGAATCGGTCAGCTATCTAAATCGTGGCGAGGCGTTTTCGGACAAGCTGCGCAGCGATGTGGCCGATGCACTGGCGCATATCGAGAAAAGCGTTGGCAAGACATTCGGCGACAAGGCCGATCCGCTCCTCGTCTCCGTCCGCTCCGGCGCGCGCGTTTCCATGCCCGGCATGATGGACACCGTACTGAACCTGGGCCTGAATGACGAAACCGTCGAAGGCCTGGCCAGCGCCAGCGGCGATGATCGCTTCGCCTGGGATAGTTATCGCCGTTTCATCCAGATGTATTCGGACGTTGTCCTTGCCCTCGATCACGGCGCATTCGAAGAAGCGCTGGAGATCGCCAAGGAAGATCGCGGCTATTTCACCGATACGGAAATGACCGCCGACGATTGGCGTGAGCTTGTCGGCGAATTCAAGCAGATCGTACTGGCAGAACAGGGCAAGCCGTTCCCGCTGGATGTGAACGAACAGCTTTGGGGCGCGATTGCTGCCGTGTTCGAAAGCTGGGATGCAGAACGCGCCAAGGTCTATCGCCGGTTGAACGGCATTCCCGGCGATTGGGGCACCGCCGTAAACGTGCAGGCCATGGTGTTCGGCAACATGGGCGATACCAGCGCGACCGGCGTCGCCTTTACGCGCGATCCTTCAACCGGTGAACGCAGTTATTACGGCGAATGGCTGGTGAACGCGCAGGGAGAGGACGTGGTTGCCGGCATCCGCACGCCGCAATATCTCACCAGGGCACGGCGAGAGGCGGCAGGGGCGGAATTGCCCAGCATGGAAGAAGCCATGCCCGATGCTTACGCAGAGCTGGCGCGCGTGTTCGACCTGCTGGAAAAGCACTACAAGGATATGCAGGATATCGAGTTCACCGTGCAGGAAGGCGTCCTGTGGATGCTGCAAACCCGCAGTGGAAAGCGCACCGCCAAGGCCGCACTGAAGATGGCGGTGGACATGGTGAACGAAGGCCTGATTGACGAGAAAACCGCGATTTGTCGCGTTGACCCGATGGCGCTGGACCAATTGCTGCACCCGACGCTTGATCCCGATGCTCCGCGTGACGAACTGGCGACCGGTCTTCCGGCGTCTCCCGGCGCAGCATCGGGTAAGATCGTGCTGGACGCCGACACGGCAGAACTGTGGGCCAACCGCGAGGAGGACGTAATCCTCGTCCGCGTGGAAACCAGCCCTGAAGATATTCACGGCATGCACGCAGCGCGCGGTATTCTGACGGCGCGCGGCGGCATGACAAGCCACGCCGCCGTGGTGGCACGTGGCATGGGGCGCCCGTGCGTGTCGGGCGCATCCGGCGTCTCGATCAACCTGGAAAACCGCACGTTGCGCATCGGTAGCCGCGAGTTGAAGGAAGGTGATGTCATTACGCTGGACGGCGCGAAGGGCCAGATCATGGCGGGCCGCGTCGCCACGATAGAGCCGGAACTGGCGGGCGATTTCGGCGTGCTGATGGAATGGGCGGACAAATACCGCCGGATGGGCGTGCGCACCAACGCCGAAACGCCCGAAGACTGCAAGATAGCGCGCGGTTTCGGCGCGGAGGGCATCGGCCTTTGCCGCACCGAACACATGTTCTTCGATGCAGGCCGCATCAGCGCCGTACGCGCCATGATCCTCGCCGATGACGAGAGTGGCCGCCGCACCGCGCTGGAGCGGCTGCTTCCCGAACAACGCAGCGATTTTGCCGAAATTTTCCGCACCATGCACGGACTTCCCTGCACGATCCGTCTGCTTGATCCGCCGCTGCACGAATTCATGCCCACGCGTGACGAGGAATTCCAGGAACTGTCCGACAGCCTGGATGTCAGCATGGATCACCTGAAGCGGCGCGCGGGCGAACTTCATGAGTTCAACCCCATGCTGGGCCATCGCGGCTGTCGCCTTGGCATCACCTTCCCGGAAATATACGAAACGCAGGCCCGCGCTATTTTTGAGGCGGCCTGCGACGTGACCGCTGAAGGCGGCGATCCGGTGGTGCCCGAAGTGATGATCCCGCTGGTCGCCACGCGCAAGGAACTGCAGATCCTGCGCAAGCTGGTGAACGACACCGCGCAGGAGGTGTTTGCCGAAAGGAACGCTTCGGTCGAGTATCTGGTGGGCACCATGATCGAACTGCCCCGCGCTGCCCTGATGGCGGGTGAGATTGCCGAAGAAGCGCGTTTCTTCAGCTTTGGCACCAATGATCTGACGCAAACTGCGCTGGGCGTCTCTCGCGATGATGCGGGCAGGTTCCTCTCTCCCTACGTGGAGAAGGGTATCTATGCGCGCGATCCCTTCGTCAGCCTGGACGTCGATGGTGTGGGTCAGCTTGTCGAGATCGCGGTGGAGCGGGGCAGGGAAACGCGCAGCGATATAAAACTGGGAATTTGCGGCGAACATGGTGGCGACCCGGAAAGCATCGCTTTTTGCGAGAAAGTCGGCCTGGATTACGTGTCTGCCTCTCCCTACCGCGTGCCGATCGCGCGTCTGGCGGCGGCGCAGGCGGCGCTACGTTCCGGCGAGTGACCTGCGCCCGCTGAGGGTGAGGATGGAGAAGGTCTCCGTCACGCGGCCATCACCGTCGACCTCTTCCAGGAACGCGGCCCGCGCCCGGCCAAGTCCGTCACGGGTAAGGGGCGGGGCGTGCGACGCCAAAACGTTTCCAAGCCCCTGTTCGCGCAGGTCAGCCACAAGCCGGTCCAGGGAGCCATAACGGACCTTCAGATCGTGCGAATCGACCACTGGGTCTTTCCACCCGGCACGCTGGAGAAGCTCCGCCGCAGCGCGGGTATCTACCAGCGGGTGCATGCGGGCTGCGGGCCTGTCCGGCTCCGCCGCGTAGATCGCGCTGCGCAACTTCGGGAGCGAGCCGGCCCCGGGAAACATGGCGATCACCAGACCTCCAGGAGCCAGCGCCTGCCGCAGATGGATCAACGCGCCGGGCAAGTCGTTGACCGTGTCGAGCAGACCGAGAACGCCGATAAAATCATAGCCGCCGGTGGGAAAGGGTTGCTGCAAGTCGATTGCCTGCTTGCCTACAATATCAGCGCCGTCCACTTGCGCAGCAGTCGGGAAGGCCAGTTTCGCAAGATTTCCTGAAAAGTCGCCGATCACCAATGCTTTGGCAGGATCATGACGCACAAATGCAAGACGCTCGGCGATGTCATCGACCATGTCATCGTGCACGAACCGCGCTGGGTCCTTTCCGCGCCGCTGCAGAGCCAGCACGCGCAAACGACTGGATTTTCGACGTTGTTCCGAAAAAATTCTTGGAGGTCTCGTATCCATCTCGCTTGCCTAGCGTCGCCTGTGCGGGCAGCATAGCCTTGATGGCCGTGAAAGACGCATTCGCTCCGCTGGTAGACCTGATCTATCCGCCACGCTGCCCGCTATGCGGCGAGGCCATCGCGGCGCAGAAGGGCTTGTGCCTCGAATGCTGGTCCGCGCTGGAGATACCAGCACAAACGCACGATGGCGTGGCTGCTGCCACGCTTTACAACGATACGGCCCGGCAACTGGTGCTGAATTTCAAACACGGCAGGAAGATCGCGCTAGCCCCGATGATGGCGCGACAGATAGCCGGACGACTTGGCGAACTTAATGGCGATTGGCTGGCAGTTCCCGTACCGCTCCACCGCAGTCGATTGTGGCAGCGCGGTTTCAACCAGTCGGCGCTGATCGCGCGTGAACTGTGCAAGGTGACGGATGCCAAACTGATGGTGGATGCGCTGCTACGTCCGCGGCGCACCCGCAGCCTTGGTGGGTTGGGACGGATAGAGCGCGCAAGAGTGCTGAACGGTGCGATCGTCCCGAATCCGGCGCGGCTCACCCGGCTGGCGGGTGCCCAGGTGCTGCTGGTGGATGATGTTCTGACCAGTGGAGCCACGACCGATGCGTGCAAGGTTGCGCTGAAGATGGCTGGTGCTTCCCATATCCGCGTGGCCTGCTTCTCCCGTGTGCCGGAAGGGCATTGAAGGGGATAGTAGATGCAAAACGCCCGGGCACAAAGACCCGGGCGTTCGCGTGACGATAATGCTGGAACTTTCGCGCTGCCCCCCAGCCTGCGCGTCCGTTCCAAACCCTCATGAACCTGTCATCCCTGATCGTTCAGGTGATTTCAGAACCCCCCACACCCTAGCCGGTATGGCAGGCGGCCCGTCGAGCCGCAGGTGCATTCATCCCATCGAAAAGTCGAAACACAAACAACGAAGTCGGTAGGTGGCAGTTTTTACCGTATTGATGTGTTCATCTTGCAACAATTGAGTACACGGAGTGAAACTTACTGTGCGAATGCGAAAGGATTGGAACGATTTCTGAAAAGATATCAGATCGAGAGGCTGGAAGCACTTTCATGCCCAAGTTCGATGCCGCAGGCTTGCTGACAGCGGTCGTACAGCATGTGGACACGGGCGAGGTGCTGATGCTCGCCTTCATGGACCAGGAAGCGCTCGACGCCACACGCAAGACGGGCATCGCCCACTTCCATTCGCGCAGTCGCGGCAAGTTGTGGATGAAGGGGGAGACCTCGGGCAACATCCTCTCCGTTATCGAGATCCTGGTAGATTGCGATCAGGACGCACTGGTGCTGAAAGCGCAGCCTGCAGGACCAGCGTGCCACACCGGGGCCCCCAGCTGTTTTTTCCGCAAGCTGACCGGCGACAAGTTGGAATCCGCAAGATAAGCCATGAACGTGGAGGGCGCGCGGAAGCCGTACGAGAAAACCCGGGGATGCTGCCTCAAGAGGCGTTCGTTCGCGCTGGGCTTCCAGTGTTTCGTCGAACGGCGCATGCGTGGCTTCTTAGCTCCGCCTCTCAGCGCTGGCTTCACATCGCGTTGCCGGAATGTCGAGGGCGCGGGTTGGTGAAGACATGCTTCCCACCCGCGCAGGAATGGAAGTGTCGGCCGCCCCTGCCGAAGTCTATGACGAAGATCAGCAATCCATCTGTGCTTTCGATACTGACGAGCGCACGAAGCGACTCACGCTGGCGGAAAAAACTTATGCGTTTCGCGCATCTCGCCCGCGAACAGACGCGTTCTGTCGAAATCCTCTGGTGCCAGCGCGAACGCCACGGCCTCTAAGCCAGGCGTGGGGTTCTTTATCGACGGAACGACAAGCGCCGCGCGGTCCGCCTCGTGCCGGCACCACACATCAACCCAGTTCGAACTGCCTCATTCGTCAGGCCAAAAGTCGGGCACGGAGAAATAGCGTTCTCCGGTATCGTAATTAAAGCCCAGCACCCGGGTGCCAGCGTCCAGTTCGGAAAGTTTGGCGTCGATCGCTGCCAAAGTCGCGCCTGAACTGATGCCGACCAGCAGTCCTTCCTCTCGCGCGCAGCGGCGCGCCATTTCCTTGGCATCTTCCGCGCCTACCTTGATCGCGCCGTCTATGGCGTTGGTGTGGAGGTTGCCTGGAATGAAGCCAGCTCCGATGCCCTGGATAGGGTGCGGGCCGGGCTGGCCGCCTGAAATAACCGGCGAGAGTTCAGGCTCTACCGCGTAGGCCTTCATCTCGGGCCATTCCTTTTTCAAGGCTTCGGCGCAGCCGGTCAGGTGGCCGCCGGTGCCCACGCCGGTTATCAGGCAGGATGGCGGGGTATCACGGAAATCCTCCACTATTTCGCGCGAGGTGGTGCGAGCGTGGATTTCGACGTTGGCCGGGTTTTCGAACTGCTGCGGCATCCACGCATTGTCGGTTTCCTCCACCAGTTCCGCCGCACGCTCCAGCGCGCCCTTCATTCCCTTTTCCTTGGGCGTAAGGTCGAAGCTGGCACCATAGGCCAGCATCAGGCGGCGGCGTTCGATGCTCATGCTTTCGGGCATGACCAGCACCAGCTTGTAACCTTTGACTGCGGCTACCATGGCAAGACCAATACCGGTGTTGCCGCTGGTCGGCTCGATAATCGTGCCGCCGGGTTTCAGCGCACCGGATTTCTCTGCGTCCTCCACCATGGCAAGGGCAATGCGATCCTTGATCGAACCACCGGGATTGGCGCGTTCGCTCTTTACCCAAACCTCGTGGTTGGGGAACAGCCTCGACAGGCGGATATGCGGCGTATTGCCGATGGATTGCAGGACATTGTCGAATTTCATGGGTCAGGCTCCCTTTGCTGCCGGGTCATGCGCAGTATTGCCGACCGGCGTATCATCTGTCTCTACCAATTCATGAGGCGGGTCGAAGGTCCGGGTTGTTCGCAAGACAGGGAAAATCACCGCCCACAGACCCACGGTGACTATCGCCCCGACACCGCCCAGGGCGACGGCCGCCACCGGGCCGATCAGGAAGGCGAGACTGCCGGAAAAGAAATCGCCGAACTCGTTGGACGCGCTGACCGTCAGTTGCGACACGGCAGACACGCGGCCGCGCTTGTCATCAGGCGTATGCAGCTGGATCAGGGACTGGCGGATATAGACGCTGAACATGTCTGCTGCGCCGACGATGAAGAGCATTGCCAGGCTCAGCGGCATGGATTTGGAGAAAGCAAAGATCACGGTCGCGCCGCCGAAAGCCCCGACGGCCAGCAGCATCTTTGGACCGACACCCGTTCTCAACGGACGGAAGGAGAAAATCAACGCTGTCAGTGCAGCACCAATGGCAGGCGCCATTGCCAGCTGGCTGAGCCCGGTCGCGCCCACCTGTAGAATATCGCGCGCGTAGACCGGGAACAGGGCGGTTGCGCCGGCAAGAAACACCGCGAACAAGTCCAGCGTGATCGAGCTCAGAACCATCTTATTGTGCCATACATAGTCCAGACCTTCGCGGATTTGCTTCATCGGGCGGGCCGGCCCCTGGGTGTTCCCGCGGGGCACCTGCCCGATGAAGGACAATGCAACTGCCGACACTGCGAACAGCGCCGCAGATGCTACATAGGGCAGGGCTGGCACGATGTCGTAAAGGACGCCGCCCACCGCCGGACCTACGATCATGCCCGTCTGCCAGGCGATAGAGGATAGCGCGATGGCATTCGGCAGAATCTTGGCCGGAACAAGGTTGGGCGCCAGCGCTGAAAGGGCTGGGCCTGCAAACGCGCGCGCGATGCCAAGGACTATGGCAACGCAGTAGAGCACCTCAATTGTAATTGCGTCCTGCCAGGTGAACACCGCCAGCACTGCGGCGCACAGCAGTTGCAGCAGTACCATCAATTGGCCCAGATTACGCCGATCCAGACGGTCTGCTGCCAGCCCGGTGAAGGGTGTAAGGAGGAACAGTGGCACGAACTGGAGAAGGCCGATCAGGGCAAGCTGGCCGGATGCCTCTCCCACGCTCATTCCGCCGTCGCGCGCAAGGTTGTAGGTCTGCCAACCGATGATCAGCATCATCGCATATTGCGCCAGCATCATAGCCAGGCGGCCAAGCCAGAAGGCGCGGAAATCGGCTATGCGAAAAGGGGACGTCTCGGAACTCATCCGCGCGCAATGACAGCGCGAATCGCGCTTGCCAAGCAAATCGAAATTGGGTGGCCTAAGCGTGAAGCTGTGACGCGCTTCAGCTGCGGCGACGGAGCGCAGGGTTGGGTTGCATTTCCGCAATCATGGTCTCGAACACATCGAAACGGATGATCCGCTCGAACTGAAAACCAGCTCTGTCATCCGTGGTCCAGATACAATAGGCTTCGATCCGGCCAACCGACGGCAAGCGAATGATCATGCGGTCACCCCTGCCGATCCCATCCACTTTGCTCACCATGAAACCATGGGCGGAAATGTTGGAAATCTGCAGCGTGATATCGCCGTGCTGGAGATGTTCGGCGATGACCGAGTAGTCGACCGGATGCCGCGTGGAACGCCGCATGTCAGTGACGGATAGTTGTGCCCCTCCTGCCATGACCTTTCATTTCCTTTCGTGTGATGTGACCCGAAAAATGGTCTGGCAGGAAATGGTGCACTTTTGGTAAAGTCAGCCGCGTCGCAGGATGGCGTGCCGCTTCTTGCCCAGGCTCAACTGTGCCTCCTCACCTGTATTGAGTTCAATAAGATAGCCGGGATCGGAGATCACCGAGTCCTCCAGCTTGACCGCGCCTTCGGCAACCTTGCGCTTGGCATCTCCGTTGGATTTGGTGAAGCCCAGTTCGGTCAGCGCAGCGCCAACACGAATGCCATCGGCGGGGACTGCAAGAGCAGGAAGATCCTCACCCTTTCCTCCACCGGTGAAGGTTTGCTCCGCAGTGGTGCGGGCGGAGGAAGCTGCTGCTTCTCCGCGCACCAGTTTCGTCACCTCGTCAGCCAGTACGATTTTCGCCTGGTTGATCTCGCTGCCTTCCAGCGATGCCAGACGGGCGATCTCGTCCATGGGCAGGTCCGTAAACAGCTTGAGGAAGCGGCCGACATCGCGATCGTCGGTGTTGCGCCAGAACTGCCAGAAATCGTAGCCGGGCAACTGCTCCTCGTTCAACCAGACGGCACCTGCGGCGGTCTTGCCCATCTTGCCGCCGTCGGCGGTGGTCAAAAGCGGCGTAGTGAGGCCGTAAAGTTCAACACCGTCCATGCGTCGCCCCAGCTCGATACCGTTGACGATATTGCCCCACTGGTCGCTACCGCCCATTTGCAGCCGCGCGCCCATGTCCTGCGCAAGATGCCTGAAATCATAGCCCTGCAGGATCATGTAATTGAATTCGAGGAATGTCATCGGCTGCTCGCGATCAAGACGCAATTTTACCGAGTCGAACGACAGCATCCGGTTGATGGTGAAATGCGTGCCGACCTTGCGCAGCATCTCGATATAGCCGATGCCGCCCAGCCAGTCGTAATTGTCCACCATCACCGCGTCTGTCGGGCCGCCGCCGAAAGTCAGTATCCGTTCAAACACCTTGCGGATCGAAGCGATGTTGTCGGCGATGGCATCTTCCGTCAGCATCTTGCGGCTTTCGTCCCGACCGGTCGGATCACCGATGTGCGTGGTTGCCCCGCCCATGAGGACGATGGGCTTGTGCCCCGTCTGCTGCAAACGACGCAACATCATGATTTGCACCAGAGAACCTACGTGCAAAGAGGGCGCCGTTGCATCGAAACCGATGTATCCCGGAACGGTCTGCCGCACGGCGAGGGCATCCAGTCCCTCTGCGTCGGTCAACTGGTGGACATAGCCGCGCTCATTGAGCAGTTGCAAAAGTTCGGAATCGTAAGTCGTCATATCGGGGGGATCTGGCTACTGGATAATTGGAATTGGGGGCGCGTAGCACGGGGACACTTGCTTGCAAACGTACGATCTGGTCGCACATGCAACCACACCGCCACTCGCCGTTCGAAGGGTCGAAGCGCGAGTACTTTCACTGACAGACAACTGGGTCCGCGTTCGCTGGCGGATCGACGGGCCGAGCAAGCTCGTTCTGCCACCGTTTGCCGGGCGCGGCAGGTCGGACAATCTGTGGGAGTCCACCTGTTTTGAGCTGTTCATGATGGAAAAGGACGGGTCCAATTCCTATTCGGAATTCAACCTCTCTCCGTCGGAACGCTGGGCTGCCTATGACTTTACCGACTATCGCGAGGGAATGAGCGAACGGCATTTCACTCGCGAACCCGACTGCGCCATGCGCATGGGTACCGCCATCGCGATTTTCGACGCCGCATTGCCGCGCACGCAGATGCCGGAACCGCCTGCGGCCATAGGCCTCGCGGCGGTGATAGAGGAAGAGGGCGGGATGAAGAGCTATTGGGCTATCTCGCACCACAAGGATAAGCCCGATTTTCACGATCCTGCTTGCTTCGAAGGATGTATTGCGCGAACCCGCGCTGCATGAAATTTGGAATCGACCGGCTGCTTGCCGAAGCTGAACTGAGAAAACCACTGGACGGCAAACGCGTGTCGCTTGTCGCCCATCCTGCATCCGTAACCGCAGATCTGACCCACAGCCTCGATGCGCTGATAGGTGCCGGCGTCAATGTCACCAGCGCTTTCGGCCCGCAACACGGGCTGAAGGGCGACAAGCAGGATAACATGGTGGAAACGCAGGACGAGGAAGATGCTGTTTACGGCATTCCCGTCTTCAGTCTCTACGGTGAAGTGCGCCGTCCTACGCCTGCCATGATGGACAGCGCGGACGTGTTCCTGTTCGACCTGCAGGATTTGGGTTGCCGCATCTACACCTTTGTCACCACGCTGCTGTACCTGCTGGAAGAAGCCGAGAAGTATGGGAAATCGGTATGGGTGCTGGACAGGCCGAACCCTGCGGGACGTCCGGTCGAAGGCACACGGCTGATCTCCGGACTTGAGAGTTTCGTAGGCGCGGGCCCCATGCCCATGCGACACGGGCTTACTCTGGGAGAAATGGGGCACTGGTTCATCCGCCACTTTGGTCTGAACGTGGATTACCGCGTCATCACCATGCATCATTGGCTGCCGGAGGCTGGGCCGGGCTTCGGCTGGCCGGAAAACCGCATCTGGATCAACCCCAGCCCCAAT
Organism: uncultured Erythrobacter sp.; assembly: GCA_913061345.1. The sequence goes on from CAJXTZ010000002.1 coordinate 29,204, forward strand.
GCCGCCAGCCTGAACATGGCCCGTGCCTATGCGGGAACCGTGATGATCGAGGGCGCGACGCTGAGCGAGGGCAGGGGCACCACGCGCCCGCTCGAAGTGCTGTTTGGCGCACCCGATGTCGATGCCAAGGCCGTGCTGGCCGAAATGCAGCGCCTTGCGCCCGAATGGCTGGCGGGCTGCGCCTTACGCGATTGCTGGTTCGAGCCGACCTTTCACAAGCACGCTGGCCAGTTGTGCAACGCGCTAATGATCCATGCAGAAGGCGAGCTTTACGACCACTCCGCCTTCCGACCGTGGCGATTGCAGGCGCTGGCATTCAAGGCAATCCGCAATCTGTATCCCGATTACCCCATCTGGCGCGGCACGGATTTCAAATATGAATACACGAATGAAGTACTAGCGATCGATGTGATCAACGGCGGGTCTGCCTTGCGCGAATGGGTGGACGATAAAGGTTCGGTGCCAAGCGATCTGGACGCTATTGCTGCGCCTGACGAAGCAAGCTGGCGCGCGGAAGTAGCGGACCTGCTGCTCTACTGAGCGGGAATGAAAACCGCCTGGCTCTTGTCTTCCCGCAAAGGACGCATCAGCGCGCCGTCTGTCATGACAAGCAGGCTGCATCCGTTCACTTCATAGCCAACGGCATGCATTGGTTTTGGCGTGCTAGGCCGTGCCGGGTCTCGGAACAGTTGCGCGTCTCCCTCGACACCCTGCACCAGGCGCGGATCATCGTCACAGTCTGAATTAGTATCCGGATCGGAAACAGGCGTTTCAAGTCTATTCGATTCAACGCCGGGCGGGATCTGCGACTGGGATTGGATATCCTGGCTCGCCACTTGCACGGCACCGGTAAGGAAAATCATCGCAAAAGCTATTTTCAACATGGCTGACCTCGTGTTTCGGCGAGAGGCTACCACAATTTGCCGCTGCCTTCAAAATGGGCGATCGCTATTGGCGCGCGGGTTAGCCTCGCTTGCGGCTGAGTGCGCGCATCGCATCGTCCAGCCCATCCAGCGTGAGGGGATACATGCGATCGTCCATGATCTGCCGGATCATCTGGGTCGATTGCGAATATTCCCACGCCCGCTCCGGCTTGGGATTGAGCCATGCGACAGCGGGGTAGGTATCGACCACGCGCTTCAGCCAGACCTCGCCCGGCTCATCGTTCAGATGCTCCACGCTACCGCCTTCCCAGGCGATTTCGTAAGGGCTCATGGCGGCATCGCCGACGAAGATGATCTTGTAATCGTGGCCGAACTTGTGGAGCAGGTCCCAAGTCGGGATACGCTCGCTCCAGCGGCGCGAATTGTCCTTCCACACGCTTTCGTAAAGACAGTTGTGAAAGTAGTAGAATTCCATGTTCTTGAATTCGCTGGTGGCAGCGCTGAACAGTTCTTCGGTCACTTTCACATGGTCATCCATCGACCCACCGACATCGAGAAATAGCAGCAGCTTTACCGCATTGTGGCGCTCTGGTCGCATGCGAATATCCAGCCAGCCCTGCTTGGCCGTGCCGCGAATGGTAGCATCGAGGTCCAGCTCGTCCGCAGCACCTTCGCGCGCGAACCGGCGCAGGCGCCGCAGCGCCACCTTGATGTTACGGGTGCCCAGATCGAGCGAGCTATCGAGATTGGCGAATTCGCGCTTTTCCCAGACCTTGATCGCGCGGCGATTACGGCTTTTCCCGCCGATGCGCACGCCCGCCGGATTAAATCCCGAGTGGCCAAACGGGCTGGTGCCACCTGTGCCGATCCACTTGTTTCCGCCCTCGTGCCGGCCTTCCTGTTCTTCGAGGCGCTTTTTCAGCGTCTCCATGATCTCGTCCCAGTCGCCCAGTTCCTCGATCGCGGCACGCTCCTCCTCGGTGAGGAATTTCTCCGTGACGGCGCGCAGCCATTCTTCGGGGATCGTGGCCTGTTCCTCGCCCAGTTCGGAGAAGACGCCGTTGAACACTTTCTGAAAGACCTGATCAAACCTGTCCAGCAGGCCTTCGTCTTTCACGTAAATTGCGCGCGCAAGGTAGTAGAAGTCCTCTGGTCGCCGCTCGATCACGTCGCTGTCCAGCGCCTCCAGCAGCGTGAGATGCTCTTTCAGGCTGGCGCGGATGCCAGCGCTGCGAAGTTCCTCGAAGAAGTTGAGCAGCACGCTTACGAACCCCTCAGCGGTTCTCGCGCCGGGCCATGAAGGCAAGGCGTTCCAGCAGCATTAAATCCTGCTCGTTCTTCAGAAGCGCGCCATGCAGCGGAGGGATAGCTTTGGTGGGATCTCGGCTCTGCAGCACGTCGAGCGGCATATCCTCCACCAGCAACAGTTTCAGCCAGTCCAGCAATTCGGAGGTCGAGGGCTTCTTCTTCAGGCCTGGTACTTCGCGCACCTTATAAAAAATTTCCAGCGCCTCGCTCACCAGGCGCTTCTGGATATTGGGAAAGTGTACGTCGATAATCTCGCGCATGGTCTCCCCGTCGGGGAACTTGATGTAGTGGAAAAAGCAGCGTCGCAGGAATGCGTCTGGCAGTTCCTTTTCGTTGTTCGACGTGATGACGACAATAGGACGTTCCTTCGCCGCAATACGCTCACTCGTCTCGTAAACGTCGAACTCCATTCGATCGAGTTCCTGCAACAGATCGTTCGGAAACTCGATATCGGCCTTGTCGATTTCGTCGATCAACAAAACCGGCAGTTCAGGCGAAGTGAAGGCTTCCCACAGCTTGCCTTTCCGGATGTAATTGGAAATATCGTGAACCCGTTCATCGCCTAGCTGACCATCACGCAACCGGGCCACCGCGTCGTATTCATAAAGGCCCTGCTGCGCCTTGGTAGTGCTTTTCACGCCCCACTCTATCAGCGGCGCGTCAATGGCCTTGGCGATTTCGTGCGCCAGAACCGTCTTGCCGGTTCCCGGTTCACCCTTCACCAAAAGCGGGCGCCGCAGGGTGACTGCAGCGTTGACCGCAACTTTCAGATCATCGGTTGCAATGTAGTCTTCGGTACCGGAAAAGCGTTGTGTCATAGTCTCGCCTGATTTGCCTATCTGCGTGCTGGGTAGATACCGCAGCGCAACATGGCAAGATGCAGTCAGTCTGTGCCAGCGAGGGAGATTGCTCGCATGGCCAACAGTTCAAAGGTGCTCTGGTCAACTACGGCTTCTGCGTCGTTCCAGCTCATGGTGACGGCCACCCATTCACCGGCGGAATCGCGTAACAACCAGCTCAAGTTTAGCACACCCGGTTCGGAACCGCCCTTGTAACCCACGTAATCCCAGCTTTCCCGCATCCCTTCGGTCATGGAAGGATTGACCGTCATGATATCCAGCGTCGTTTCATCTTCCAGCCGGGTTATGCGTTCGAAGAGGCGGGCGATATCAGAAGCGGAAGCGAGCCATTCGATATCGATTGCGACGGGACCGCCGGTGAAAGCGGCCTGAATGTCATCTACGCTCCGATCAAGCCGGGCAAGTTCCTGTAATACCGCGAGACGTTCCGCCGTTCCTGCGGCTGCATATTGACCCAGGTTCTCGATCTCGCCCGACTTCAATACAAACAATTCGCGCGTGGTGAGGAAGGGAAACATACCTTCCGGATCAGCATGTCCAGCGGCGATGACTTCGGCTTCCACCGCATCGCGGCCAAGCTCTGCGATCAACTGGTCGGTGGCGGTGTTGTCGCTGTTGGCAATCATCAGCGTTGCCAGGGTTTGCAGCGTTATCGGCGCGCCTTCGGGCCAGTCCTGAAGCTGGCCACTGGGATAGCTGCGTTCGGACAGCGTTACCACGTCCTTCCACTCGCGATCACCGGACGCAATCGAGTGCGCAAGGGTGGACAGGACATAGAGCTTGAAGGTGGAACCGATGGCAAACTGTGTATCGGCATTCTTAGAGACGAGCGGCTCGGCTGCGCCAAGTCTTGTAACCAGCACCCCCGTTTCACCCGGCAGCGCTTCGATATCGCTCAGCAACTGTTCGGCGTTATCTCCGATCGGGCGCACGTCATTCAGCACGAAGCCGGTAATTTCGTAGGGCTCTGCAGCCTCGAGTGTAAACGATCCGCTCGCCAATCCGCGCTCGAGCCGAATAGCGATGGTGGCGCCGCTAGCCGACACAGGATCGAGCGCTTCGATGCCGACAAGCGGGCCGAACTGCGCCTCCATCTGGTTCTTGATCGCCAGGAAACGTGCCTGCGATACGGCGTTCACGAACACATCTGCGAACACAGCATCATATTGCGCATCGCCCGCCATGGCCGCCAGTATGTCATCACCGCGCCGGTCAAGCCGCGCGGCTTCCTCCGCAGTCTGGGCGAGGGCAGGGGTGGAGACGAACGCGGCAAGAGCGCCTAGTAATGCGAGAATAGAGCGTTTCATTCCGGCACCTTGGCGCAGAATCACGCGTCGATCAAATCGCGATCAATCTCGCCTGCGCGGTTCTGGATGAAATTGAAGCGGTGTTCCGGGTTGCGACCCATCAGCTGGTCCACCAGTTCCTTCACCGCAAATCGCTGCTCGTTCTGTTCGGGCAGGGTGATGCGCACCAGCGAACGGGTTGTGGGGTCCATCGTCGTTTCCCGCAATTGCTGCGGGTTCATTTCGCCAAGGCCCTTGAAACGGCCAACGTCCACTTTCTTGCCCTTGAATACGGTTGCTTCCAGTTCGGCGCGATGCGCGTCATCACGGGCGTAACGGCTCTCCTTGCCCACGGTCAGGCGATAAAGCGGCGGCTGGGCGAGGTAGAGATGTCCCTTGCGCACAAGGTCGGGCATTTCCTGGAAGAAGAACGTCATCAGCAATGTGGCGATATGCGCACCGTCCACATCGGCATCGGTCATGATGACCACGCGGTCATAGCGTAGCGCCTCGGCATCGCAATCCTTGCGCATGCCGCAGCCCAGCGCCAGAGCCAGGTCGGCAATTTCGGAATTTGCGCGGATCTTGTCGGTCGTTGCGCTGGCAACGTTCAGGATTTTGCCGCGAATGGGCAGGATCGCCTGCGTCTTGCGATTGCGCGCCTGTTTTGCGCTGCCGCCAGCGGAATCGCCTTCCACGATGAACAGTTCTGTCTCGCCATCTGTCTCGCCGCTGCAATCGGTCAGCTTGCCGGGCAGGCGCAGTTTCTTGGCGTTGGTGGCGGTCTTGCGCTTGATCTCGCGCTCTTGCTTGCGCTTCAGCCGCTCTTCCATCCGTTCCATCACGGAGCCCAGCAGCGCCTTGCCGCGATCCATGTTGTCGGACAGGAAATGGTCGAAATGGTCGCGCACGGCGTTTTCCACGAGGCGGGCGGCTTCGGGAGAAGTGAGACGGTCCTTGGTCTGGCTCTGGAACTGGGGATCGCGGATAAAGACGCTAAGCATGATCTCCGCGCCCGTCATCACGTCATCGGCGGTAAGGTCCTTCGCCTTTTTCGTGCCGGTAAGATCACCAAAGGCGCGCAACCCTTTGGTCAGCGCAGCACGAAGGCCCGCCTCGTGCGTGCCGCCGTCGGGGGTGGGCACAGTGTTGCAATACCAGCTGGTAGACCCATCGGACCACAGCGGCCAGGCCACCGCCCATTCCACGTTACCCATTACCTGGCCATCGTCGTTCTCGGCAAAATCCTGCTTGCCGGTGAAGAAATCGGTGGTGACACATTCGCGCTCCCCCACCTGTTCCCTTAAGTGATCGGACAGGCCGCCGGGGAACTGGAACGTCGCCTCGGCGGGAACTTCCTCACTCGCCAGAGAGGGGGCGCATTTCCAGCGGATCTCGACGCCGGCAAACAGGTAAGCCTTTGAACGCGCGAGCTTGAACAATCGCTTCGGGTTGAACTTGCGATCCCCGAAAATCTCCGTATCGGGCACGAAGGTAACGCTGGTGCCGCGACGGTTGGGGGTATCGCCCACCTTGGCGATCTTGCTTTGCGGCAGACCCTTGGAAAACTCCTGCGCGTAGACTTCCTTGTTGCGCGCCACATCCACCCGCGTGTGGCTGGAAAGCGCGTTTACCACTGAAACGCCAACGCCATGCAGGCCGCCGCTGGTGGCATAGGCCTTGCCCGAAAATTTGCCGCCCGAATGCAGTGTGGTCATGATGACTTCCAGCGTGGACTTGCCAGGAAACTTGGGATGCTCGTCCACAGGCATGCCGCGCCCGTTATCGGTGATGGTCAGGCGGTTGCCTTCCTCCAGCAGCATCTCGATGCGGTTGGCATGGCCGGCCACCGCTTCGTCCATCGAGTTGTCGAGAACTTCGGCTGCGAGGTGATGCAGGGCACGGTCGTCCGTGCCGCCGATATACATGCCGGGTCGGCGACGGACGGGTTCCAGCCCCTCCAGCACCTCGATAGAGGAGGAATCGTAATCGCTGTCGCCAGCGGGCATCTTTTCAAACAGGTCATCACTCATGGCGTAGATATAGGCACGGGGAATCCCGGCCCACAAGCAGCACTGCGTAACTTATCCGGTGTTAGAAGCCGCTGGGTGCAGGATCGACGACGGTAAAAACGCCGTTGCCCACCTGGCGCACTTCCATCGCGCGCTCCCCGATACCGTTGCTGTGGAAGCGGATCGCACCGTCCAGCCCCAGGAAGCCGCCATCATCCAGCAGCAGCCCGGCCGGAAGATCGGTACCCGGCCGCCAGTCGCGCGTTAGCCGCAAGGTAAGCAAAACGGCGTCATATCCCAGCGTCGCGATGCGATAGGGCTGCTCACCAAAGCGCGTCTGATAGCTGGTGGCGAACTGGCGGTACCGATCATCCGGAACGGCGGAGAACCATGCGCCGCGCATCGTATCATCGTTCAGCAGCGAATCCTGCCTGCTCCATAACTCCGTCCCGATAATCGAAGGCAGAGCGTCGCCTGCATCTTTCAGGCGCGGTGCGGCCATTGTGGCAAGGCGCGCATTGTCCGCGATAAGGACCGTGTCGAATTCGCCGGCGGCCCGCAATCGCTCCGCTGCGCTGATGATCGAGGTGTTACCCCGATCGTAGCGCTGCACGCTGACGACGGTGCCTCCACGGGTCAGTATTGCCTGCTCTGCTGCAGCCGTCGTGCGGTTGCCGTAATCCCCGCGGGGTGCCAGGATCGCGAAACGACGCGCCCCCTCGTCCGCTGCGAAATTCACGGTGCGTTCGACGGATTGTTCGGGAATATGGCCCATGACGAACACGTCTCCGCGAGCGATGGTCGTGTCGTTGGAGAAAGTGATAAGCGGCACATCGTTGGGCCGCGCCTGTGCCAGAACCGCGCCCACATTGTCGCGCATCAAGGGGCCAAGGATCAGGCGATTACCGTCATTTACGGCGCGGCTAGCAGCGGCACCTGCGCCCCCACTGGTATCATAAGTCGTGATGCGCAGGTTTTGCGCACCCGTATCCAGAAGGGCCATGGTGGTGGCATTGGCGATGGACTGGCCCACCTCTGCGTTGGATCCGCTCATCGGCACGAGCAGCGCCACACGATGTCGACCCTCGTCATCAGGCAGTACGGCGCGATCGGGTGTAGTCCGCTGATCGATAACCGGGCCGCTGCGGTCGGGGGCAGGGGCATCCCCGCCCGGAATGACCTGACATGCGGCCAGCAACAGACTGCCCATGCCAACCGCCAGAATGCGCTTCAAATTACCCAACATGCTTGATTGCTCCGCTGAACCTGGTCCATGGCCGCGGCTGTGAGCGAACCGAACGAACCCTTATCTCCCGGCCTCTATATAGTCGCGACGCCGATTGGCAATCTCGGCGATATTACTGTGCGCGCCAGCAAGGTGTTGTCGCAATGCGATGGCATCGCCTGCGAGGATACGCGGGTAACGCAGAAACTTGTCAGGCACCTGGGAATATCCAAGCCGTTGTGGCGCTATGACGACCATTCCGCCCCGAACGACCGCGCACGGCTGATCGAATCGATGCGGGACCGGGCCGTGGCCCTGGTAAGCGATGCGGGGATGCCGCTGGTGTCCGACCCCGGATTTCGACTGGTGCGCGAGGCGCGCGAGGCTGGCATACCCGTAACGGTGCTGCCCGGAGCCAATGCACCGCTTACGGCGCTGGCACTGTCAGGCTTGCCTAACGACCGCTTCCTGTTCGCAGGCTTCCTGCCATCGAAGGACAAGGCGCGAAGAGAAGTGCTGAAGGAACTGGGCATCGTACGCTCTACCCTTATCTTCTTCGAAACCTCTCCTCGCCTCGCCAAGAGCCTTTCCGCCGTTGCCAAAGTGCTGCCGGGCCGGGAGGTCGCGGTGGCGCGCGAGTTGACGAAATTTTACGAGGAATGCCGCAGCGGCACGGCTGAGGAACTGCTCGAGCACTACCAGTCGCACCCACCCAAGGGCGAGATCGTCCTGCTGGTTGGACCGCCGCCCGAAATTGAGCACGACGCGGCAGACGCCGACGAGATGCTGCGTGAACTGCTTGAAACAGAAAAACCGTCGCAGGCCGCTGCGCAGGTGGCGAAGGTGACGGGGCTGGACCGCAAGATGCTTTATGCTCGCGCAATGGAGCTGAAGGCGCGATGAAACGCCAGCTTGCCGAACAGCGCGGTCGCAAGGCCGAGGACGAAGCGGCACGCTGGCTGGAAGGGCAGGGGTGGGGTATCGTCGCCCGCCGCCGCAAGACCAGGGTTGGCGAGATAGACCTTATCGCCAAGCGTGAAAGGTTGATCGCTTTTGTCGAGGTCAAGTGGCGCCAGCGCGCAGCCGATCTCGACCTTGCCATCGACGAACATCGTCTCTCCCGTGTCGCTGCCGCTGCCGAAAGCGTAGCGCACGAATATGCGACGGATGGCGAAGATATGCGGATCGACGTGATCTTGCTTGCACCCGGAGCGCCGCCTCGCCACATCGAGAACGCATGGATGCCCTATTGAGGAATACACGATGAGCTTGCGCGTTGCCGTCCAGATGGACCCTATCGAATCGGTCAAGATCGCCGGGGATTCCAGCTTTGCCCTCATGCTGGAGGCGCAGGCGCGCGGCCACTCGCTTTGGCATTACGATGTCACGACACTGGCGTGGGAGGAGGGCCGGATCACGGCCTGGGCCAAACCTGTCACCGTGCAACGCGTGGAGGGCGACCATTTCAGCGCCGGCACGCTGGCGAAGATCGACCTGGGCGATGATATCGACGTTATCCTAATGCGGCAGGATCCGCCGTTCCACCTCGGTTATATAAGCGCCGCGTTGCTGCTGGACAGGCTCAAGGGAAAGACCCTCGTCAGCAACGATCCGCGCGAAGTCATCAATGCACCGGAAAAAATGTTCGTGCTGGATTATGCCCGCTTCATGCCGCCCACGTTGATTGCGCGAAAGCTGGACGACGTGCTGGAATTCCAGCGCAAGCACGGCGCGGTCGTGGTGAAGCCGCTGCACGGCAATGGAGGCAAGGCCATATTCAAGATCGACGAAAGCGGCACCAACACCTCCGCCCTGTTAGAGGTGTTCAACCAGACGTGGCCCGAACCGCACATGGTGCAGCCATTCCTCCCCAGCGTTGCCGAGGGCGACAAGCGCATCGTGCTGGTGGATGGCGAGGTGGCGGGCGCCATCAACCGCAAGCCGGGCGAGGGGGAGTTCCGCTCCAACCTGGCGCAAGGGGGCTCTGCCGAGGCAAGCGGACTGACCGAGCGCGAGCAGGAAATATGCGGTGCAATGGGGCCGGAGCTAAAGCGCCGTGGCCTTACCTTCGTGGGCATTGACGTGATCGGCGGTGAATGGCTGACCGAAATCAACGTCACCAGCCCCACCGGCATCGTCGCGATCGACAAATACAACGGTACTAACACGGCCGGCATGATCTGGGATGCGCTGGAGCGGCGCCATTCGGAAATGTGACCGGACCGATTGCGCAGGTAGCGGGTTAGTCACCCATGGACACCCTTATCATCGACCTGATCGAGCGCGGCGGATATTTCGGCATTTTCCTGCTGATGGCGTTGGAGAACATCATCCCTCCCGTGCCCAGCGAAGTGATCATGGGTATCGGCGGTCTTTTAGTGCAGCGCGGGTCGATGGAATTCTGGCCGCTACTGCTAATCGGCACGCTGGGCACGGTTGCGGGCAACTACTTCTGGTACTGGATCGGAGACAAGTGGGGCTACGAGCGGCTCGAGCCCTTCGTAAACAGCTGGGGTCGCTGGCTGACGGTGGACTGGGAGCACATCGCAAAGGCGCAGGTATTTTTCGTCCATCGTGGGCACTGGGTCGTGTTTTTCCTCCGCTTTTCTCCGTTCCTGCGAACGATTATCTCGCTCCCCGCTGGTCTGTCGCACATGCCGTTGGCGCGTTTTTTCGGCTATACCTTTGCCGGATCACTGATCTGGAACGCCCTGCTTATCAAGGGTGGGGAGTGGCTGGGGCACTGGCTCGAAGATTCGCAGCACATCATCGGCTGGATCATCATAGGCATGATCGTGCTGACTGTAGTGGGATATGTCTGGCGGTTGCTTACCTGGACCCCCCGTGCCGATCGCGAGGAGGGCTAATCGCTTTCTCTTGGATGGGCCGAGCGGTAAGCGTCCAGCATCTTTGCCGCGTCCACCTGGGTATAGATTTGCGTCGAGCCAAGGCATGCATGACCCAGCAGTTCCTGAAGGCTTCTCAGGTCTGCGCCAGCTCCCAGCAAATGCGTTGCGAAACTGTGCCGAAGTGCATGGGGCGTGGCGGTGGCAGGCAGGCCCAGCGCCTTGCGCGCCCGCGCCATCGCCTTTTGTATCATGCCTTGTGATAGTGGACCGCCCCGCGCGCCCCTGAATAGCGCCTCGCCCTTTTCGATAGGGTATGGGCAGGCTTCGGCATAGGCGGCAACGGCTTCCCGCACTATCGGTATGAGAGGCACGACGCGCTGTTTGTTACCCTTTCCGGTAACGACCAGCGTATCTCCTAAAGGCAGGTCAGCATTCGTGAGGGAAAGCGCCTCTGCGATACGCAGGCCAGCGCCGTACATAAGCAGCAGCACCGCCGCATCGCGTAGGCCGATCCAGTCCTCGGTTGCAGTGGATTGTACCATGGCGGCCAATCCGGTTGCTTCGTCCGGTGTAACCGGGCGGGGCAGACCTTTCTTCACGCGCGGTCCGCGCATTCGCGGCGCGGTTCCCGGTTCGGCGCCAACCTGTTCTCTCGCATAGCCGATAAAGCTTTTCAGAGCCGACAGTTCGCGCGCGGCAGAGACATTGACAATCCCCTCCGCCCGGCGCGCAGCGAGATGGCCGCGCAGATCGCGTGTCGAGATTGCTGCCACCGCATTCCAGTCCGACAAATCCAGCGCCAGCAGCAGTCGCTCAGCGGTCACAACATAGGCGCGCACGGTGTGCGGACTGCGTCGCCGTGCCGTCGCGAGATAATCGCGCCATTGGTGGAGAAGGGCAGACGCGCTCATGCCGAAACCAGTTCGTCCGCCACCAGGTCGGGCAACAGGGCGTCCAGCAAGGGCATACCCGCAGGCGCAACGCCAATGCGCGGGCCATCTGCCCACACCAGTCCGAGGTCGACGAAGTGCAGCAATCTGTCGCGATTTGTTAGCCCGTCGGCATCGATTCCAAACCGTGAGGTGCACTTACGCAAATCGACTCCTTCGCGCAGTCGCAACCCCATCAGCAGGGCCTCGGACGCCTGCTCGGGCAGTCCCAACTCGCGCTCTTCCTTCAATCCGTGGCCATTGCGTGCAACAGCATCCAGCCAGTTCTCCGGCTTCCTGTGCCGCAAGGTTGCCATACCGCCTCGCCGTCCGTGCGCGCCGGGCCCGATGCCCGCGTAATCCTCGTACCGCCAGTAGGTGAGGTTATGACGGCTCTCCTGGCCGGGGCGCGCGTGGTTGCTGATTTCATAGGCGGGGAGGCCGGCATCACGGGTCAATTCTCGCGTCACATCGAAAAGGTCTGCCGCAAAATCATCATCCAGCGGAATGAACCCGCCGCGCCGAACATCGCTGGCAAAGCGGGTGCCCGGCTCGATGGTGAGTTGGTAAAGCGAAAGATGCCCGGTGCCAAAACCCAACGCGCGTGAAAGTTGTTGTTTCCAATCGTGCTGCGTCTGGCCCGGCAGGGCATAAATCAGGTCGAAAGATACGCGCTCGAACACACTTTGCGCAGTTTCCAGCGCCTTTAACCCCTCGTCCACATTGTGCAGCCGACCAAGAAACCGCAGCGCCGAATCGTCCAGCGATTGCAGGCCGAGCGAAACGCGATTGACGCCTGCCGTCGCCAGCGCTGCAAAATTTGCAGACTCCACCGAGGACGGATTGGCCTCCAGCGTGATTTCGATATCCGGCGCGAAACCCCACAACTTCTGTGCCTCGACCAGCAAGGTTTCAACCAGCGCGGGCGGCATCAGTGACGGGGTACCGCCTCCGAAGAAGATCGAGTGCAGCGGCTTTCCGCCGGCAACCCCTGCCTCGTGCCGCAGATCTGCCAGAAGCGCCGCTTGCCAGGCTTCCACATCCACCCGGGCGCGCACGTGCGAGTTGAAATCGCAGTACGGGCACTTCGCCAGACAGAAGGGCCAATGGATGTAAAGTGCGCGAGCCATGTTGCCTGTTTCAGCATGGGTTAACCGGCACAAGTCAAGTTAAGTGTTATGAAAAAGGGTCGGGTCATTGGCATCGCAATCGCGGCTTTGGGATCAATATGTGCTGTCGCCTCGCCACTTTCGGCGCAGCACCGGGAAAGGATAAACCCCTTCGCGATGGATCTGCTGGAGGAGCACAATCGGGCGCGCGCGCAAGTGGGCGTGGCGCGGCTGGAATGGAGCAGCCGCCTGGCCCGCGAGGCGCATGAATGGGCGCAGCATCTTGCCCGCGAAGGTCGCATGATCCATGCTAGTCGCGAACAGCGCGGCGGTAGTGGCGAGAACCTGTGGATGGGCTCGGCCGGATACTACGGCGCGGATACCATGGTAGGCGGATTTCTGGCCGAGCGGCAGCATTTCCGCAACGGCGCTTTCCCGCAGGTATCCAGCACCGGCAACTGGCGAGATGTCGGTCACTACACGCAAGTAATCTGGGGCAGCACGCGCGAAGTGGGTTGCGCCGTGGCGCGCGGGGGCGACAACGATTTCCTCGTCTGCCGATATTGGCCAGCAGGCAATATCTACAATCAGCGCGTGTTCTAGCCGCCGAACTGGTCTGCCTTCAATTTCGCAAAGGCATCGGCGCGGTGGCTGATGCCGTGCTTTTCCTGCGGCTCCAGTTCGGCAAAGGTTTGTTCGCGGCCCACCGGTACGAACACCGGATCATAGCCGAAACCCATCGTGCCGCGCGGTGGCCAGGTCAGCGTACCATCGGCGCGGCCTTCATATACCGCGTGTTCGCCATCCGGCCATGCCAAGGCAAGGGTGCAGGAGAACCAGCAATCGCGTGGTGTCTCTGGCCCGTGCGCCTGCAACATACCCTCTACTTTGCCCATCGCCATGTACCAGTCGCGGCCCGGTTTGCCTTCGAAGAACTGCCGCTCGGCCCAATCTGCGGTGTAGACACCGGGTCGACCATCAAGAGCGGCAACCGACAACCCGCTGTCATCGGCGAGGGCGGGAAGGCCGGAAGCCTCCGCCGCCGCGCGCGCCTTTATCAATGCGTTCTCGACAAAGGTATTGCCGGTTTCGGGAGGTTCGGGAAGGCCCAGCGATCCTGCCGATATGCAATCGAGCCCGTAAGGCTCCATCAGCTTGGCAATTTCCTTCAGCTTGCCCGCATTGTGCGTGGCAATAACCAGCTTTCCCGATCCCAGCTTCCGGCTCATTTCACCGCTTCGTCCTGTGCCTTGAAGATTTCGGCGCAGCCCATTTGCGCAAGCCGAAGCAGACGCAGCAAGCCTTCTTCGTCGTAGGTCGCGCCTTCTGCCGTGGCCTGCACCTCTGCGATCTGACCGCCTTCGATCAGCACGAAATTGGCATCGGCGTCGGCATCCGAATCCTCGATATAGTCGAGGTCCAGAACCGGCGTGCCCTTGTGAATGCCGCAAGAAATAGCGGCAATCTTGGCCGTCAGCGGATCGTCCTTAATGGTACCCGATTCCATCAGCTTGTTCACGGCGAGACGCAAAGCAACCCACGCGCCAGAGATGGAAGCGGTCCGCGTACCGCCATCGGCCTGTATCACGTCGCAATCCAGCGTTATCTGCCGCTCGCCCAGCTTTTGCATATCGCATACGGCGCGCAAGGATCGACCGATAAGGCGCTGTATTTCTTGCGTGCGTCCGCTCTGCTTGCCCTTGGCAGCTTCCCGGTTCCCACGCGTGTGAGTAGCGCGGGGCAGCATGGAATATTCGCCGGTGACCCAGCCCTGGCCTTTGCCGCGCAGCCACGGCGGAATACGCTCTTCTACACTGGCGGTGCACAGCACGCGGGTCTCGCCAAAGCTGATCAGGCAGCTGCCTTCAGCGTGCTTGGTAAAGCCGGTTTCGATGGTGATGGCGCGCATTTCGTCTGGCGCACGGCCGGAAGGTCGCATGTATTTCTCCGATGGGATGTTTGCGCCAGACGCCCTAGCGACTAGATAAGGTGCTGTCATGGCTTCTCCACCGATCAATGAACTGACCAGCCGCGCACGGGAGATATTCCGCCTCGTGGTGGAAGATTATCTCGCCAGCGGACAACCGGTGGGTTCGAAAACGATCGCGCAGCGGGGCGAAGTCGATCTTTCCCCTGCCTCGATCCGTTCGGTGTTGAGCGAGTTGGAAAGCTTCGGCTTGCTCGCTGCGCCGCACACCAGCGCAGGGCGGCTGCCAACCGATCTTGGCCTGCGCCTGTTCGTGGACGGTATCATGCAGGTGGCAGAACCCACGCAGGCAGAGCGCTCCGCCATTGAAACGCAGCTTGGCCAGCCCGGTCCGATAGAGGAGGCGCTGGCCAACACCAGTTCGCTGCTTTCCAACCTTTCCGGCGCAGCGGGCATGGTAATGGTGCCGCAGCGAGAAGCGCAGCTATCACAGATCAACTTGGTGCCACTGGACGATCGCCGCGCCTTGGCCGTTCTGGTGGGGGAAGACGGGCATGTCGAGAACCGCGTACTCGATCTCGACGGTCCCGTTTCACCCAGCATCCTGCAAGAAGCGAGCAACTATATCTCCGCCCGTCTGCGGGGACGCACGCTGGCAGAGGCGGCAAAGGCAATGCAAGCCGACATAAATTCGGGCAAAAGCGAACTGGATGAGGCGAGCCAGCGTCTGGTGGAAGCCGGTATAGCAACGTGGAGCGAAGACGCGGCCAAGCGCCCGGTGCTGATCGTGCGCGGGGCATCCAATCTTATCGACGAAAGCGCCGCGACGGATCTGGAACGTGTGCGTCAATTGCTCGATGACCTTGAAAACAAGCAATCGGTGGCGCAATTGCTCGACAGCGCGCGGCAGGCGGAATCGACCCGCATCTTTATCGGTGCGGAAAATCGACTGTTCGCGCTTTCCGGCTCGTCCGTCATTGCCGCGCCCTATCGCGATCGAGAGGGTAAAGTGGTTGGCGTGCTGGGTGTGATCGGACCGACGCGGTTGAATTACGCGCGCGTCGTTCCCATGGTGGACTTCACCGCCCATTCCCTGGGCAAGAGATTTGGTTAGCGAGACAGATGAGCGACAATGAAAATGGCCGCGACGAAGCGGTTGACAAGGAACTTGAAGGCGTACCCGAGGAACTCCTGTCGGACGACGAGGACACCGAGGACGAAGGCCAGGATTTCGAGACGGAACTGGCGCGTTTGCGCGAAGATCTGGAAGCTTCGAAGCAGGAAACGCTTTATGCCAAGGCCGAAGCGCAGAACCAGCGCCGTCGCCTCGAGAAAGAGGTTCAAGACGCACGCGCCTATGCAGCCACGGGCTTTGCCCGCGATATTCTGAGCGTGGCGGATAATCTAGCGCGGGCGATTGACGCCATTCCCGAAGACCTGCGCGAAGACAGCAAGTTCAAGGGTCTTGTTGCCGGTATCCAGGCCACCCAGCGTGAACTGGACAAGGTCTTCACCCAGAACGGCATCACGCGTATTGCCGCCATGGGCCTGCCGCTGGACCCGAACCAGCACCAGGCCATGATGGAAGTCCCCACCGATGATGCCGAACCGGGCACCATCGTGCAGGAAATGCAGGCAGGCTACATGATCAAGGATCGGTTGTTGCGCGCCAGCATGGTTGGTGTGGCCAAAAAGCCTGACTGAAGCAGCAAGAGCGGAACCAGCACGTCGGTCTGATCGTAACCCCTTGGACACAGGGGCAAAGGAGACCGAACATGAAGAAGTTTTTGATCGCGCCCGCACTGCTTGCGTCGAGCCTTGGGCTTGGCGCTTGCGCAGAGAATTATGCTGTTGAAGGCGGCTTGGCCGGTGCTGCCGCCGGTGCAGGCGCCGCCGCCCTTCTTGGCGAAGACATCGAGACTTACGCTTTGGCTGGCGCTGCCATTGGCGGGGTGATCGGCTACGTCTCCGACAAGGATGACGATTGTGACGGTTATTATGGTGATGGGCGTTATGTCGATGACGACTGTCGTTACGACGACGATTACCAGCGCTATTTCTAGAGCCGGACACCGTCAGTCTGACGAAATATCAGGGCGTCGTCACTTCGAGTGACGGCGCCCCTCGTCAATACAACAACGCTTTGTTCATTCCACTGGCGGTCCGTGGGCCGGTGATCCCGGTACGGGTTTTCAAATTTCTCGGCTGCCTCGCGACGGCACTTACGCGGCGGGTGATGGAGCCGTATCGGTTGCTCCCGGAAAATTCACCAGTACATCATATGCAGCCGGATCGGCCACGCCCGCCAGCTTGAAGCCGTTGCGAAGCAAAAACGCATGTTCAACGATCCGCGCCTGTTGTTCGATACCATATTTGTCCAGCGGGCATCCGGGTTTGAGCGTGTAATCGTATTTCGCCCAGGGCATCCGGTTAAGCACTAGATACCAGTCACCGCGTGTCTGCGTCTGCCACACATGGGTCATCTCGTGGATAAACAGTGCCTGTCGCCTGACCGGCGCGGCGGCGAAATCCTCGCAGTAGGCCTCCCCCGCCGGGTGAAAATGTATATGGCCTTTCGGGGCCATCGTGATGCGTTTCGGCTGGAAAAAGGCCCACTTTCGGCGCCTGATCCGAACCTTGGCATAATCGATGGCGTTGCCGAACATGCTGCGGGCGAGCGCGACCTCCCCCTTGCGCAGTGGTCGCTCACCACCAACGGGGCAGGAGGTCGCATTCGTGTCGCTCATGACAGACTTAGGCCAACGGTCTTACTGCTCGTCGCTGACCGGCGCGTCACCCGCCGCGCGTATCGCGACCGGGAAGCTGCACTTGTCGCCGCGTACGTCCGTAAGCGTGACTTCCCCCTCGCTGCCTGCCGCCATATCGGCGGGCAGGCCCATCACCATCACGTGCTTGCCGCCGGGCGAAAAGCTCAGCGTCTCGCCGGGCTCGATTGACTGCTGGATAAGCTCCTGCATATCCATCTTCCGGCTCCACTCCGACGTCTCATGCAGCATCGCGCTCTGCGCGCCAAGCAGATCGGCGCTGCGGATCGTCCAGGGCTGGGCGGTGGTGTTGGCGACGGTGAAATAGGCAGCCGCAGGGTTACCTTCGACCGCAGGCAGCGAAAGCCAGCCGTCAGTCACTTCGATACCCGGCACGCAATCGGTATCTGCGACAACCTCGGCCTCATCCGCAGTATTGTCTCCGCAGGCGGCGGTGCCGAGCACGAGACCCAGAGCCGCGGTGGATGCCAAAATACGCTTGCTATTCATCATAAACCCCTTCGAAAGAACGGGCGGATTTCTAGAGTGCGCAGTCCCTTGTGCCAAGCGAAAGCGCACCTATATCCGCCCTCGATACACAGCTTTTATCGAGTTGCGGCATGGGTCTTGCCAGTCATGGGAGGCCGAACGCGCAACGTCCAACTTTGAAAGAGATGGGGAATTATGAGTAAGATTATCGGTATCGACCTTGGCACCACCAACAGCTGCGTCGCCGTGATGGAAGGCGGCAAGCCCAAGGTTATCGAAAATTCCGAAGGCGCGCGCACGACGCCGTCTATCGTGGCATTCACCAAGGATGACGAGCGCCTGATCGGCCAGCCGGCAAAGCGCCAGGCCGTCACCAATCCCGACAACACGCTGTTTGCCATCAAGCGACTGATCGGTCGCCCGTTCAACGATCCGACCACCAAGAAGGACATGGATCTCGTTCCTTACGACATCGTCAAGGGCAAGAACGGCGATGCGTGGGTCGAAGCGGGTGGCGAAGAATATTCGCCCAGCCAGATTTCCGCCTTCATCCTGCAGAAGATGAAGGAAACCGCTGAGAGCTATCTTGGCGAAACCGTTTCCAAGGCCGTGATTACCGTTCCGGCCTACTTCAACGATGCGCAGCGCCAGGCGACCAAGGACGCCGGCCAGATTGCCGGTCTTGAAGTGGAACGCATCATTAATGAGCCTACCGCAGCGGCGCTGGCCTATGGCATGGACAAGGACGATGGCAAGACCATCGCCGTTTATGACCTTGGCGGCGGCACGTTCGACGTTTCCGTTCTGGAAATTGGTGACGGCGTTTTCGAGGTGAAGTCCACCAATGGTGACACCTTCCTGGGCGGTGAGGATTTCGACAACGTGATTGTCGACTATCTGGCCGAGCAGTTCAAATCGAAGGAAAACATGGACCTGAAGACCGACAAGCTCGCTCTTCAGCGTCTGAAGGAAGCTGCCGAGAAGGCCAAAATCGAGCTTTCCAGTTCGCAGACCACGGAAGTGAACCTGCCCTTCATCACCGCGCGCATGGAAGGTGGCTCGTCCACCCCGCTGCACCTCGTCGAGACGATCAGCCGTTCCAAGCTGGAGCAGCTTGTCGGCGATCTGATCAAACGTACGCTGGAGCCTTGCAAGAAGGCACTGGCCGATGCCGGCGTCGACAAAAGTGGCATCGACGAAGTGATTCTGGTCGGCGGTATGACCCGCATGCCCAAGGTACGCGAAGTCGTGGAAGAATTCTTCGGTTCCAAGCCGCATACCGGCGTGAACCCCGATGAAGTCGTGGCCATGGGTGCCGCCATTCAAGCCGGTGTCCTGCAGGGCGACGTGAAGGATGTGCTGCTGCTGGACGTTACCCCGCTCTCGCTGGGTATCGAAACACTGGGCGGCGTGTTTACCCGCATGATCGACCGCAACACCACGATCCCGACCAAGAAGGCACAGGTCTATTCCACCGCCGAGGACAACCAGAGCGCTGTGACGATCCGTGTGTTCCAGGGCGAGCGTGAGATGGCGGCCGACAACAAGATGCTCGGCCAGTTCGACCTCGTTGGTATTCCGTCCGCACCGCGCGGCGTTCCGCAGATCGAAGTGACTTTCGATATCGATGCCAACGGCATCGTGAACGTGTCCGCCAAGGACAAGGGCACGGGCAAGGAACAGCAGATCCGCATCCAGGCATCGGGTGGCCTTTCGGACACCGATATCGATCAGATGGTTCAGGACGCCGAGAAGTTCGCCGACGAGGACAAGAAGCGCCGCGAGGCCGCCGAAGTCCGCAACAATCTCGACAGCATGGTCCACTCGACCGAGAAGCAGCTGGAAGAGAACGGTGACAAGGTCGACGCCAGCCTGAAGGGCGAAATCGAAACCGCCGTTTCGGAGGCCAAGGAGGCTCTTGAAAGCGACGATCTCGACGCAATGAAGGCCAAGAGCGATGCCTTGACACAGGTTGCCATGAAGATGGGCCAGGCCATCTACGAACAGGATCAGGCGACCGGCGCAGATGCCGCTGCCGATGCCGCGGCATCTGAAGATACCGCTTCTCCCGCCGAGGAAGAAGAGGTCGTCGATGCCGAGTTCACCGAAGTGGACGACGAAAACAAGTCCTGATCGGAAACATGATGGACAAACCAGCCGCCACCGACGCAACCCGCGCCGGTGGCGGTGAGGTTTGGGGGTTCACGAATGTCTGCGACTGAAGTCGATTTCTACGAATTGCTGGGTGTATCCCGGAACGCCGACGGGGCGGCGGTAAAATCCGCCTATCGCAAAATGGCGATGAAGTACCACCCGGACCGTAATCCGGGCGATACCGATGCAGAAGCAAGGTTCAAGGCCTGTAGTGCCGCCTACGAAGTGCTGAAAGATCCGCAAAAACGCGCAGCCTATGACCGGTACGGCCACGAAGCCTTTCAGCAGGGCATGGGTGGCGGTTGCCAGGGCGGCGCCGAGTTCAGCGATCTGGGCGATATTTTCGAAACCATCTTCGGCAGCGCGTTCGGCGGCGGTGGCGGTGGGCGAACCCGCGCACGGCGCGGTGCCGATCTTCGTTATGACATGCAGATCAGCCTCGAGGATGCATTTCACGGCAAGTCTTCGCAGATCACCGTGGAAGTCGCGGCGACCTGCGATACTTGCGAAGGGTCCGGTGCGGAACCGGGTACTGGCAGGCGCCGTTGCGAACTGTGCCACGGCCACGGCAAGGTTCGCGCGCAACAGGGCCTGTTCGTCATCGAACGCCCGTGCCCCACGTGCAGCGGCCGCGGTGAGGTATTGGAGAAGGCCTGCTCCGATTGTCGTGGCGAAGGCCGGATCGATCGGGAACAGGTCCTCGACGTGGAAGTCCCACCCGGCGTGGACAATGGCACGCGCATCCGCCTTTCAGGCAAGGGCGAAGCTGGCCCGATGGGTGCACCTCCCGGCGATCTCTACATTTTCGTCCATATCAAGGAACACCGTGTGTTCCAGCGCGAGGGCACGGCATTGTTCACCCGTGTGCCGGTCAGCTTCACCGTGGCCGCCCTTGGCGATACGATCGAAATTCCCGGTCTTGATGGCGAAACCCACGCAATAGATATTCCGGCTGGAATCCAGTCGGGCAAGCAGCTGCGCAAGCGCGGAGCTGGCATGCCCGTGTTGCAGGGGCGCGGACGTGGTGATCTGGTGGTGGAATTGATGGTGGAAACACCCACCAGGCTCTCATCTCGCCAGAAGGAAATCCTGCGTGAGTTCCGTGAGACGGAGACGGGCGACGAATGTCCCGAAAGCCGTGGCTTCTTTGACAAGTTGAAGGATGCGCTGGGGAGCTAGGCAATTCGCAGGCTGATGTCAGTCTTCGCCCAGTTTGCGGATAATTTCTTCGCGCAGGGCTGAAACCAGCCTGCCGCTGCAATTGTCACGCGTGTTTTCTTCGTCGCAGATCGCCAGAAATGCGTCTCGCTTGACGGCAAGGCATTCGGTCTGATCAAAACCGCCGGGAACGGTAGAACAGACAAGGTCGATCATCCTTTCTGCGCCATGCAACCGGCCCCACAAGTAATCGTTCTCGCGGTAGGCACGGCTGAAGAATGCGCCGAAGTTGAAAAACTCCGTCCCGCGTAACGTTGCCGACGTGCCACCATCGCGTATGGCCGTTGCATCTTCCGGACTGATGCGATCTACCTTTACCGGGTCGAACTCGGTCAGACCCTCGTTGCGAAGGAGGGGGAGGGTGGCAACATCGTAAAACGGAAAACCCAGGTAGGCCAGCAGCGCCCGCCTGCGCAGATTCTTGGGCATTGCTTCCAGTGCCTCGCAAAGGATCTCTTCGGCAGCCTCGTCCGCTTGCCGCAGGGCGCGCCTCTCTGCCAGCGCATCCAGAAACGCACCGGGCTGCTGTATCACCTGCGCTGCAATGTCCGCGAAATCCGGGCCGAGATTCTCCGGATCTTCCTTGGCAAAGTAGAGCCGCAGGGCGCGGTAGACCGCATCGCGCGCATCCTGCAACCTATCTTCCGGAATGTCGGGATCATGCTCCCAGTCGCGTGACAGGCGCCGCGCCAGCAGTCGCAGCCGGCGAATACGAAAGGCCAGGTCGTGGTCGCGAAAGAAGATGATAGCCAGCTCGCTCGCCCCGCCCCCAATTCCGGCGCTTAGATTGCTCATGTCGCGCGCCTCGATTTCTTCGCGCAGGCGCGCGGCGATTTCGGGTATGGGCGGCAGGTCAGAGCGGTTTGCCGCCTTGCATGCCAGATCAGCCAGCCTATCCAGTATCCCACTGAACTTGGCCTGTGCATAGGAGTGGAAAGCATAACCTGCGTTTTCTGCCGCCGCCTGTTGCGCGCGTCCGCGCCATGCCGCCAGACGCTTTCGATTGGGCCGGTCGAGAAATAACGTGTAACCGAATAACTTGTCGACTGCGCCTTCCACTTCGGGCCGCAGCGCGGCCACCATCTTGCGCAGTTCCTCCGCCTCGCGTGTTTGCTCTTCCAACAGTTCCAGGTTGTCGCGAATCGGCTGCTCTCGCGGGATGGCCGAAAGCGAACCGGCGATGGCGCCGAAGAAGCTTACCGGCTTGGGCTTGTCACCTTCCGTGGGTCGCGGGCGACGGGGGGAGGGGTCTATATAGACAAAGCGCCTGTCCACTTCGCGCTGTGCAGGTCGAACGCTCAGGGCCTTTATCGCGCCTTCGAAAGGGGCGTTGTTGAGCACCGAACCATCGACCAGCGCGACGTGGTCCACCGTTCCGCGTTCCACATGGGTGGGCATGATTCGTTGCAGGAACCTGTCTCTGCTGTCCCAGTCGGCGCCGCATGCCGTATCGATCTCCGCGATGCGCAAGGGAGGGAACGCGCCGGGGAAGCTTGCCGTCGCACGCGCTGCCAATGTCAGCTCGCACAAGTGCGCCAGGTCGTGCCCGCCTTCAGAAGGGGTGTGTGCGCGGAAACCGATGGGCATGCGATGTTCGGGTTCTTCCACCTGGGGCGGACTATTGAGGCGCAGCGTTTCCAGCCGCCCGCGAAAGTCGGTCGCCGTCACCAGCAGGTCAAGCGGATGGCGCGAGGGAAGAAGCGGAGCCTCGGCAGGGCCATACGACATTGCCATAAGAGCACGGTGGATCAGGCGGCTGAACCCCGAACCCGAGAATGGCGGCTCGAACCATCGACCGCGCACCAGACTGGAAATCTTGCGCCGCACCTCGTTGCGCGTTTCCACGGCAACGGTTTCCGAAACCGTATTGCCCGGTGCCCGCGTCAGATACCAGACGATCGGCCGCATATAAACGCGCGCGGCCGGTGACCATGGTCGCGCTTCGGGTTCCACAAGTTTCTCGACATCGGCATTGTTCAGCCACAGCTCGGTCAACGGTTCCAGGCTGCGGCCTGAATGGATGGCCTGAGCCAGGAACACGGCGTTGATCCCACCAGCGCTCGCGCCGGTGACGATATCGGGCAGCACGCGCAGGCGAAGATCACGCTCCGATTCTATGCGTTGCAGCAGCGAGAGATAAACCCCCTCCACGCCATCGACATCGTCGTGACCGGAAGCATGAAAGGCGCGACTGGCACGCGCCAGCTTCCATATCTCCTTGGTGACGCCATGCATGTAGACCGCCAGGCTGACACCGCCATAGCAGACCAAGGCTATCCTGAGTTCTTTTTGCCGCATCGCCCACGTTGATGGCAGAACCACGCGCCGCTGGCCAGATGCACGGTTACGGGCACTTGCGTTCCGCTTTCGTTCCGATTAGCAGTTGCCGCATGGCCAAGCCGAAAAAGCGTTTCATCTGTACCGACTGCGGCAGCGTATCCTCGCGCTGGCAGGGACAATGTCCGGACTGTTCCCAATGGAATACGCTGGAAGAAGACGTGCCCGACACCAAATTCGCCGCGAAGCACAATCTGGCTAGCGGCGGCAGGGCGATTACCTTCGAAGCTCTGGATGCGCCAACGAAGCCGCTTGCGCGCAGGACTACGGGCATCGGTGAGTTCGATCGCGCGTTGGGCGGCGGGCTGGTGCCTGGCGCGGCAATCCTGATGGGCGGGGAACCGGGCATCGGCAAATCCACGCTCTTGTTGCAAGCTGCGGCAAAAATCGCACAGGAGGGTGGATCGGCAGTCTATGTAAGCGGGGAAGAGGCAACCGGGCAGGTCCGTATGCGTGCGGCGCGCCTGGGCCTTTCCAAGGCGCCGCTGAAGCTGGCGGCGGCAACATCCGTGCGCGATATCCTGACCACGCTGGGACAGGACAATCCGCCGGACCTGCTGGTGGTCGATTCGATCCAGACGATGCATTCCGACATGATCGAAGGCGCCCCCGGTACGGTCAGCCAGGTGCGCGCCTCGGCGTTCGAACTGATCCGTTTCGCGAAGGAGCGGGGCACGGCGCTGGTGTTGGTCGGCCACGTTACCAAGGACGGCAACATCGCCGGTCCGCGCGTGCTGGAGCATATGGTGGATACGGTAATGAGCTTCGAAGGAGAGCGCAGCCACCAGTACCGCATCCTGCGCTGTCTGAAGAACCGGTTCGGGGCGGTTGACGAGATCGGTGTCTTCGCCATGGAAGGCCATGGACTGGACGAGGTGGGCAATCCATCTTCGTTGTTTCTGTCAGGGCGGGATGAGCCCATCGCAGGCGCAGCGGTTTTCCCTGCACTGGAAGGCACGCGGCCCGTGCTGGTGGAGATACAGGCGTTGATCGTACGGCTGCAATCGGGCGCGACGCCGCGCCGCGCGGTGGTGGGATGGGACAGCGGACGACTGGCCATGTTGCTGGCCGTGCTCGAATCGCGCTGCGGCCTCAGCTTTTCGACGGCAGAAGTCTATCTTAACGTCGCGGGCGGTTATCGCCTTTCCGATCCTGCAGCGGACCTTGCCGTTGCCGCCGCGCTTATCAGCGCGCTGGCCGACAAGCCCTTGGCTGCCAATGCCGTATGGTTTGGCGAAGTTGCACTTTCAGGCGAAATCAGGCCGGTAGCTCACGGTAACCTGCGCCAGAAAGAGGCGGCAAAGCTAGGGTTCGGCAAGGCGTTTGGACCGGCCGATGGCGGCCAGAACGTAACTGGCTTGCGATATGCAGATGTGGGCGCAGTGTCCTCTCTCGTTGACCGCGTGATGGCATCGGCATAAATCCATGTGCAGATGACGGGGTTCGATCTCATTGTGCTGCTGATCGTGGGGTTAGGCGCGATCGGAGGCTTCCTGCGCGGCTTCGTGCAGGAAGTTCTCTCTATCGCCGCGTGGGTTCTGGCCATTTTCGCCATACGCTTCCTGCATACAGACCTTACCGCGGCCATCCTGGATTTCATGGGCTCCCCCATCACGGCCTCCATCCTCGCTTTCGCGCTGCTGCTGCTTATTCCCTATGCCGCGATGAAACTGATCTCGAGCGTCGCCGGACGGTCGTCACGCAATTCCGTGCTAGGCCCGGTCGACAGGGTGCTGGGGTTTGCCTTCGGCGCGCTTAAGGGCATGCTAATCGTCGTTGTCGCATTTTCCCTGCTGGTGCTGGGGTATGATACGATCTGGGGCGCCAAAGGGCGGCCCGTATGGATCGTCGAAGCGCGATCATATCAGTTAGTGGATGCGGGATCGCGCGCGATGGTACAGATCATCGAGGAACGTCGCGCTCGCCTGCAGGACGAAGATGCGGAATGAGCGCCGAGCGGCTCTACACCCCCGCAATGCTTTCTGCTGCGGTCGAACTGGCAAGCTATCCACCGCTTGGAACCGCGCAAATGCATGGGTCGGCTCGCTCTGCGGCATGTGGTTCCACGCTGGAGCTGGATATGGACCTGGATAGCGACGGGATCATTGCGAACGTCGGCCTGAAGGTTCGTGCCTGTGCTGTCGGTCAGGCTGCCGCCGCCATCTTCGCGCGACACGCTGAAGGGCGGACGCCGACAGAGATTGATACCGTACTCGCAGACCTTGTGCACTGGCTGGAAGAGAATGGCCTGCAACCCGACTGGCCCGACCTTGCCCTGATTGCACCCGCACGCGGTTATCGCGGGCGGCACGGTGCCATGCTGTTGCCGTGGAAGGCTGCAGCAGCGGCTCTTTCCAGCGCGGCTGCGGCAAGCTAACGGTCTGCCTCGAACAGTTCGCGGGGGAGAGTTCATGGCGACAGCGACGGCAAGCACCGTTCACGAACCGAGCAAGAATGAAATCCGCCTCGTCATCGCAGCCAGTTCCGCCGGCACGGTGTTCGAATGGTATGATTTCTTCATTTACGGGACGCTTGCCAGCCTGATCGGTGCAGCCTTCTTTCCCAGCGGTAATGAAACGCTGCAAATACTCCTTGTATGGGCGGGCTTTGCGGTGGGCTTCGGCTTTCGACCGCTCGGGGCGATATTGTTCGGCTATCTGGGTGACCGGCTTGGCCGAAAATATACATTCCTTGTTACCGTCACCTTGATGGGCGTAGCGACGGCGGGCGTCGGCCTTATTCCAACGGCGGCGACCATCGGGATCGCTGCCCCCATCATCGTGTTGCTTTTCCGCATTCTGCAAGGATTGGCTCTGGGCGGCGAATATGGCGGCGCGGCGATCTACGTGGCTGAGCACGCTCCGCCCGAAAAGCGCGGGTTCTACACCAGCTTCATCCAAGCCAGCGTGGTGGGTGGCTTCGCGCTTTCCATCGTCGTGGTGCTGGCCTGCCGCGCCCTGATCCCGCCGGAGGATTTTGCCACATGGGGATGGCGCGTGCCGTTCCTGCTTTCGCTTATTCTGCTGGGTATCTCCTTGTGGATGCGTTTCAAACTGTCGGAAAGCCCGGTGTTCAGGGCGATGAAGGAAGCGGGCGAAACCGCTGGCAACCCCTTTGTCGAAAGCTTCACCTACCCCGGTAACAAGAAGCGCATCTTCGTGGCGCTATTCGGTATTACCGGAATTCTCACTACGATCTGGTACACGGCGTTCTTCTCCAGCCTTTCCTTCCTGCGCGGGCCAATGCGGGTGGACGAGCAGGTGGTCGAAATCATCATGCTGCTGGCGGGCGCGATCGCCATGGGGTTTTATCTGGTGGTTGGTCGATGGTCGGACAGGGTCGGCCGCAAGAAGCCGATCATAATCGGTGCCGTGGCCACCTTGTTGCTGATTTTCCCGCTGTTCTGGGGCATGGGCTATCTCGCCAATCCCGGCCTGCAACGCAGTGCGCAGGAAGCTCCTGTGTTGGTAAGCGGCAACAATTGCGACTTCGATCCTTTCGCTGAAGTGCAGGAAACGCGTTGTGGCCGCGTATTGCAGGATCTTACGGCGCTTGGCGTACCCTACGATATCCAGCCACTCGTCACCCCGATCGACATTCGGCCAGATACTCCGGGTCTGTTTCTGTCGGCTGGCGGGGCGAGCACAGACTTGCGTGCCGACGTTGCCGAAAGCGAAGAAGGGCGCGTAGCCGTCCGGTCCTTCCTGGAAAGCAACGGCTATGACTTCTCGGTCCAGACACCGCCATTGGCGAACATCTTCGGGATCATCGCCCTGCTGCTGTGTTTCGGGATGCTTTCTGCGCTCACCTACGGTTCGGTAGCCGCGCTTTTGGCAGAGATGTTTCCTCCCAGAATACGCTATTCCTCTCTCTCCATCCCCTATCATATCGGCGCGGGGTACCTGGGCGGGTTTCTGCCCCTGATCGCCGGCTATATCGTTGCACGCAGCGGGGATGTGTATTCCGGGCTGTGGTACACCTGGGGCGTGGTGGCCTTCGGCCTTGTGGTAGGCATGGTGGGGCATTCCGGACGGACCGCCACGCGATTTCCAAGATGATCTTGCCTGATCTACCGCCACCCACGCTGCGTCTGCGGATAGATACCGAGGCACTGGCCGCCAATTGGCGCGCACTCAATCGGTTGTCCGGCAATGCCGAGGCAGGAGCGGCGGTAAAGGCGGACGGCTATGGCCTGGGCGTCGATCATGTGGTGCCAACATTGCTATCGGCCGGCGCGCGCCAGTTCTTCGTGGCGCACTGGAGCGAAGTGCCGGGCGTCCTGCGGCATACCGACGGGAAGAACATCGCCGTACTGCATGGCGTGACGAACCAGCAGGAAGCGAATTTCGCAAGAGCGACCGGCACGATCCCGGTAATCAATTCACTGGGCCAGGCGCAAATCTGGCTTGAATCGGGGGGAGGCCCTTGCCATCTGATGGTCGATAGCGGGTTCAATCGGCTCGGCATTGCACCCGGCGATCTTGGCGCGCCGGAATTGCAACGGCTGGAAGTGGACACGCTGCTGTCGCACCTTGCATCTGCCGATGAAACCTCCGACCAGAACGCCCGGCAGCTAGAGATCTTCAGACACGCCGCCACACGTATAAGCGCCCGGAACCTGAGTCTTGCGAACAGCGCGGGTATTGCGCTTGGCCCGGACTATCATTTCGATATCACGCGCCCCGGTATTGCGCTCTACGGCGGTGTTCCGCGATCCGAACTCGCTAGCTACATCCGTGAAGTCGTACGAATAGAAGCCGCGGTGCTGCAAATTCGCAAGCTCTCCGCTGGAGACGCTGTCGGCTACAATGCGACCTGGCATGCAGACAGACCGACGCGGGTAGCCGTCCTATCCCTGGGGTATGCGGACGGTTTCTTGCGCAGTTGGGCCAGGAACGGTGCATTGCAACATGGGGGTCACAACCTGCCAATTCTCGGACGCATTTCTATGGATATGGTGATCGTCGATTGCGGGGATACCGAGCTGAAGGAGGGCGATTTCTGCCATCTTATCTACAGTTTACCGGAGGCCTCGGAAATTACGAAGTTGTCCCAATATGAACTTCTCACAATTCTGGGGCGCAGGTTCGACAGAGTTTCCTGACGGCCCGATTGCATATCCCATGCTGCAAATGCTAAGATTGACAGCAACTTAAGTGGGAACCCGCAAAATGGCCGACAAGAAAACGTCTGACGGTGAACCTATCGTCATCAAGAAATACGCCAACCGGCGTCTCTACAACACGCAGTCTTCCAGCTATATCACGCTGGACGACCTTGCGCGGATGGTTCGCACAGGCGTGGATTTCAAGGTCCTCGATGCCAAATCGGGTAGTGATATCACCCATGCCATCCTGACCCAGATCATCATGGAAGAAGAGACTCACGGAGAGCAGATGCTGCCGGTCAGTTTCCTGCGTGATCTGATCTCGATGTACGGCAACTCGATGCAGTCGATGATGCCTTCCTATCTGGAAGCGACGATGGAGAATTTTCGCACCAATCAGGCCAAGTTGCGCGAGGCGTTTCAGCCCGGATTGGGCGCAGGCGCTTTTTCGAAAATTGCTGAGAAGAACATGGCCATGTTCCAGGCCGCAGCCGGTGCCTTCATTCCCGGCAGCAATGCTGGCACGGATGCCACTCCGGAAACGCCTGCATCGAAGTCTGACGATATCGACGCGCTGAAATCGCAGATGGCCGAAATGCAGCGCAAGCTGGACAAGCTGGGCAAATAGGCCCTCTTCAATAACGCCGTCATACAAACTCAGGCGCAAGCTCTCGACACGGCGTCCGCTCGGCGTCATGGGGGTCTTCACGCCTGTCTGATCCACGGAAAAATATTGCCATGTCTGCCATTCGCCACGCCTTGAAGACTAAGCGCGAAGACGATTTTGCCTCCTGGTACCAGGAAGTTGTCTCAGCCGCCGATATGGCCGAGGAATCGGGCGTACGCGGCTGCATGGTGATCAAGCCCTGGGGCTATGGTATCTGGGAACGGATGCAGCGCCTGCTGGATGATCGGATCAAGGCCGCTGGCGTGCAGAACGCCTATTTCCCGTTGTTCATTCCGCTGAAGAATTTCGAGCGTGAAGCAGAGCATGTTGATGGCTTCGCCAAGGAAATGGCCGTCGTCACGCACCACCGCCTTATCGCTGACGGGGAAGGCGGCCTCGTCCCCGATCCCGAGGCGAAGCTAGAAGAGCCATTGGTGGTGCGCCCGACGTCGGAGACGATCATCGGCGACGCCATGAGCAGATGGGTGCAAAGTTGGCGCGACCTGCCGTTGCGCATCAACCAGTGGGCCAACGTCGTGCGCTGGGAAATGCGCACCCGCATGTTCCTGCGCACCAGCGAATTCCTCTGGCAGGAGGGCCACTCCGCCCATGCCACCGCCGATGAGGCGAGGGAAGAGACGATGATGGCGCTGGAAATGTACCGCGCCTTTGCGGAAGAGGATGCCGCCCTCCCGGTGATTGCAGGCGAAAAGCCCGAAAACGAGCGTTTCCCCGGCGCGGTCGAGACATGGTCGATCGAAGCCATGATGCAGGATGGCAAGGCGCTACAGGCCGGCACCAGCCACTATCTCGGCACCAATTTCGCACAGGCCGCAAACATCCGATACCAGAACCGGGAGGGCCGCGAGACGCTGTGTCATACCGTAAGCTGGGGCATGTCCACACGCATGGTGGGCGGCCTCATCATGACGCACGGCGATGATGATGGGCTGCGCGTCCCGCCTGCGCTCGCCCCGTTCCAGGTGGTGATACTCCCCATGCTGCGCGAAAAGCCGGAAGATGATGCGCTGCTAAACTATTGCGAAGAGCTGCGCGCGGCCATTGCAGGCCAAGGCGCGCTGGGGGAGCCGGTGCGAGTACTGCTGGACAAGCGGCCGGGCAAGGCTGCGGCCAAGCGTTGGGACTGGGTGCGCAAGGGCGCTCCACTGATACTGGAAGTTGGTGGCCGCGACATGGAGAACGGCGTCGTCAGCATGCTGCGGCGTGATGCGTTGTGGAACATGGAAACCGGCAAACCCGCCTTCCAGAACCCCGACCGCGACCTGTGCGCGCAGACCGTGCCCACGATCCTGGCAGACATGCAGAACGGCCTGCTTGTGGAAGCGCATGAACGGCGCGAGGCGAACATCCGCCGCGACATCACCGACATGAATGCCCTGGCAGAGCACTTCAGCCGCGAGGCGAAATACCCGGGCTGGGTGGAAGTGCAGTGGTCGAAGCCCACGGGGGAAGGCTTGGCCAAGGTTGTCGAGACGCTGAAGGACATGCGCCTCACCTTGCGCAACGTTCCGCAAAACGCACCGCCCGCCGACGGCACCTGCATCTTCACCGGAGAGCAGGCCGCCGAGCGGGTATTCGTCGCGCGCGCCTACTGAAGGTGCCGGGTCGCTGCTGCTGCGGCAACCCGGCCTGGTACCTCAATCCCGCGGCAACCCTTGCTCCAGATCCTTCTGAAATGCCTCGAACGAGATGTCGCGGCCTACAAAGTCGCGCACCAGTTCGGCAGCAGGGCGCGTTCCGCCCGGTTCCAGCACGAGACGGCGATAGTCGGCGGCGGTTTGCGGGTTTGTCAGGCCCTCGGCCTTGAACCGGCTGAACATGTCGGCTGCGATCACGCGTGACCAGCCGTAGGTATAATAGGCCGCGCCATAGCCATCCAGATGGCCGAAAGCGGCCTGGAACTCCGACGTGGGTGACGGCGGCACCAGCGAATAGGCACCGCGCCATTCACGCGCGGCATCGCCGAGATTTGCAGGTACCGGCTGGGTGTAGAAATTGTAGGAGGTGGCCGTCAGTCCAAGCTGCCCCATCTCGAACATGCCCTGGTTGAAGTGACGCACGGCGTTCATGCGCTCCACAAGGTCGCGGGGGATGGTTTCCCCTTCGGCATTCACTGCAAAGGTGGCCAGCGTGTCGTAATCGTAGACCCAGTTCTCCAGGATTTGCGAAGGCGCTTCGATGAAGTCCCACTCTACGCTGATCATGCTGGTGCCAGCATATTCACGGCGACCGCCGAAGATGAAATGCAGAATGTGACCGTATTCGTGCAGGAAGGTGGTCACCTGCCCGTGTTCCATCAGCCCGTCGGGCATGTTCTGCACCAAAGCTGCAACAGGCACTTCACCATCCTGCGGAGAACCGACGAACAGCGGCAGCACGTTGGCATGGGTGTATTTGCCGGGACGCGGGTGGGAATCGAGGTAGAAGCGACCGATCACGGTGCCATTCTCGACCAGTTGGTAAGGCTCCACGTCCTCATGCCAAACTGGCGTATCCCATGGCTGCACCTCCACCCCGAACAGCTGTTTCGTCAGGGCGAATATGCCGTCGCGGACATTGTCGTGCTGGAAATACTGCCGCGCTTCCTGCGGATCGTAGTTGTAGTTCGTCTGCTGCACCTTCGGGCCGAGCCAGCCGAGCTGATGCGGCTCGATCCGTTCAGCGCCGGGGCGAAGCTCCTGCAACATCGCCAACAGTTGCGCATAATCGGCCTGGGCCACGGGGCGCGCTGCGGCATCAGTCTGCGCGATGAAATTCTCCACCTTCTGCGTGGTATCCAGCATCCGGTCCGCAAATTGCAGCGCGGCATAATTCTCATAGCCGGTGAGCTGGGCCAGTTCCTGCCGCAATGTGAATATCTGGCGCAAAACCTCGTCATTCGCGGGCCAGGCGCGTTTGCTGTAAACTTCGGAATATCGTTTGCGCAGTTCGTCGCTGTCGGCATAGGTCATGACCGGAACATAGTCCGGACTGGCGGTGGTCAGGGTTATCATCCCGTTCTCGCCTACTTCGCGCGCGTCGATGTAATCCTGCGGCAGGCCGACCAGTTCCTCCGGCGACACTTCGATCGTGCCAACGTCCTCCGCTATGTTTTGCGCAAATTGCGTGCTGAGCGCGGCGAGTTCGTCGTTGATTTCCTGCACGCGGGCGCGGCCTTCGTCATCCAACGCCACACCGCTGCGGCGAAAGCTGTCCAGTGTATCGTTGTAATAGGTCTGCGTAACCGCATCGGCTTCTGCGACGTCCAGCGAGGCGAGGCGATCGTAGAGCGGGCGCGAGAGGTTGATCTCGCTGATGAGGCCAGCCATGCGCGCTGCACAGGCACCGCCTGCGGCGCGAAGCTCGGGCGTCAGCAACACCTGCTGATAAAGCCCGCTTTCGGACTGCGCCGTCAGCAACAGTGCCGCGATCTCGTCATAACGCCCCAGCGTATTGGCAAGGGTCGCTGCCTCCGCATCGCCCATCAGCGCATCGCGGCGCAGGTCTATCTGGTCTGCATAATAGTCGCAGCGTTCCGCAATCTCGGTTTCGCTGGGATCATGCATCACCGGGCCAAGCAGGTTGTAGACGTCGCCAGCCTGCGCGGGTGCCGCGAGGATAGTGGTGGCAGCCAGTGTCAGTGCAAGATTTTTCATTGGATATGGACCCCTGTTGCCCGAACGGACGAAAGGCGAAGACTAGTTAGAACCGGTTGCGCCTGCAATTGAGTATCTTGCATTGCTGCGAACTATCGGCGATCTATCTGCAAATGCGCAAAATTATTCTTCCTGCGACCATGATCGCCGCCGTCTGTGCCCCTGCCGCTGCCCATGATCCAGCCGCTGATCCTGCAGCGCCCGTATCCGCCGAGCGACTGCAAGATGATGTCGAGACAATGGTATCATTCGGCACCCGTCATACGCTTTCCAGCCTAGACGATCCCGAACGCGGCATCGGTGCCGCGCTGGATTGGGGTAAAACGGAATTCGAAGAGGCGAGCGCTGCATGCGGTGGCTGCCTGGACGTGAGTTTCGTGGAGCGCGAAATGAGCGGGCGCCGCATCCCGGAGCCTGTGCTGATCCGCAATGCCATCGCCATCCAGCGCGGTAGCGAACGCCCGAACGAGGTCGTCATCATCCAGGGCCATATCGATAGCCGCGCGTCCGACGTGATGGATGCGACCAGTGAAGCCCCCGGCGCGAATGACAATGCCAGCGGCAGCGCACTTGTGCTGGAAGCGGCCCGTGCGCTCAGCCAGAATGATTACCCCACCACCATCGTATATGCGCTGCTGATGGGCGAGGAGCAGGGCCTTTACGGTGGAAACCTGCTGGCGGATTACGCGGCCGAGCAGGGCTGGACGGTGAAGGCCGTGCTCAACAACGATGTCGTTGGCGGCTCGTGCGGGTCGGACGGCGTGTGCGATGCAGAACATGTGCGCGTCTTCTCCGAAGGCGTGCGCGCTGATGCTGACGATGCCACCCGAGCCGCCATGCGCAGCCAGGGCGGCGCGAACGATTCGCCGAGCCGCAATCTCTCGCGCTTTCTTGACCAATTGGCCGAAGGTGAAACCGGTGGCCTTGATGTGCGGCAGACTTGGCGCAGTGATCGCATGGGGCGGGGCGGGGACCACCTGCCGTTCCTCGATCACGGCTATCCTGCTATCCGCTTCAGCGTGGCCATCGAGGATTACGAGCACCAGCACCAGGACCTGCGCGTGGAAGACGGCGTGACTTATGGCGACACGGTGGACGAGATGGATTTTGCGTTTCTGGCCGATGTCACTCGCCTCAACATCCGCGCCGCCGATGTCCTGGCCCGCACGCCGATGCCGCCTGTTGCAACCGTCGATGGCATTGTGCGGCCCGATGTCGAGTTCGACTGGGCACCGGTCGCAGGCGCTTCGGAATATCGCATTTACAAACGCCGGACGGACGCGGCCGATTGGGAAGCAGAGCCCGCAATCAAGATTGTTCATCGAGATCGCCCAGCTGGAGAAGTGCCTTTGTGCACCCAGGCCCTCAACGATCCTGATGCGTTTCCGCGCATGTGCTGGTCAGCAGAGAGGGTGAGGGTAATCATGCCGCGATTGCGCGGCGATGACTGGATCTTCGGCGTCAGCTCCGTAGCGGCGGACGGGGCGGAAAGCCCTGTATCCAGCGCGGTGCCGGGCGGCCAGTTTTATCCGCTACCCGTCGACAGCGAGGAATAGCGCCCCCATATGGCGGGGCATATGAATAAACCGAAAAACACAAAGAAGTTCGCCAAGGAGTTCCAGGGCCTGCCCAATAAGGATCAGGTCATGGAATTTATCCGCAGTTCCGACACCCGTGTCGGCAAGCGCGAAATCGCCAAGCATTTCCGCCTGAAGGGGCAGGAAAAGATCGCCTTGAAGGCGTTGCTGAAAGACATGGCCGAGGAAGGCCTGATCGACGGCAAGACCAGCGCCTATCACCGCATGGGCGGCGTGCCGCGCGTAACCGTGCTGAAAATTGTCGAGATAGACGATGGCGAACCCATCGGCGTGCCCGAAAGCTGGGATCCCGACGATGGCACTGCTCCCCCGCGCCTGCGGGTGATCGAGAAGAAAAAGCAGCTCGCACTGCGTACCGGGGACCGTATCCTCGCCCGTACCGAGGAAAAGGGTAGCGGCTGGCTGGCGCACCCGATGAAGAAGCTGGCTGTTGCCGAAGACCAGATGCTGGGCGTGATAGAAATAGACGGCGGCGGCAAGGCGTGGCTGGCACCGGTGGACAAGCGTATTCGCAATTCCTTCGCCGTGTCCGATCGGGGCGAGGCGGAAGAGGGCCAGCTTGTCGTTGCCGAACCCACAGGTCGCGGGCGCAATGCCAGCGTGAAAGTGACGGACGTATTGGGCGATCCGCTGGCTCCGCGCAGCTATAGCCTTATCGCCATTCACAAGTTCGGCATTCCCAACGTCTTCTCGCAAGAGGTGCTGGACGATGCGGAGAAGGCCGCCAAGCTGCCTTTGAGCGAGGAGGACCGCGAAGACCTGCGCGACCTGCCCATCATCGCCATCGATCCCGCCGATGCGCGCGATCATGACGATGCCATCTGGGCCGAGAGCGATGGCAAGGGCGGCTTCCGCGCGCTCGTCGCGATTGCCGATGTTTCCTATTACGTGCGGCCCGACAGCGCGCTGGACAAAGAAGCGCGCAAACGCGGCAACTCCGTCTATTTCCCGGACCGCGTCGTGCCGATGCTGCCCGAAGTGCTGTCTGCCGACGTATGCTCCTTGCGCGAGGGCGAGGACCGCGCGGCAATGGCCTGTCACCTCACCATCGATGCCGATGGCAAGGTGACGGACTGGCGCTTTACCCGCGCTATCGTGCGCATTCACCAGGTGATCGCCTACGAGGATGCGCAGGCCCAGATCGACGAAGGCAATGCGTCCGGCCCGATCAATGCGCTGTGGGCCTGCTGGAACTCGCTGGCGTCCGCGCGCGATGATCGCGATCCGCTCAATCTGGACCTGCCCGAAAGGCGCGTGGAACTGGGTGAGGACGGCCGGGTCAAGGGCATCGCCGTGCGCGAACGGCTGGATGCCCACCGCGTTGTCGAGGATTTCATGATCGCGGCCAATGTCGCGGCGGCAAAGGCGCTGGAAAGCAAGGCCAGCCCTGTCGTCTACCGCGTGCACGAACCGCCTACCCGCGAAAAGCTGGTCGCGCTGCGTGAGTATTTCGAAAGCATCGGCAAGAATCTAGCGCTGGGGCAGGTCATCACGCCGGGCCTGTTCAACCGCATGATAAAGGATGTGGCCGACGAGAGTGAGAAGGCGCTGGTGATGGAAGCCGTGCTGCGCAGCCAGACGCAGGCCTATTACGGACCGAAGAACGCCGGCCACTTCGGCCTTGCGCTGGGTTCCTACGCGCACTTCACTTCCCCCATCCGCCGCTACGCTGACCTGCTGCTGCACCGGGCGCTGGTGGATGCTTACAAGCTGGAACAGCCCAAGCCGAAGGATCGAGCGATACCTGCGCATTCCGGCCTGTCTGACCGCGACAGGGACGATCTTGGCAAGATCACCGAAGCTATTTCCATCACCGAACGGCGTGCAATGGAAGCGGAGCGCGACACGATCGACCGCTATGTGGCGGCGTGGCTTTCAGCCCGCGTGGACGAGATTTTCCCCACGCGTATCACCGGGGTGCAGAAGTTCGGCTTTTTCGCGACTATCGTTGGTCTGGGCGGTGATGGGCTGGTGCCCGTCAGCACATTGGGCCGCGAGTATTTCACCTATGACGAGGCCGCACACTCGCTGGTGGGAGAAAACACCGGCACCAGTTTCACCGTGGGAGACAAGCTGGACCTGCGGCTGGCGGAGGCAAATCCGCTGACTGGTGCGCTGAAATTCGAACTGCCCGATGGTGAAGGTGGCAAGAAGGTAGAGCCACGGGGCAAACGTCCGGAGAAGAAGCACCGTAAGGGTGGTTCGCACATGGGTGGGCCTCGCAAGGCTGGCGCGCGAAAGGATGACAAGGGCAAGCACGCGGTCGGCAAACGCGGCCGGCCCGGCAATATCCGGCATCAGGGTCGCAAGAAGAAGTAGCGGAACAGGCGGGAGGCCAGCATCGTTGGGTGGGCAAAGGAGAATTCAATGCTCAAGCCCGGACAGAAAGCCCCCGACCTCGACTTGTCGCTGACAATCGACGCGCGCTTCGTCCTATCGGACCAGACGCCAGACACCTTCACCATGCTGGTCTTCTATCGCGGCAAGCACTGCCCGATCTGCAAGAAGTACCTGGAGGAACTGGGCGGTCGCCTGTCCGACTTCGGCGATCGCGGCGTCAACGTGTTCGCGATCAGCATGGATAGCGAAGAACGCGCGATGGTGGTGGACAAGGAGTGGGAAACCCACGACCTGCCGCTGGCCCATGATCTGTCGGAAGAACAGGCACGCGAATGGGGCCTCTACATTTCGCAAAAGCGTGACGGAAGCGAAGAGCCGGAGAAGTTTAGTGAACCGGGCCTGTTCCTGCTGAAACCGGACCGCTCGATCTTCTTCGCGGTCACTCAGAGCGCACCCTTCACACGTCCGTCGCTGGATCAACTGCTGGAAGGCATCGATTTCGTGACGAAGAACGATTATCCGACGCGCGGCACCCTA
This sequence comes from uncultured Erythrobacter sp., assembly GCA_913061345.1. Next base: position 66,461 of record CAJXTZ010000002.1, read on the forward strand.
ACTTAGCGCGTCGATCTCTTCGTTGCTGAGGCTGCCGGGCACGATGAAAAGCGGGCAGTGAAGGCTGCCAACATGGGTGGAGAAGTGCGTCACCAGGGGGCCGGGCGCACCCTCCGCTGCTGCACTCAGAACGAGGGCGGCGACTTCGGGATGCTCGGCCAGGTATTCGGCCACCACGGTCTTCGCATCGCCCACGCGCACCGCGATCTGCGGCATCTTGCCTGATTCGTACATCAGCTCGCCCGCCGCAGAGTTGGCGAGCACCTCGGCACGGTCGCGCGCTTCTTCCTCGATAGTTGCCTGCACGCCGCCAAAGGCGTTGAACGTCTGGCGCGGAACCAGCGCCAGCAGGTGAACCATGCCGCCCGTTCTGGCCGCACGCCGCGCGGCGAAGCGCAGGGCGGTGCGCGCCTCCTCCGTTTCATCGACAATGGTGAGATAGACCCGCATATTTCGTTCTCCCCGCCAGATCGTATCGGGGGAAAGAAGGAAAACCGCAAGATGCCTTGCCCCGCGCTGCCAAATTGGCCAGAGAGAAAGCCACGCGACACCATGCTTTCAGGGAGCTAAGCGCCTCTATGCCGATTGCCATCAAGATGCCCGCCCTTTCGCCGACCATGGAGGAAGGTACCCTTGCCAAATGGCTGGTAAAAGTGGGTGACACGGTTTCCTCTGGCGACATCATGGCCGAGATCGAAACCGACAAGGCGACAATGGAATTCGAAGCCGTGGACGAGGGTACGATTGCCCATATCCAGGTGGAAGAGGGAACAGAAGGCGTGCAGGTCGGCACGATAATCGCCACCTTGGCCGAGGAAGGCGAGGATGCAGGCGATGTTGATCCTATGGAAGACGGCGGATCGTCCCCGGCACCAGCGGCCAGCAAGGAAAAGGCAGAAGACGCCCCCGCTGAACCAGCCAAGGCCGAACCAAGCGAGAATGCCGAGCCGGCCCGCACTCCCGTCAGTGCAGAAACCGAAGCCGGCCCTGCGCCTACGAAAGATGGGAAGCGTATCATCGCATCACCGCTGGCACGCCGTATCGCAGAGCAGAAAGGCGTCGACCTTGCTGGCGTGAATGGCACTGGCCCCAACGGGCGCATCATCAAAAACGACGTGGAGAACGCCAAGCCTGGCGAAGCCGCCGCTCCGGCTCCTGCAGCCAGTGCACCTGGCCCTGCACCCGCAGCGGCGCCAGCCAGTGCCCAGGATTTCGGCATTCCGCACGAGGTCGAGAAACTGTCCTCGATGCGCAAGGTCATCGCCAAGCGCCTGACCGAGAGCAAGCAGACCGTTCCGCATATCTACCTGACTGTCGATATCCGCCTCGATGCCATGCTGAAATTGCGCAGTGAACTGAACGCCGCGCTGGAACCGCAGGGCGTGAAGCTTTCGGTCAACGACATGCTGATCAAGGCACTGGCCAAGTCGCTGGAGCAGGTTCCGGCCTGCAATGTGCAGTTCGCGGGCGACACCATGCTGCAGTTCAAGCGCGCCGATATTTCCGTCGCGGTGTCCATTCCCAATGGCCTTATTACCCCCATCGTGAAGGATGCGGGCGCCAAGGGGATGAGCAAGATCAGCGCCGAGATGAAAGACCTCGGTTCGCGCGCGAAAGAGGGCAAGTTGGCTCCGGAAGAATACCAGGGTGGGACTGCCAGTCTTTCCAACATGGGCATGTTCGGCATCAAGCAGTTCGAAGCCGTCATCAACCCGCCCCAGGGCATGATCATGGCCATCGGTGCTGGCGAAAAGCGGCCCTATGTGGTCGACGATGCGCTCCAGATCGCCACGGTGATGAGCGCCACGGGCAGCTTCGACCACCGTGCGATTGATGGCGCGGACGGCGCCCAATTGATGAAGGTTTTCAAGGAACTTTGCGAGGCACCGCTGGGACTGGTGGCTTAGGCATATCCTACAGTCCGATCACCGCTCCATACCAAGGGTTTCGATGATATCAGTGAGGTCATTCTTGTTTCGCATGGTGTTAACTTCGCAATCCGCAGCTAACTTTCTGGTATCGCAAAATTATATACAAGATTGCGCCATCGTTACGATGTCGACTTCGTCATCTTCGCATGACTGATCGAAACCCCGCCATGCGCGTTACCGCGATGCCCGCCGATGCCAACGCCTATGGCGATATCTTCGGCGGCTGGCTGATGAGCCTGATGGATTCGGGCGCTGGCCTCGTCGCCGCGCGGCGGGCGAAGGGCAGGGCAGTTACCATCGCGATGGACGGGGTGGAGTTTCACAAGCCGGTAAAGGTGGGTGACGAGGTTTCGGTCTATGCCGAGCTTACCCGCGTGGGCCGCACCAGCATGGTGATCGCCACGCAAGCCTGGCGGCGAGAGCGCCATTCGGAGGAGGAGCAACTCGTCACCTCCGCCAAATTCATATTCGTAGCGATCGACGATGCGGGCAAGCCGCGCGCGGTCGAACAACAGGAGCAGCAAAGTGGCTGAAAGCAATTACGACGTCATCGTTCTCGGTTCCGGCCCCGGTGGCTATGTCGCGGCAATCCGCTGCGCGCAGCTTGGGTTGAAAACGGCAATCGTCGAACGCGAAAATTTGGGCGGCATCTGTCTCAACTGGGGCTGCATTCCCACCAAGGCACTGCTGCGCTCCGCAGAAATCCTGCATTACGCTCAGCATGCCAAGGATTACGGTCTGAAGATCGCGGGCGCAATCGAGGCGGATCTGGAAGCCGTTGTGAAGCGCAGCCGCGGCGTGGCGAAGCAACTCAACCAGGGCGTGACGCACCTGATGAAGAAGAACAAGATCGCGGTTCACATGGGGGAGGGCACGTTGACCGGGCCCACCAGCCTGACGGTGAAAGGCGAGAAGGGCGAGGAAAAGCTGTCGGCCAAGCACGTGATCGTCGCCACTGGCGCACGGGCGCGCGACCTGCCTTTTGCCAAGGCCGACGGCAAGCGCATCTGGACCTATCGTCATGCCATGACGCCCGACGAAATGCCGAAGAAGCTGCTGGTCATAGGATCGGGTGCAATCGGGATCGAGTTTGCCAGCTTCTACAACGACATGGGCGCGGATGTTACCGTCGTCGAGATGCTCGACCGCGTGGTTCCGGTGGAGGACGCAAACGTTTCGGCTTTCCTGCAAAAGGCGCTGACCAAGCAGGGTATGACGATCATGACCGGAGCGGGTGTCGAGGATATCAAGGCTGACGGCAAGGGTGTGAAGGCCAAGATCAAGGGCAAGGACGGAAAGGTGGCCGATCACGAGTTCAGCCACTGTATCGTCGCCATCGGTATTCAGCCCAACACGGAAAACGTCGGCCTGGAAAAGCTGGCGGAGATGGACCGCGGCTTCATCCAGATCGACGACTACGGTCGGACGAAGTCCAAGGGGCTATGGGCCATCGGCGATTGCACGCCCGGCCCGTGGCTTGCGCACAAGGCCAGTCATGAGGGTGTTACCACGGCGGAGGCTATCGCGCAGGAACTGGGTAACAAGGATGTTCACCCACACCCGCTCAACCGCGAAGCCATCCCCGGATGCACCTATTGCCATCCGCAGATCGCCAGTGTCGGCATGACTGAAGCCAAGGCGAAGGAAGCAGGGCATGACGTAAAGGTCGGCATGTTCCCCTTCATCGGCAACGGCAAGGCCATCGCGCTGGGCGAGGCGGAGGGCTTCACGAAGACGGTGTTCGACGGCAAGACCGGCGAATTGCTGGGCGCGCACATGATCGGTGCCGAAGTAACCGAAATGATCCAAGGATATGTCGTGGCCAAGACGCTGGAAACGACAGAGGCGGAGCTGATGCAAACGGTATTCCCGCATCCGACGATTTCCGAATCGATGCACGAAAGCGTGTTGGCCGCCTATGATCGGGCGATACACATCTAGGCAATTTCCTGCGACGAACCGCTGATCGCAAATACCGGAAAACAATCACCTCTCGCGCGTTTTTGTTTCGAGAGGTGATTGTCATGGAATACGAAATTTCAGATCAGCCGCAGGAAAACTACCGTCCAGAACGCGTCGCGATGCAGCCCGAACAGGTTGATCAGCACGGAGAGCTTGCGTCGAACACAGATGGACAACCGGGATAGGCGATCTGGTAAATTGGCGGACAGGGTGTCCGCCTAACAGCCTTTCACCGGCCTTCCACGATCACCAAGAAAGCGCCTATATCCCTTGGTTTCTGTCTTGCTGCATTTCGTTAGCCTTCATCCGCTTTCGCTTGCGTTCCCTTAAAACCAGCCTACTGTTAGGGGAACGGTAAAGGGAACAAAGGCCAAACCATGCCCCGGAAGGTTCACAACGCGCTATCGCCGCTCACTGTCAAAAATGCGAAGCCTGGACGATATGCAGACGGCGGCGGGCTTTACCTGCTGGTGAAAGCGAGCGGCGCGCGATCATGGGTCTATCGTGCAACCGTGGCAGGCAAGGTGCGGGACGTAGGGCTAGGCGCGGCGGCTGGGCCTGCCGCTGTCACGCTGGCCGATGCGCGCGAATTGGCGAGGGACAAGGCGCGGGAGGCGGCAGCTGGCGAGGTTCCTGTTTCCGATCGCCGCAAGCGCCAGCAACAGGCGAAGGCAGCGGCGCAAGAGGCCAAGGTGCGCGGCACCACGTTCCGGGATGCTGCAAAAGCCTATATCGCCCTGAACGAGAGCGGCTGGAAGAACGATAAGCACCGGGCGCAATGGCGCAGCACATTGGAGGCATACGCCTATCCGCACTTTGGCGACGTTCCCGTTTGCGACGTTGCAGCCGAGCACGTCATGGCGGCGCTCAAGCCTATTTGGAGCGAAAAGCCGGAGACTGCCAGCCGCCTGCGCGGCAGGATCGAGAACATACTGGACGCGGCCAAGGTCGAGGGCTTGCGCGAAGGCGAGAACCCGGCGCGTTGGCGGGGTCATCTGGACAAGGTGCTGCCGCCTTCCGCGAAGGCGAAAAAGCGCCGCAATGCCAACCTGGGCAGGTCCGGGCACCATGAAGCCATGCCCTATACTAGCGTGCCGGCCTTCCTAACGAAGCTGGCTGCGGTGGATGGGATAGGCGCGAAGGCGCTGGAATTTACCGTGCTCAATGCAACGCGCACCGGGGAGACGATCGGCGCGACATGGGGCGAGGTCGATTTAGAAAAAGCAACGTGGACGATCCCCGCCGATCGCATGAAGGCCGAAGCTGAGCATAGCGTGCCATTATCACCGCGCGCGGTTGATATTCTTAAAGAGGTCCAGCCGCTCACCAATGGCCGGAGTGATGCTCCGTTGTTCCCGTCCACGCATGGCGGAGCGCTGTCCGATATGGCGATGCTCATGCAGCTTCGCCGCCTTATTCCTGCCGAAAAGGACAAGCCGCGCCTGACGGTGCACGGTTTCCGCTCCAGCTTCCGCGATTGGGCAGCGGAACGCACCGGCTTCGCGCACGAGGTTTGCGAAATGGCTTTGGCTCACACGATCGGTAACAAGGCTGAGGCGGCATATCGGCGTGGCCAGCTATTCGACAAGCGCCGCAAGTTGATGGATGCATGGGCAACCTATTGCGCCAACCATTGCGCGGCCAATGGACAGGTGACCCCAATTCGAAAAATAACATCCTGAATGCAAAGAAAGGCACTAGGCACGCATTACGACTGAGATTGCTCGTTTGCGCATTCTCCCAATATTCGGCCTATCTCAGGGTCAGTCGCGTCTATCGATACGTCGATGGCAGGATAACCAGAGAGGTCTTGGACGCTACCTATATCGGACGTGTCGCGCGGCGCACCATAGACGAAACGAAAGTCCATCCGAGAAACTTCCTTCACCGCCAAGCGTGACATAAGTTCCGCTAGGTCGAAGCTCGCTTGGGTGAAAGGCCCAACGCGGTCGCTAAACTGACCGGTTCTGTAAAGGATGTCACCAGTGCCTTGCCTCGTGTAGATCGATGCTGAATTGTCGTTTATTTTGTATAATAGAACGTCAAAAAATCGCGGTCTGGCGTATTCGTTTCGGCTAGCGTCAACAAGAGATGTGGCAATAAGCCGAAATTCATTTGGAAACCGATTATCTCGACTTCTCACACACTGGAACTGGACTTCCAAATATTGGCCACGCTGTGAGTCTATCCAGAATGAGCCGTCAACATATGATTTAATCGCACCGGCAAAATCGTCGGATTCGCTCCAGTAGGATAGCGTTCCAATCTCTAATTCCTCGTCGGCATCTGCCGTTCCCGTGATGTCGCTGCAACCACTTCCTAGAGCCAGCGAGGCGGCGCTTGCGACAACAATCAGCTTGATATGTTTCATTCGCATCGAATCCTCTAAATTACCGACGGACTAAGTTTTCCCCAGCGGTCAAAAACCATCGATGGCGAGACGAGGCAACTTTTGTGTAAGTCTTTCGTGGGGATAGGTAGGCCAGCCGATAAGCGCGCATCCCACGCGCTTCCCCGCCTTCACCATGGGAGCCGCTTGGGAGGCGGGATGGACGACGAATGGATTCTACTACCAGAGGCGGTGGAGGTTGTCCGAACCGCTATCGGGCTGGATGACATTACCGCGCGCGGGATGCTGTTCGATTGGCTGAGCACCGCTGCCGTAGGTTCCAGAATCGGCGTTGAGGTGAATGGCAATTACGGCCAGCCTGATCGCAACAAGCCCATGTTGGGAACGTATTGGACCGATCTCGAAAACTTGCATGGCAATTGGTGGACGACCGGCAATGCAGAGTGGGATGATAATTACGCTTGGCGAGGCATCCAAATTCACGCCGGAGATTTGCGGATCAACATCGGCCCTAAGGGGAAGCAAACACGAGTTGAGTTGCAACCGGTTGCACCGAGCTCGTCTACGGACGAATTTCAGGAAGCGCCGCGAGATTGGCTCGAACTTTGGCAGGGGCCGCTCAATTTCCGCGCGACGTATGACAAAGGCAGTTTTGGGCCGGGGCACTCGATAGAGCGCATCAACCAATACGGTAAGGAAGGTGCAACTGGAGGGGGGCGACATGAGCCAATCTACAATGTGCGGCTGGACCCCAATGACGGTGCTGTTGTCATTGAGTGGTTAATCGGATTGCCTGGACAGCCGCCCCCCTTCCAAACCTCCCGACACTATAATGGCGGACCCGGTCGAATCAGTTACGATCGTGTGAGGGAAGACCCCGTAGCCCGCGAATTGGCGTTTCGACATCTCCCCCCTGAACATCGAGACAGAGCCGTGGGGGCCTATGCTTGCGCCAACTCGATCCGGGGGTGGGCAGAGAGCGAGTTTTTCAACGCTATCCACGCTGAGTATTGTGAGGTCTGGGCGCGCGTGGGAAGCAGAGTGGCCCCGTTTCGCCGTATCCCTGCCGACATTTTCCGTTCCTATGAGATTAGGAGTTGGGGATACGGGAAGCCCGGAGGCGCGTGGGCTGACCTAGAGGGAGCAGAGCCGCTTTTCTCGATCCGCGTTGCCGCATCCGCGAGCTACGAAGGTCCAATTCAGCCTGTCATTGAGGAGCAGCGTTTTACCTATGAGGAGGTTGTTAGTTGGTCCCGGGAGTGGCTTGATGGCGGTAGAGGCAACGGTATGGATAAGGCGTGGCTAGCCTTCAAGAAGCTGTCGCGAGCGAAGGGATGCGCGCGCGACACTGTTTTTCGGCCCGCTTGGAATGAGGCCAAAACAAAGAGCAATTAGCTAAGCCACTAACGCGGTATATCACGCGAAGCTTCACGCGACGACACGCCGCGCCCTGCATTGGCCGCGTAAATTTTTCACGCTTCAATTCGCCCCGGTTCCAGCAAACACGGAGGCGAACCATGGAAAATAATACCGTCCCGCTCAGCGAGGCGTTGGCCTACTCCCCTAAGGAAGCGGCTCGCGTTTCAGGTTTGGGTTTAACAACCGTCTATCGCCTTATCAACGAAGGCACATTGGAGCGCCGTAAGATCGGCACCCGTTCCCTCATCCCGGCGCGTTCACTCCGCGCCCTGATCGAAGGGGACGCGGCATGAGAGGGCTGAAAGTAAAACAGGCCGGGGCGGCTGCAACCGCTCCCGGCCCGAATGTTGTCAAAGCTGGTGGCCTGACAACTTCCGATAACCCAGCACGAGAATGCGGGCAACCAATACCGGCTCTCATCGCGATCCATCTGGGCACGGCGTTTTTGGAGCGCCGGGAAGGAGGTGCACTATGAGCACCTATCCTGAAACTCCCGGCAGCAAGGGCACGGACGGCACTTCGCAGGAAGCCGCCGCATTCATCGCCCCCCACGTCACCGGGATGCGCCGCAAAGTGCTCGAAGCCTATGCCGATGCTGGCGAGGCAACGGCTCTGGAAATGGTCGAACGCACTGGCATGGGCCGGTGGAGTCTCCAGCCGCGCGTGAGCGAATTGCGCCGAATGGGAATGCTCGAAAGCACCGGGCAGCGCCGCCGTAACCCGAGCGGGCAAAGCGCGGCGGTCCAGCGCATCACCCAGAGAGGAATGGAGGCGTTGAAATGAACGAACACGTTTCTGCCTTCCTCGATTGCATGGCTGCGGCTGGTATCGCGCCAGTCGAGCCTATAACCGGTGCGCTCGCAACGGGAGAGCCGGTCCGGTTTCAGGCGAAGGGCGACCGGAAGGGTCGAAAGAACGGCTGGGCCATGCTGCACCTAGACGGCATCCCGGCTGGCGCTTTCGGGCATTGGCGCATGGGCATCCGCTCAACCTGGAGTGCCGGGGGAGGCGAAGGTGGCCTTTCGCGGGAAGATCGGCGCAAATTGGCCGCGAAAATACGGGGGGAAAACGCGAAGCGACAGCGCCAGCTTGCCGAGCAACACCGGGAGGCGGCGGCGCAAGCCGTAGCTGCATGGAACGCCGCTGGGCGTGCCGACCCCGCGCACCCTTATCTTGTGTGCAAGCGTCTCCAGCCGATCGGCATTCGCCAGCATGGTTGCGAACTGCTAGTGCCAATGCTCGATAGGGGCTGGCGCTTGTGGAACCTCCAGCGCATCCGTCCCGATGGCTTCAAGCTGTTTTGGAAGGGCGCGCGGACCAAGGGCCTTTTCTGGCACCACGGTCTTGTCGATAGCACTGGCCAGCCGAGCACTGGGCCTTTCGTCATTGCGGAGGGTTTCGCCACGGCGGCGGCAATCCACCGTGCGACCGGCCATGCCGTTGCAGCCGCCATGAGTGCGCGTAACTTGGCGACCGTGGCAGGCTCGCTGCACAAGGCATATCTCGGACGACATTTTATCGTCGCAGCCGATGACGATTGCCACCTGTCGGAGAATATAGGCCTAGAAGCCGCTGGGAAGGCCGCTGAGTCTATTGGCGGGCTGTTGGCTGTCCCATACCCTCCTAGCGTTCAAACGCGCTCAGCGTCCGATTTTGCGGACCTGAGCGATAACGAGGTGCGCGAACGCATCGGGGAGGCGCGCCATGCATAAGGCTATTGACTTGGCCGACAACGACGCGGGCACGATCGAACGCATAGGTGCGCCCTGCCTCCCGGCGCTAGATCTGATTGAGCTAGCCAAAGTGCGCGCTCAGCCAAAAGCGTTCGCCATTTCGCATCTCGCTCCGCGCGGAGAGGTAACGCTGTTCACCGGGCCGGGAAGCGCGGGAAAGAGCCTGTTGGCGCAGCAAATGGCAACGGCGGCGGCGGCTGGCATCGGGACGCTGGGTTACGACTTGGACCCGGCTCCCGCGATCTATCTCACCTGTCTCTTATACACATCTGACGCTGCCGACGAAGAG
>CAJXTZ010000003.1 GCA_913061345.1 uncultured Erythrobacter sp.
TCGTGGGCTCGGAGATGTGTATAAGAGACAGCGAGTGTTTTGGTGTTGCAGTGAATGCGAAGTGTGACAGGTTTTTCGGCCGGGCCCGGCTCTTCTGGATTTCGGTTAAAAGCTCTTCGACCGACATGTTGGCAGTGTCCTTGGCCGACGAAAGGGCGAGCGTCGCTTGCAGCTTGGAAGCCGTACTGCCCGTTTGGGAGGTGTGCGCCTCATCGATGATTACGGCAAAGCTACGGTCCTTCAATGACGTTTCCGTCAGAATTGCTTCCATCGCATGCGGGAAGGTCTGAAGTGTTACCACGATAATCGGGACGCCCTTCAGTATGGCCTCCGCCAACTGCGCCGTTTTCGTCTTGGAACTTGTCTCACGGTCGATCGCGGCGATCATGCCCTTGCGGTGATCGATCTGTTGAACAGCATCTTGGAGCTGGCCATCCAGAACCGTCCGGTCCGTCACGATGATTACCGTATCAAAGATTGCCTTGCCGTCATCATGCCGCAGCTTGGTCAGGTCGTGCGCCGTCCAGGCAATCGTCGACGTTTTGCCGGAGCCAGCACTGTGTTCGCACAGGTAAGCATGCCCAGGTCCTTTCTCCTTCGCGTCCGCGATCATCTTGTTCACCGCATCGTGTTGGTGAAAGCGCGGGAAGATCAGCGTTTCCTTGACGGACCAGTTGCCTTTCAGGTCCACCACATCTTTCTTCTCGACATAGACGAAGCTGTGGAAGATGCGCAGGAAGGCATCAGGCTGGCAAATCTCATCCCAGAAATAGGCAACAGGATATTCACCGTCATCACGGGGCGGGTTGCCGCCCTTGCCATCATGGCCTCGGTTGAAAGGCAGAAAGTATGTGTTCTCGCCCGCCAGTTTTGTGGTCATCCAGATTTCACTATCGGACATCGCAAAATGCACGATGGCACCGCGCTTGAAGGTCAGCAGCGGATGTTTGCGCCCAGTGGCTGGATCCTCTGGAAGGCGGTCGCGCTTGTATTGCTCGCGTGCGCTTTCGGCGGATTGGGTGAAGTCGGTTTTTAGCTCAACGGTGGCCACGGGCAATCCGTTAATGAACAGGCCCAGATCGATCGCAAGCTCGCGGCCAGGATGATATTTTAGCTGAGGCACAACGCGTAGCCGGTTCGCAGCATAGCGATCAAGGATCGTCTCGTTGCGCTGATCCTCCGGCGCGGCCTCGGACATGTCGATCTGACCGCAGCCCGCAATCGAAAAGCCACGGCGCAGAACCTGAACGGTGCCATGCTTCTCTAGGGCCACATTAAGACGCGAGAGCAGCGTTTCGCGGGCACGCTCACCGTTCAGCGCGACGAGCTTGTCCCACTTCGGCCCTTGCGTTTCTGTGATCCACGCTTCCATATCCTCGGTGTAGACGGCGGCGTCTTGGTCAAAGCCTGTGGTGTCGCCGAGCAACCAGCCTTGTTCCGTCAGCTTTTTGACCACATAGGCCTCAAGGTGTTTTTCGTGGTGCAGATCGCTCATGCTGCGGCCCTTACATCAATCTTGCCGGTCACCGCTGCCGCTATGAGCGCCGCGCGTTTTTCTCTTAAAAGCGCGATGGAGCGTTCTGTCTTTTCAATCAGACTTTCGATGCGAGCTGTTTCGCGGTCGATATGGCTGAGGATTTCATCCTGCTCCGACAATGGGGGCAGGCAAACATGGATGTCGCGGAAGTACTCCCAGTAAAGCCGCATACGAAAATCGGCGATCCCTCTGGAGTATCTGCGGATTTCCTCAGCTGCGCTCCTAGTATGCAGCAAGTGCTCCAGAAACTTCGTTCTGAATTCAGCAATTGGCCGTGCGACAACGTAGGCAGGACTGACCAATCCAGACACAGTCACAGCACCAAACGCACCCTGCCATGCACGCATCATATTATAGACGAGGTCGCCTGGTTCGACACCTTGATATTTCGTGCGATCTTCGCTCAGGGCGACTTTGCGGTCGCGTTCTTCATCAGACAGCTCACCATCTGACACGCCATTGTGGATCGACACCGAAAGCACTGGCAATTGAGGGTCCGGGGTTCGGAAAGCTTCGCGGAAAAGCGTTGCGATGCGTGGCGCATCCCAATGAGCTGGAATATCGCCAATCCATGCCACCCCTGAGGGTTTCATTTCGGGGTTCCGGTCGATGCCCTTGGTGACAGCTTGGTCGATGAAGGCCGCGCGCTTTTCCTTAAGCAACGCGATGAAGCGCGTCTTTTTATCGATCAGCCCATCAATCCGCCCGATCTCGCGGCCGAGATAGTCGGCGATGATCGTTTGCTCTGGAAGCGGCGGCAATGGCCAGAAGCACTGGCCAATGTCATTGAATGTGATCGTTTGACGAACGCCCGCTCCAAGAGTTTTCATGTGGCAAACGTCAAAGACGTGAAGCACGTATTTTCCGAACTTTGGATAGATCTTCCCTTCAACGGAATTCAATACAATGTACGCAGGGCTGACACAGACATCCATATCGGAAAGAGATGTCCGCAGGCTCACTAGGTCATAGTTCAAATTGATGGGGTTGATCAGGTACTCACCCGACAGAACCTCTTGGTAAGTTGCTCGCGTTTCCGGTCCTATCTTTGCAGGATCCTTCGCGACTACGTTGCCATAGCTAATAGCGCCGGGCGGCAGGTCTGGGTTTTTCCTCGCCGCTTTCTCGGCCAAGCCATACTTGATTCGTTCAAGAGCCCAGTGTGCTGGAACCTCGCCCATCCAAGCATCGGGTGCGGATTTGTATTCTGGATAGCCACGAGACTTCATTCAGTCACCTCAGCCAAAACTTCCGCGATGGACGCCTCGATGGCCTTCAGTTCCGCATCAATCACGTACAGATCGCGCGGAGGCACGTATTCGTAGAAATAGCGGTTGAAGTTAATCTCATAGCCGACGATTCCTACCTCCCCATCAGTCTCGTCCACGTAGGTTTCGTCGATAAAAGCGTCATGGGCGTGGGGCGTTACCTCGGCTGCGAGGTACTCATAGATATCGGCACCCATCGGCACGTTCTCAAAATCCGCAAGATCATCGTCGGGGATCAGGTTGCCCTTCTTGTCCTTGACCGGGTCAAGATTTTCGTCGCGCACACCAAAAGCCTTTTGAAACGCCTTGATCAGCGCTGCGTCTGCTTTGCCCAGCCCCTCATCCTTCTTCGCGGCGGCCTTGGCGAAGCTGTTGATCCAGTGCCAGTCATGGTCCGTGCCTTCGTGCTTTGCCAACAGGTCGCGCCAGGCTTGCCGTTGATCATCGGTGCGCTTTTCCCAGGCCTTGTGTTCGACCAGCGCCTCAAACCCGGCGTTCGACACGACGATCTTGTGACGCAGTGGGCGCAGCACCTTAATGCGGCGATAGCCGAAGTCTTGCGCGTCGAGGATGAGGCTTTTCTTCGTCGGCTCGAAGTCGGCATAGAGCTGCACGATATCGCGGATTTGGTCGTCACCGATCTTGCGCCGCTTGTTGCCCTCGCTCTTGCGGAGCGGTTCAAACATCTCGGTGGCGTCAATCAATTGAACCTTGCCGCGCCGGTCAGCCGGCTTGCGGTTGGAGAGGACCCAAATGTAGGTGCCGATGCCCGTTCGGAAGAAAATCTCGGTCGGCAAAGCTATAATGGCCTCGACCACGTCTTGTTCGAGCAGATGACGGCGAATTTCGGACTCACCCTGACCAGCATTGCCGTTAAAGAGCGGGGAGCCCGACAGCACGATCGCTGCGCGCCCGCCGCCCTTCTCAGGGTCTTCAAGCTTGCTGAGCAGGTGCAGTAGGAACAGCATTGAGCCATCGCTCACTCGGGGGAGTTTGGGGCCAAAGCGACCCTCGAATTTTTGCTCACGGTGTTCGCGCACGACCTCGGCTTGATCCAACTCCCACTTCTTGCCGAAAGGAGGGTTGGAAACGCAGTAATGGAATTTGTCGTGACGGAATTTGTCGGCCGACAGCGTGCTGCCCAACTTGATGTTTTGGGACAGATCGCGGCCGGGGTCGGACTTGAGCGTCTTCAGAAGCATGCTCGCCAGACAGACCGCGTGGGTTTCGGATTCTAGCTCTTGGCCGTAGGGAACAAGCGTCGGAGCGGTGCCATAGCGATCCTGCAATGACTGCACATGCTCAATCCCGTCGGAAATAAAGCCGCCTGTCCCGATCGTCGGGTCATAGAGCGTGCGAATGATCCCCGGGTTGTCGATGAACATCTGGTCATCAGGCTCGAGCAATAGCTCGATGCCCAAGTGAACAACGTCACGCGGCGTCATGAAATCCTCGGCCGCCTCGTTCACCTCGGCCCCGAACCGACGGATCAGGTGTTCATAGACGTTGGACATGGTCCGTTCGGGAACAGCGTCGGGATGCAAGTCGATGGCGGCAAAGTTCTGGCAAATCTTGTAGAGAACGCCCTTCTTGTCCATCTGACTGACCGTGTTGATGAAACCGAACTGCTCGAAGATCACGCGGGCATTTCCGGAGAACTTCGCGATGTAGTCTTCAAGGTTTTGCCGGGTGCGGCCAGATCCAAGAGTTTCTAGGCTGTAGCTTGAGACGTTATAGAAGGGGTAACCGGTTGCCTGCCGAAGGATGACATCGATATCGAGTCCGTTTTCGACAGCCATTTTGTGCATCTTGGCAGCCTCTTCTCGAGTAGGCTCGAGAACGCATTCTAGGCGGCGGAGAAGCGTGAAGGGCAGAATGATCTTGCCAAAATCGACATGTTTGAAATTGCCCCAAAGATCATCCGCATTTTTCCAAATGAAATCGGCGAGAGACGTGTGGGTGTTGTTGGATTTTGCTGTTGCTGATGTCGGTGTGTTCAATGCTCAGGCTTCTTTCTGATTGGATGCTACGCGTAGGCGCTCTCGGATTGACCGAACATATCTAGCTCATCTTCGCTTTGGTCCGCATAATCTGCCTCACTGCCCTGTTTAGCGTCTGAAATGAAGGTGTGGCGCTTGTAGCATTCGATCGGGCCGAAAGCTCCGAATGCCGTCGCCAAAAAACTTGGATGATGCGAAAGATGCGATGAGACGATCAAGGTTCACTTCGGATCTCTCTTCACAGCAAAATAGCTCTCGCCTACCCCGGAAACCGCAGAAGTTGAGCGCAACAGTGCGATGGCCTGAACGGCCGGTGCCGCACGGAAATCGTGGCGAGGTGGGCTACCTGCTATGCGCCAGTATCCAAAACCCTGGTCGAGCAGCACAATGACCTTCTGACCGTCGGCGTATTCAAGTTCGAGCTTGCGGCCGTGGCCCGAATTTGCCGTGACCTGAAGATCGACATCGAGGCCAAACTTTTCGCCCAACATCTCGGCGACTTCCGCCCGGTCGTCTTCATACTCCCAGTCATGGAAGATCCGATGAGGTGGCCGATCCTTCTTCAGTGGCTGGACCACAATGTCGACTTCGACCGGACTACTCGCCTTAAGGTCGGCAGATAGAGCTTCGCATGTCCGCAGGAAGAGAAGCATGGGAAGAGGCGCATTAAGATAGCGGTCGGTGTAGGTGATCCGCACAAGACTGCCAGGCTTCCAGACGCCAGCCGCCTCCATTTGCTGTTTCAGCTTCACTCCGAAGCGTTTCCCAAACTGGCCCACAGGGCATTGGCCAAACCCCTGCATCAGCTCTACCTGATCACCCGCTGCATTCTGGCGTTCCAGATCCTCTGGGTCGATTGGCTCAAAGTTAGTGTGGCTATCCAGCGTACCGGCAACCACTGCGTGCGCTTCCCCCACGCCCCAGAGTTCTCCGGGCTGGGCCGCGTTCGCATCGCGCGAGAAGAACCCCGTGACGCTCTCGCTCGATTTCAGCTCAGCGAGGCGAACGCTGTCGAAGGGCCCGCCTTGTGCGCTTGCAAGACCGAGAGCGAACTCGAAGCGCACCGAAGCATCGCGCAGGAATCTCCGCTCAACTTCTTCCAGGCTTTCAAACGACTTCGCATCGAGCATCAGCGTGACAGGCAGTCCGCGCGCCGAGGCTGCCGAAAAGAAAGACCGCATCTTGGTTGATGTCAGCTCAGCAAGATCGAACGTCGACGGCAAGAAGATGGAAATGCTGTCTCCGCCGCCTGCTTTCAGAAGAAGTGTGTTTGCCGCATCATTGATGGGCCTTGCGTCTGGAACAGCCCGATCTTCTTCTGGCAGTTCGGCATTTGTCTCAAGAAAGGCCTGAACTGCTACGAGCGCAGCACGCCTGTCGAGTTTACCCTGTTGCTTGTAGAGATCAGCAGAAAGCACGCATGCAGAACAGCCCATCTCACACTCATTCGGGCAATCAAGGACTTGAGCCGCTCGCTCGAAGACGTGATAGATATCGTCAAGAAGCCTCGGAGCATATCCTGCACCGCCGGACGCTTCATCGAACAGGTAAACCGACGGGACTCTGCGGCCAAGCTTACCATCTCTGGCTGCCACCGCAATTCCCAGTTCCCGAGGCTCGATTCCCAGCCAGCGCACAAGACCCTCGCGCAGCGCCGCGCCAAACGCCCAGGCCGCACCATCGCTTTCCAGACCTGGCAACTGGACCTCGACAACGTCGGTGAGGACTTCGTGACCCAAAGCGAGGGCCCCCGTGATAGCGTAGCCCTCGTCGTTGCCAGGGCAGCGCTCAATCGCCTTCTTGTTTCTGGGGGTAAGCGGCCTGTGGTCTTTCAGCGCATCGGTCCCCGCATCGCCGGCCCGTCCGCATTCGAGGCAAATTTCGTAGCCCTTGTCGTCAGCGCCAAGCGAATGGTGGTAGATGTATCCTTCGTGCGACGCGCGGATCCGGCCACTTTCGGGCTGCAACAACGGCTGCCAGAAAGCATCGCCCACGCTGACCTTGGGAGACTTTGGCTCGATATAAACCGCCTGGTCAGTGTCGGCATGAGGCTGCGCATTCCAGTCCACACGGAAACCGGCAGGTTCGAGAAACTGCTCGATATTGACTGCCCGTTCACCGCAATGATCGCAGTGATCGGGCATCTGGTGATCGCTTCCCGCGCCGCCGCAATGATCGCACCACCAGGCCCAGCGAAGGTTCTGCGGCTCACGCTGCCCGCTGTCGATCGGGCTAAGCCAATTCAGAGTTACCCCTGCTGACTTCCAAACCAGACCGTCGACAACGACTTCAGCCCCAGGAGCATACTCGCGAATGGCAATGTCGGCATTTCGCGTCGGGCATTCGTAGCGCCGGTCACGGGTGCCCTCATCTTCCGAACGATTGCGCTCCTGCGCCTTCTGGGTTTCAGCACAAAGGGTGTCGAACGGGACAACTGCTGTCGGGAAGCCGCTGCCCGGGATAAGCGAACGATTGGCAAGTTCCTTTAAAAGAAACTCTTTGCAGAGGCGCCGTGCCTGAAACTCGATCGCCTTCTTCGCTGGACCATCAAGCGCGTCCGCATCCTCTTTGAGGCGCTGCCAGGTGCGCCGGAAGCTTGCGGTTTCAGCGGCGAACATATCCGCCGTGTGTTTCCTGATCTCAGTGTCGTATTCGAGACCAGTTCCCTTGAGGAGACGTTTGAGCCCTTGCTCGGTAGCCGAGGCTGTCGCTGGAAGTTCAAGCCACTCGCAGAAGGCGTCGACCGGCGCGAGGCCTTCAAAAGCACGCAGGTCCGAGCGGCAGCCGAAGAAATCGCCCGTCTTTGTCCTGGCGAATTCACCGTCGACTTCACGGAACCACTGCGCAAGCAGGTAAGCGTTGGCGTGCCGCTGTGCGATCCGGTCAGAATCGAGCGATACGCGCGGAGAGGCCAGTTTGCGCCTCAGATAGCCTGCCGGATCGGCAAATGTCTCCAGATCGAGCGGCGTGTTCCGGGCGATCGTGAGACTAGTAGAGAAACCTTGTCCGCGGCGGCCCGCTCGGCCCGCTCGCTGATTGTAATTGGCGATCGAGGGAGGAACGTTGGTCATAAGCACGGCTTCAATCGAACCGATATCCACGCCCATTTCCATTGTGGTTGAGCAGGCCAGCAGATTGATGTCACCGACTTTGAACTGCTCCTCGAATTCGCGCAGCCGTTGTGGAGGCTGCTGAGCACTATGTTCTTCTGCCCGCAAATACGGAATCGCAAGCGCTGCCTGATCGTGCCAGTTCATCCATATGCCGCGCTCACGCAGGATCGACACCTCTTCATTGGTCTCTTGCCAGGCAGCAATTTCCTTTCGCTGTTCAGTCGAAAGCGGCCTCGTTCGCGGAAGAGGCGGAAGCTGCACTTCGCGCGCTGGCTGGTTTGCGAACACCTTGCCCGCGCTCACCAGATTTGGCGATCTTCCAAAAACCAATCGCGGCAAAATTCGACGGGTAAGCGGGCATTGCCAGGCCTTACTCACAGCCTCGATCTCGGCTGTTTTTTCCAAGCGCAGACTGAAGGTTCCACCAACCCCGGACAGGAGGGGTGCTAACTGGTCCCAGGCCGCGCGCATGAGCTGATTAATCTCATGTCGGCCACGATCCGAAGACAGGTCAAGATCCAGCGCGGCAGCCACGACAAGAATACTATCGGGCTGGCGTCCCTTAGAATTGACAGTCGGCCAGGAAGCGTCGCGCTTTTCGCCTGGAGGCTGATCGGGTCCGATAACATTTCGCGGCCGAGCCCGTCCGGGCATCCAGCGTGCGTCGCCGTCATCAACCTCAAGGGCGAACTGGCCACGAAGATAATCGACCATGTAGTACAGGAAATCGCGCCAGTGCTCGATCGAGTAGCCCTTCTCGCGCACGATTGGCGGTAGCTTGTCCTCACCAATTCTTTCGATGTCCGGGAACCGCAACCGCGCAAGTCCGAGCGTTTCCATTGCGTTGGCATTGCGGGGACGGCGGGCGAGTTCGCGCAAAAGCATGAAGCGGGCGAGCGCCTCGCGGTTATCATGAAAGCGTTCGCTGCGATCGAGATCCCAGACTTTGGCCATCATACCAATGGCCGGCTCGGCGGCGAGCGCAGGCACGAGGTCTTGCCACCGGACTCCTGCGACACCTGTGCCACCGAGCTCGGCGTCAATCTTCGCGATATCGTCCTTAAAGGCTGGCATGTCGTCCACAAGACGAGCCAGCGCCTCCCGCTTTTCGAGTAGCTCGGCTCTGCGCTCTTCGGTCAGATCACCGCCATGAGCAGCCTTTTGAACAGCGTGGTAGATGAAGCCGCGGACAAAACCACGCTCGCCATTCGTTTCGATATTCGCGGCGAAGCGTGCAGTACCCTGTCTGCTGTCGGAAAAGCTGATGAGCTGACGGCCATCGAACGGCAGCGCATGCTCCGCCTCATGCGGTGAGACACCTTCCAGGAGGATCGGGGCGGCGTTCTGCGTCAAAAAAGGGGTGCCGAAGCGGAAGGGGAAAACCGCTGGGCGACCGCGCCGCTTGTTGCCAAGACAGGAAGGACAGCGCCCTTCATCAAGCTGCGTCAGGTGGAAGATGCCTGCCTCCCCGGTGAATTCGCCACTGTTAACATCGAAGCCGGTGGCCTTCGCATCGGCTTTTGGATTGATGGCTATCAACCGCGGATGTCCAACTCCCTCGTGCCTTGCGGCATCATCGTCGTCAGCATCATCATGATCGTGCTCCCGATAGCTGTCCTCACGAAATTCGTCGGCATCGTGGTCGCTTCCACGAGGCAGGATTCGGTCACCCATGTCGTCGGCCGGCAGATAGGGTTCGCCGCAATCGAGGCAATTCTGGATTTCGAACACCAATGACTGGCAGTGCGGGCATTGATCCCGCTGCTCGAACAGGACAGTGCCAAACGGCCAGCCCTTTGGCCGCGCTTCACCAGAGCAATCGGGGTTGATGCAAGTCCAGAGGCCAGGAATTGCACGCGTAAAACTATGCGCACGCATCGGCAGGACAGGCTTTGCCTCTGCTGCATTGTGCGCGGACAAGTCGAGCAGGACCTGCCCGGCGTTCGGGGCGAGGGTTCTGAGTGAAGCAAGAGTTTGCGGTTCTCGCTCGAGCTTTTTGGCGATAGACTGAGCAGCGGGATCATCGGACGCAGTCAGAACCTTTGATACGTCGACCGGCTGAGGTTTACCCACCACGACATGCGCGCGGTCGAGCGGAACTCCGGCAATGTCAGCAAGAAATCTCTGGAGATCTTCTCGCGCCTTCTCATCATCGGCCGATCCGATCGTGGCTGACGTTGCGACAAACCGGACCTGATCCGGAGTGACCTCGAAGGCGTTCATCACACGCCGGAGCAGGAGTGAAAGCTCTGCAGCTGCCGAGCCGATATAGCTGTGCGCTTCGTCAATGACGATCCAGCGAAGCTTGCCTTGGGACTTCTCGAGGATTTGGCGATCCTCACGACGGATCGTCATATATTCGAGCATGGTCTGATTGGTGACAAGGATCGGCGGAGGGTTGGCTCGGAGGGTTTCGCGGTAGAGGACCTGATGCGGGATCTCGTGTTCGGCCTTGTCGCGATTGGATTTTCGTGCCGTTCCCATCAAGCCGTTGTAGAGCGCAAACCGGACATCGCCGCGAAGCGGCTTTGTCCAGGCCGTCAGGCGCTTTTCCTGGCTCGCGATCAGCGCATTGAGCGGATACAGCATCAAGGCTCGTACCCCGGTCAGCGGACCTTCTGTTGCCGCTTCACGAACCAGATCATCCAGCATGGGAACAAGAAAGCATTCGGTCTTCCCCGAGCCCGTGCCGCTGGAAACCAAAACAGATTGCGGGTCTTTAGCGCTTAAGAGCTCCCAAGTGCTCAGCTGGTGTGCATAGGCCTCATAATCGAAGCGCAGGTCGGTGACTGGCGTTTGGCTGATCGCATCAATTGTTCGCGGGTGCAGGAGCGTCTGCAATTGGTCAGGGCGTTTGCCAGACGACACGTAGCCTGGGGCCGCCTGAAAAAGTTGCTCGGACAGAAGACCACCCTGCTGCGGTTCTGTTCCGGCCAGGTTTCGTCGGAGAAAAGCATTGAGGCCTTCATGCCGGATGCCGGCCCGGGAAACGACCGCTTCGGCAAGACCGGTCCGCAACCGCTGGTGGACCTCCATTGGAGATAAGCGTGAAAACTGGGAGGCATCACTAGCGGCCATTTTTGAGCTCCGAGAGGGCATAGCCATAGGCTTTTGCGAAATAATCAGGGTGGCGTCGCTCGACGTCCTTGACGGTCAGGATCTGTTTCTTGTCGAGAACGACAGAACCAAAAGTCGAAATGGCGGCGGCAAAAGGTGCATCGAAGACCCGCATCAGGCCTTCAACGAAACTTTCCTTGGGTAGCAGGTCGCCGAAATCATCGCGGAAGGGATTGAATCCGGCGGCGCCGATATTGATGCTCTCGCTGGTATGGCTCGTGAAATGCTGGAGAACCTCTTCATACCCGAGCGGCGAATAATCGCGGCAAATCAGCGGCGCCAATTGCGGAGCCCGAGCGGCAATTTCGTTCTGGCGCTCGGAGATGTTGGCCAATGCCCATTGAGGGTCGTCGAGCCTGCTCACCAAAAAGGTGCCCTGTGCCTGGAAGGCCGCGTCCCAGACTTCGATGGGGAGAAGTGTCCAGCTCGAACACAGTCCGTCGAACAGTTCAAGGATCCCTGAAAGGTCCTGCTCCTCGCAGCGATAGAGAAGCAGGGGCGCAAGAGGGCCAGCGGCATCGAACTTGCTGAATATCTCGAAGGTTTGTGGAGGCAGGCCGTTCAGTGAAAGGGCCAAATCCATGACAGCCCTGATAGTCTTTATGGCTTCGGGCGAGGCAGGGTCGGCAATGATATCATTTGTTATGCGGGTGAGCTCTTCGCGCGCCAGTAAAATTGGCTGTGCCATTGCACGCCCGAGCCTGTGCTGGGGAAGGTCGTGGACAGGATCGCCGTCAATGAACTTGGGCCTGGTCAGGACACGCGAGCCTTCGCGCAGGTATATGAGCCATGGGCCACGCAGGCGTGGGAGCTGAATGAGCTGCCCGCCCAAACCCACATTCAATCCGTCAAAGCCGCCGTAGTCGATTTCCTTCTCGGGGCCCCCCAAGAAACGGCCGCAGATCCGCACAGCTTCGCCGACAATGCCAGTCCTTGGTCGCCACCCTCCCGAGGGCTCCCACTCCAGGACATTCCCGAACTCCGTCACATACCAGTTGTCGTTGCTGCCATTGTGAAAGTCGAGCCTGACCTGTGCATCAATACCGAGCGGTCGCATAAGTGCCGCTATGTCGTTCCGCAGAGCCGAGAGGCCCAGTTCGCCATCGAGTTTCCAGCTCACTTCAAGCGATGCTCCGGTGTGATGGGCAACCTCGCCCATCAGGACAGCACTCGCTGGCGCTCGGGCGACAGTATCGCGCAGATCGGCCAGACCAAGTACCGCATCGCGCTTCAGCAGCTCTCCACCCCAAGTCGTAAGCCATTCTTTTGATCGTAGCGGAACGCTGAGCTCGAGAGCCGAACCCTGTGGTATAACGAGATGCAGTGGAAGCAGCGCGCGGCGAGGCGGATCGATCCGGACTGTCCACTGGTGCTCAACATCATGGACGTCATCCCCGAGCGTGGCCTTCCCGGTCCATCCCTCCAGAGTGATTTGGGCATGAGATGCATTTATCCTTTGGGTCAGCGCGAATTCGCTGGGGAGCACAACGGCAGTGACACGGTCGCGCACATGTCTCGTCGAACCGTCGAGCCAGGCGAATTCGCAAGCGCCAGGACCTGCGCTTGCCAGGTCTTCACGCCAGGATTTCTCTCCAACGAAACGCCAGCATACTTCCCCGCGGGATCCGGTCCGCCGCGAAACGCCATCTTCCACCTGTGCGTGCAACGGATGCTTCAACAGCCGCTCACCACTTGGCGCCTGTACGCCGGAAGCGGTATCGGCCACGATTGTCAGGCGATCCTTCCTGTCCACGCTCTGCCCTGTCCGGACCAGGTATGTATCGCCATTCGGCTTTTCGGCGACAATCTGGCCAGCACAGCGGTAAAGCGAACGACCGGCTGCAAACACGAAGTCTTCAGGCTCAATTTCGGTATTGCTGTCTTTGCCGCGAAGAGCCCAGTCATGCGGCACATCGATGAAGACCGCTTCTGAGCGGTAGCCACCGGATCCTTGCCCGATGAGTGCGAATACGCTATCGTCATTTTCTCCGCGGCGGCGTTCAAATACGCGTAATCCATTCGAAACCGGTTTTCCGCCAGGCAGAATAAATTCGCGGGACAGGCGCTCACCGCGCGAGTGAAACTCAGCTGCTACGGCAAGGTCGAGCGGATACTCGATTGCTGTCTCGCTTCGCATGGCACGGGCAATCCAGCAGTTCCCGGATTCGAACTCCAGATACGCGAGACGACCCGAAACGCGGTCCGCAAGACCACCTGAGGGCCGGAGAAAGACCCGAACACTATCATCGACCGCAAGACTGCCATCCTTGTCTTCCCAACGACCGTTGAGATGGAAGTCGAGGCACTCACGCCAATCGCCGCCGGAAAGACGCATCAACCGTCCTACACGAATGCTGCCCGTGCCGGTAAGCGTTCGGGCCTCCAAAAGTGTATCGATAAGGCCGGCCGCTGCTCCATCAAGCGTCATCGGAAGCTCATCGCGCCAGTCTTCATAGGCTAGGTCGAGGCGGGCCGAATAAGGCCGGCCGTCAGACGGCAGCGCTTTATCAACGAATGCGCGCAACTCCACGATCTTTAGAGAGAGTTCTCCGCAAATCGCGTGCATTTCCTGGCTACGCCAGATTGACGGGAGCAGATACTCGTTGCGTTCGCAGATCCCCACCGCGGTTGTGATATCCTGGATGTCCGACCCGAGAAGCTCGCCGACTGCTCGCTCAAGGAAGCGGCGTGGCCAACTTGCTCCGCTGGAAATCGCGGCAGCAGGAAATCCGCCATGGCGCGCAAGATTGGCCAGGCGCTGATTGCCATGCGCCGTAACCAGCGGATCTATCTTCCACGCGCGAAAACCGCGGTCGGCAAGATCACGCCATTCCGATTGCGGTAAAGACAGCCCAAGCGCGTCTTCGATATCCCTCCAGCGCTGCATGCCGCCCTGATAGGATCGGCGAAACCAGTCGGCCGCCCAGACGACAAATGCAGCAGCCAGAGTGGGTCGGATCAGATCTGAATGCAGGTTTGAAACGAGCTTTTTCTCGATCCTGTCGAAAACGCCTGGAGCCAATTTGTAACGGTAGAGGGGCAACCCTTCAGGCCTCGGCAAACCGAGATTTTCAGAGATCTTTCCTAAAGGATGCGGACCATTATCTGCCGCCCGCGCTAGCTGAATAGCCTTGATCATGAGCAGACGGGATGCTCCTGCATCCTGGATGTCCTGCGCAATTTTCCGAAGCGCTGCTGGATCGCCGCGCGCCGCGTCAATTTCTGACTTAAAGTCGCGGCCGTCCATGTTGTCGCTCTACCCCTGGCCCCTGTTGTAATCAGAATGCACTCATGCATGCCAATTCAATAACTAACTCTTATCAGTAGTTTATAGACAAGCAAGGAAACTCACTTTTACTGCAATCGATGTCCCCGTAATCCGGTGCCTGCCGGGCTCTTGTCATGAAACGCGTTGACGACACATGACCATTTGGCATTCATAACTCCGTCGATTCCCCGTCCCAAGTCCCATATGACGGCGTCGCCATTCTCCAGCTGGGCTCTTACAAATCGGTCGTGCAAATCGCCCCGCGAGCGGCGTGACCGCTGGATCAGATGCAGAGGGGTCGATCCTATCCTGTTTCTCCAGCGGCTCTCGAGATCGGCACGCTGATCTCCATTGGTTTCCGGAACTCGCTTATCAACCGAGTCTGCATCGAAGGTCACAATCTGCACCTCATCAAGCTTCGCCGCGAGTTCACAGAACCGGTTGACGAAATTGAGCAGGCGTCCTCGAGCCTGCTCGTCCGCACAGCAATAGGGATCCTGGACTTCGAGACGGTCGATTTTGGCTTCGCGGACGAATTGCTCGAAGATCGTCCAGTCTCGCGGACCATATTGTTCGTAAACCACACGTTGGACACTGGGTGTGCGAGCTTCGGCTGCCTCGACAGGCGTCCGGACCGACAAGACGGGTCGTCGAGGTTCGGGTGCGGGTGCTTCGGACGCCGCCTCTACAGTGAGAGGAACCGCAGACGCAGCGTCTGCAGCATCCTCCGGGCTGGCCTGTGTATCTCCCTCAGACTTCTCGGATGCGGTTCTCGGGACATTAATTGCCTGAGACTCCGAGGAAGAATAAACCAACGAAGAGGCAGATTCCGCATCCTCTTCGGTGCCGCTCTTTCGTCCATCGAGAACATCCGAAAGCAAATCATCGACGTCGCGCGCGCTCTCGGGCGGCATGAGCAGCCCCCTGCTCAGCGAGCGCTTACGCTCCATCAGGGCATCGAGCCGTTTGTCGAAGCTCGATGGTCCAATCGCTTCATCCGGATGGACAGCCATCGGAATGTGGATCGTTACCGGTCTGGTCTGACCGATCCGGTATGCCCGGTCCGTTGCCTGATCTTCAACAGCAGGGTTCCACCAGCGGGAAAGGTGGATCACGTTGTTCGCGGCAGTGATCGTAAGCCCAACACCGCCGGCCTTGGGTGAGAGTATGAGAACATCGAAGGGTGCAGACGAAGTCTGGAAAGCAGTGACCATGTCCTGTCTCTTATGGCCAGCAACCTTCCCGCTGATGCACATCGGCCGCCGGTCGAGGGAAAACCGATCCTGAATGGCCATGGCAAGGAAAGCCTGCATTTCTAGATCTTCGCAAAACAGCAGTGTCTTTTCGCCGCGCTGTTCGATCTCTTCGAGAATCTCGAAGGTCTTTTTCAAGCGTGCAGACTGGTCGATGTAGCCATTGATATCGGTTATACCGCGCGGCGGTAACGGATGGAGCGACGTTCCGCGGAGCATGTGCAGCACTTTGAGCATCGCGCCCTGTTCGCCGCTTTCCCTGAGCGCTCGTGCTCTGGCGAGCACAAGATCGTAGGCCTGTGCCTGTGCAGACGGCATCACGACAGGGTATTTCCGCGCCGTCTTCTCCGGCAGGCCGGTCAGAATCTCGTCCTTCATCCGGCGCAGCATGAATGGCGGGAGGTTCTCGTCGCGCTCGATCAGGCGTTGCTGAAGATCGCCAAGGCGCTCTAGGTCATGAGCGGGAAAGCTGTTCTCAAATTCCCGGCTTGAGCCGAGAAATCCTGGGTAGACCGTATCCGCAATTGACCAGAGATCCTGCAATCTGTTCTCGACCGGAGTGCCCGTCATGGCGATCTGGAGACGCCCATTAAGGGCTTTGGCCGCTCGCGTCATCTGGCTGGCCGGGTTCTTGAGCTTCTGGATTTCGTCGTAAACGATGGCCGCGAATGGAATGCGCGCAAAGCTCATGTGATAATCGCGCATCGTCTCGTAGGTCGTCAGAACGATGCCCGCCTCTTCCCATTGCGACACGTCCAGTCGCGAGGTTCCTCCGCGAATGTCGCTCCCGGCTTCGAGGCGAAAGTCACGCAGGTTTGTGCCAAACGCCTCTACCACCGGCCCCATGAGATCAGCTTCGATGTGTTGGGCCAGCTCGGCTTGCCAGTTACGCAGCAAACCAGTGGGGGCAACGATCAGAACAGGCTTCGGATGCGGAGAACTCCGGCGTAGCCAGAGCAGAAACATCAGGGCCTGGAACGTCTTACCAAGACCCATATCGTCGGCGAGCAGAACGCCGGGCAACCGCCGCTGCCATGCTTCGGTGAGCCAGGCAAACGCCTCGATCTGGTGGGGCTTCGGCTCAGACTTTAGGCCTTCAGGAAGTTCCGGAGCGTCAAACGGTTCAGCGCTGGTATTGGGCCGAGGCAGGCGCGCATAGTCGAGTTGCTCAAAATTCTCCCCGACCTGAAGGAAAAAAGTGTCGACGGCCTCGCGTTCGCTCGTTTCAGAAGGTTGCTCGTCGGTGTCGGCAGCAATCTGATGTTCGAGGTCTGCAATTGCGCGTGCAGCCTGCAGTGTCGCGGGAGTGGCGGGGATGCTCTCGTCATGCCAGGCGATGGATTCATTGCCCGTCGCGATAGCCGTCTCGATCTCGCCTGCAAGCGCTTCGGCTTCGCCCGGAGCCAGCTCGACATGACGCGCGTCAGGCGGATCGCCAATGCGCAATCCGAACCCTTCTGGTAGCCAGCTGTTCGGCTTGGGCTTTATCCAGGGAAGGACGGGCTTTTGCCAGACCTCGATCCCGCTGACCCGCTCGGAAAATTGCTGTGTTTCGATGAACAGACGGTCGGCGGCCTCGTCGTCACCGCCTGCGTCAAGCTTCAGCTCCTCGCGCAGGACACGCTGCGGCGAACGCAGGAACTCACGCTTCTCGTGGGACGTACCAGTCTGCTTTGCCCGCACGATGTCGAGGGCTTTGCCCAGAAGTGGGTCAAGGAAAAGGAGAGTACCATCCGAGAGCAAATAGCTTCGCCGGCCACCTTCCTGCCCCTTGAACCGGCGCTGGAAATGCTGGTTATCTTGCGGCGTCAGAAGCGATGCTTCTTCTTCGTCGACCAGGTCTCCATCAGCGGTTTCGCTCACGTTTCTCGAGAAAAGAACTGGATCAAAATCAAAGCGCCCGTGATCGGTCTTGGCGTTCAGCGAGAAATTTGCCGCATAGGCGATCCGCACACGCTCGAGAAAGCCGTCTGCCTCTATCCCTGTGCCAATCTCATCGCCGAGGGCTGAGCGAAGCTCGGCAAAGGCCGCCCGGCGCTCATCGGGGTCTTCAGCCGCGTTGACTGCGAGCGCGGCCTGGAACGCCGAGTAGATCGGTTCAGGGATTCTTCCCACCTTTCCACCTTCGCGCACGCGCGCACCGGCGATATCGGCTCGAACCGGGAGCCCGCCCCGGCGGACCCATTTTGTGTCGACCTTGATTGTTCCTTCGGCGAGCGATCCGCCCGAGTTAAGCTGAAGCGTCAACGGCGTGGTTGGTGGAAGCCCGATAGCGAATGCATCGGCCTCGTCGAGCTGCGCCACGATCTCTGGCGGAAGGACAATGCCGTCCTTGTCCTCGCTAATCCGGCTCTCATCGTCGAGAGCCCGGGCGAGCGCAAGAGAAGCCTGACCAGCTTGAGGCGCAACCCTTGGCCACTCCGAAACTGGAGCCATTTCACTGGAAGCCCGACGGAATAGTCCGCCCGGCTGTTCGCGTAGCAGGGCAATGGTCTCTCCGCCATTCGCATGCGGGGTGGCAATGAACTTTGTCGTCACCATCGGTCATTCCAGTTGCGCCCCCGGCCTCGCCCAAAATGAGGGTGAGCGATTGATGTGCGTCGGTAAATGATGCCTGCGAATTTGCCTTCCCAACCCGGGCTCGCGGGAACGTGCGATTCATATTCGAAGTCCGCCCGGCCGACGGTGGTACGCAGCTTTCCGCCCTCGTAAGTCTTGGCGTAAAGTTTCGGGGCTCCTGGATCGCTGTCGCTCCAGAATCGGCATGACCCGTTGTCGCTCCACTCGGAAATCCGCAGATCACCTATCTGCATGACAATCGAGGAGGAGGACGCGTTCCCTCCCCGGATAATGCCATACTCGGGTCGTTCGCCGCTCTGGCGGATGAGATCCTCAATCCTGTTGCGTGCCCGGTTCCCGAGGGCAGGCCAAGCGTCGGTGACCAAGCCTTCGTCGAGATAGGCCAACCAGAATTTCTCGCGCTGGGCCCACTGATCCGGTCGATCGGTTGTTTTTGCGATAGCGCGGAAAAACTCGCGCATGGCGACTTCGGTAAGCCAGCGCTTGAAAACCTGGGTGACTTCGCGCGCTCGTTCCTCGCCGATCGATTCCGCGAGCGAACGTACGATCCTGTCCCAGCGTGTGCGCTGGAGGCGCGGGTCACCAACCTGATCGAGCAATAGCTCCGAGATTGCCTTGCGATGTTCGGGGTCCGGTTTGGTCCTGATCCAAGGTTCGAGCAAAGCGCGGACAACAAGCTCCAATTGTCCCGCCTGAGCCTCGGTGTCGAACAATCGCATTATGTTGCGCTGCGCACTGACTGCCTCGTCAGGTTGAAGCTCAGCGGTCGCTATACAGGTCTCGGAAAAGACTGCCTGGCCAAAGCCACTTGCAGCAAGATTTGCACCCAGCCCGGTTTCGCGCATCAAAAGGGATACACGCTCCGCATCTCGGGAGACGAGATCCCTTGCCACTTTGGCTGGACCTCTTTGCGGCAAAAACAGATCCCATCGGGAACCACGCTCACGCCAGACCCAGTCATGACGGCCAGCGGCGCGGGAAGCAGCCTCAGCGAGCTTTGGCATGATCGGACGCTCGGTCGGGAAATACGTCAGATATCCATCGATTACAGCCTGGTCAGAACTGCGTCGATGTTCGCTACCGGCGCGCTCAAGTGCTGCTACGCCCAAGTCATCGAATTCAGAGTCACACCAGGCGCCGCGCAAAACCCGGTTGAGCTGAAAACGCGGCAGCCCGCCTGTGCCTCTATTGGCTGCTCCCCGCAGAAACGGCTTCAGCTCAACAACCGGTTCGGCTTCGCCGACGCTGGCATCAAGCTTTGCCAGTTGCCGCTGCAATTCAGGCTGCGTTGTCGGAGGTTTCGCAAGTCCGGATGAACCCAGGGCTTCCATTCGGGCGATTGCAGATCGAAGATAAGTCACTGCTCCTGCCTCAGGATGTCAGGATCAAGACCAGAAGTCGGCGTGGCCATAAGAAAGCGCAAGTCGATACGGCGATTGCGTTTCTTCGCTTCCTCCGAGTCACCCCGATCCACAGGACGGTCGGGCCCATAACCGCTCAGACTCAGGATTGGTGCCGAACCGTCTTCTCCGGCCGGTCTGTTTAGGAAGCCCCTCAAAGCCGGTTGATTGCGCTGCAGCATTGTAAACGTAGTTTCGGCTCGGCGCACCGAAAGCCCATAGTTGTTCATACCGCCAGACATGAGGTCCGAATCCGTGTGTCCCTCGACAAAGACGGCATCGATGAGGTGCGGTGATCGCTCGCCCTCGCACAGAGCAGAAGTCGTGTAGCAAGGCAAAACGGCAACCATAGCATTAGCAACCTTGCTGATGGCCTCTTGCCCTCTCCCGGTCAGTTCCCACTGACCCTTGTCGAACAGGACATCGTCAGGGAGCCGCAAAACCCCGCTTTTTGTGTCGATTTCGACCTGGAGTCCTCTGTCTTTGAGCGATTGCTGCAGGTCGTTGAGGATTTCCGCGCGGGTTCTGTTTGCGCCGGTCAGTTCTTCAGTCTTTGTCTGCAGGTTCAGTGCAAAATAGGCCAGCAGAATGATAAAGATGAGCAACAGGCCAACCATCATGTCCGTCATGGACATGAAATAGCTTTCGCCTTCCTCAGGGGGCCTTCGGCGAACAGCGCCTTCCATTATTCAGCGGCTTCCTGGTTCTGGCTGGCAAGGATGCCTGCCAGTTCCTCGACGGTATCACGCAGAGTGGTCAGCGGTTCGAGAGCACCTGCGAGCTGTGCCACACCATCGCCCAGTGCTTGGTCGATCTGACCAACCCGCTCGTTGAGGTTCGAAGCGTGGTTTCCGGCCGCATCGGAGATTTTGTCGATGGCGTCTCCAAGCGCACGGTCCACGTCCTCGAAACGGGCACGATATTCCGACCACGCCGACGAAGCGGCCGAAGCAGTGTCATTGAGAGCTGCCGCGAGCTGACGCATTTCATCGCGGGCGCTCTCCGACGAATCTGCATTCTTCGAGACGATCGATTCCACCGACTTGACTGCCTCGGCGATCGAAACCGCCGACTGGCGAACCGGCGCAGTCGCAGCTTCGACATCATTAGCGACCGTTCCGAAGGCTGTAGCAAGATCGTTCGAGCGAGCCGCCACTTGCTCGATTGCCCGCGTATGATCGCCAATCGCGCTTTGCGCGCTCGAAAGATGATCTGCGGATGTCGATATGGCGTTGCCAGCATCTTTCATGCTGCCGACCAGCGGGGCTCCAGTCTTATTGAATCTCTCGACAAATTCCGAGAACGACTTCTCCATCGCCTCTTGACCGATTCGGGCCGCATCATTCGCCGCCCGCGCCGAAGCTTCGCCCATCTGGCTTGCCGCCGACGCAAGGCCGGACTTCATGTCATCAAGCGTGTTGCCGAGATTGCTCAGCAATTCATCCATCCGCTGCCGCGCCAATTCACTTGCCTGCTCGTTTTCTTCACGCATGCGATCGGCCACGACCCCAAAATTGCGATTAAGCTCCCCGAAAGCGGAGCGCATTTCTTCGGATGCCTGGCCGAAGCGTTTAACCGCCTCTTCTATCTGACGGTCGGCCTCGCCAGTCTGCTTTTCGAGGCGCTCCGACATGGCGGCCATGGAAGCAGTCATTGCTCCAATAGCGTCTGCCAGTCCGGCCATCTCTGCACCGGCGCCGGTAGCAATTGCGTCGCGAACAGCTTCACCGCCCCCGCCGCTTATCTTGTCGATTCCCTGCTGAATCGATCCCAGATGCGTGATCATAGGCGCCATCTGCTTTTCTAAAGCTCCGTCAAGCGCCGCAGCTAGCTGCTCGGAGAACGTGCGAAGCGCCGGGGTTTGCTCTTTGAGCTGCTCAAGTTGATCGCTCGCAATCCGCTGGGGAGGTAAATAGGCCATGCCATGCTCGAGCTTGTCGCACAGCATCGAGAGACCATCATTGATCCGCTTGCCGAACCGGTAGTCGTATGACCGCAAGACGATCGAGGCCACGATGCCGCCGACCGAAGCCCAGAATTTGGCTCCGGCGACTTTCATGAGACTGTTAAGCTTGTCCTGCATTGCGGCAGTGTCGCCGCTGAAATCGAGGGTGGAGAGCGCAGCGATGATGCCAAGGAAAGTGATCAGCAGTCCAATGGCGATAAAGATGTTCGCAAACCAGTTCAGCCCGCGATGACGGTCGCCGAGGTTGACGAAGAAGTGTTCAGGTCGGGCAGAGTTCTGAAGAACCTCGGCCGACGGATCGACGATAGTCTCGCGGTATTCTTCCCAGGTTCTGCGAAGGGGAAGCGCCTCGGAATTTTCTGCCTCCATCATTTGTGCATCGATGTCATTGAAGCGGCGCGCGAATTGGAGCCGTGCTTCATCGACATCGGCCGTGCTGCCGCCGGTTATCTCATCAAGCAGCCGAACGCGGGCGTCGATCGCGACCGCAAGTGGCGTGTGGTATTCGCGCCTGTAGCGATACGCGATCGCAAATGCGGTTCCGATCAGCACAATTGCGAGAAACGCCGCCATCGCATCGCCGATGAGCGGAATTTCTGTGAAAAAGTATATAAGCCCGTGCCCGAGCCATTCGGTAATTTCCACGCAGACCCCCTAAAGCCCTATTCCTGTTGGGCTCCTGCGTTCCATTGCGGAAGCAGAACTGACTTGCTGACAACAAGAGATAGAGGAACCCATTCCGCGACCTACGGTATCGAGCCGTGATGCCCACGCCAAGAGAAGTTCCGCTTAAACCATGAGAAATTCGTGATTATCAGAACACTATTGGAGAGGGCCTACCGATTTGAGATAATTCTCAACCTTCTCGATAGTCCTCCTGCGCGGCCTGCGCCCTGCTCTCAAGTCAAGCACGAAGCGGGGATCTCCCACCGCTCGCCGGCCAAAGCGCGTCGCCGACATGTGCGATTCCTTTAGATGACGCTCTATCCTATCCAACAATTTCATGGCCTTCCTCGACTCACTGAACTCTTGCGTTCTTGTTTCGTTCTTAGTAGGAAGGTTCCGGCGAGTCTAGGAGATTTCCTTTTCCCCCAAGACCGTCAGAAGGAACCAGGCAATGGAACATGTCAGAGAGGAGCTCGATCGGCTGATCCAGCAGCGACGGCTCGGATATTCCTCGATTTCGCGGTTGATCGGACGCAATTCGTCCTACATCCAGCAATTCATAAAACGCGGATCCCCGCGCAAACTGGATGATGGTGACCGGCGCACACTCGCCAGCTTTTTCGGGGTCGACGAGCAGGTCCTGGGCGGCCCACCCACCCCGATGCGCGACGGGTTGGTCGAAATTCCGGTACTCAATGTCGATGCATCGGCAGGTTTCGGAGCGATTGCCGAGAGTGAGAGCGCGCATACCCGTTTCGGGTTCGACGAACGCTGGCTCGCCGGGCTGACCCGGGCGAAGAGCGCCAGTCTCTCGATCATCCATGTTCGGGGCGATTCCATGGAACCGACGCTCAGCGATGATGACGAAGTGCTGGTCGATGCGTCGGACGAGGGCTCACGGCTGCGGGATGGCATTTACGTGCTGCGCGCTGACGATGCGCTGGTGGTCAAGCGCGTGACCCTCAAGCCTGGCGGTCGCAAGATCACCATCAGCAGCGACAATTCGGCCTATCCTAGCTGGGACGATGTCGACAGGTCCGAGATTCAGATCGTGGGGCGGGTCATCTGGTTTGGACGCGCGGTCTAATCCCTGGCCGGTCAGAAACCGGCAAAGCGCGCGCGATGCTTCGCCACAAAATCGGGGCGGGGATGATCCCGTGGATCGGCCGGCAGTCTGATCCGCTTTCCTGAAGGTGGAAACAGCGTCAACAGTTCGGACGGCACCTTGTTGTGCGATACGAGCAGGCAGAGGTTATCGTCGAAACTGATAAGGTGGCGATCAAATAGCCAATGGGCTGTTGCTGAGAGCGCCACGCCGTTGGGCACCACATCGGGCCCGCCATTGGCGACAGACCAGATATGGGCCGCCTGTGCTTCCGCTTTTCCGCCGCCATTGATGATCCGCAAACCTGTAACGGCGCAAGTGCTCTCATAGGCGTCGAGCACCTGATTTCTGAAAGCGGCCGATCGGATCTTCTTGTTTACCAGAACCTGCTCGATCCGGCGTTCGCCGAATTCCTCGGCCAGCAGCCCAGCGGTGACATCGTCGATGTACCGCTCATCGAGCTCGAGTCTGATCCGATTCTCCGGGTCCAGCGTCTCGCTCAGCCCGTGATTGACGATGGCGACGAAATCGTCGCCATCTAGCGTTCTCACCGATTTGCCGCGCAGCGTCCTTCCGGCATCACCCGGACGTGCCATTTCGCGCAGAAAACGCTCGGCAAAGCGTCCGTCCTTGTCACGATAGGAAACCGCATCATCGAATGGCAAATAGTCTCTGACGCGCGCATAATAGTGGGTCGGATCGGCTTCGTCGGCATCGATCCGTTCAACGAAGGCTGTCGCAATATAGGCCATCCGGCCGCCGGAGACGCGGGTCTCGCGGTAGAGTATCCAATCGTTCTCAAGGCGCCTGGCTTCGGACAGATATTGCGACGGGAAATGGTACCGCTCGGTGATGAGGTCGTCGTAGCGCGAATTGCCGCTGATCTCGAACACACCCTTCACCGACAATACTCCGCATTTCTCATTTGAAAGCATCGTGCCTGGTAACAGTAAATCCGTCCAGGCCATCGGCCGTCAAATGCCGATTTCAAAGGGCTTTACTCTTTCCTTCACGAGCTCCGGTGTATCCTTGGCAGGCGAAGCGCTCTCATTGGCCTTGCCTTGCGCAAGTCCTTTGGCAGCCGCGATCTTGAGGCGCTGCGTCACCTCGAGAGCCGAAGACTTTTCTCCGCTGTTGGCCTTGATGGCCCGGCCGAGCTTCTCGGCACTGTCAGCGACCAGCGTAAGACCGTCGCGAAGCCTGGTGACGGTTACGAGGAAGGTTTGTCGGTTGGCGAGATTGCGCTCGCGGCTGTCCATCACTGCAATACCCCGATCCGAAGTCAGTCCCTGCGCCATGTGTGCGTTCAGGGCGTAGGCCAGGTCGAGGTGCTTCAACATGGGGTCGAGGCGCGACAAGCGAAGTGCATTGCCTGCCGAGGTTTCGACTGTAACGCCCTTGGTATCCACCGCGACGATCCTGGCCTGGTCGGCATTGAAGAGAGCGCGCTTGTGATCATTGTCGGTCCAGCGGATCTTGTCGCCCTCAAAAACCTCCAGCGATTTAAGCTCGAAGAGCGAAAATCGGTCATCACTCGCACCTGGTCTCAGTCGCGAAGGGCTGAATCTATGCTGCCGTCCCTTCCTGTCTTCGAGCATCACGCGCTTTTTTGCGTGGTCGATGGATTTCACAGTGTAATCGCCTTTGGAAAGCTTCTGGCTGCTGTCGCGCGAACGGACATTCAGAACCATGCCTGCCCGATATGTGCCTATGTACCGAAGCTCCTCCCGCGTGGCATTGACCCGGGAGTGAACGGTCAGTTTCGCGGCACGCGATCCAAGCTCACCGTTCGCCTTCAGTCCCTGCTGCACCGCCTCATTGACCGCAGAGCGCAATACGCGTCCGGATGCATAGATCGAAGTCCTTTCGCGCTCCGCAGGACTGAGAGAAAGCCATTGTTCGGCGGCAACGATGGCGCTGTCGCCTTTGGCCTCAACTGTCGCTGGTTCGAGCGCCTTCAGGGCGTCGTCGATACGGCCTTCCTGAGCCGCTGCTTGGGCGCGCCGCAAGACCGGGTCGCGGCCGCGCAGGTTGACCTCCATATTTGCCCGCTCGATGCCCGCCTGCTGCACCAGTGCAAACGGCTTGCCGGCGTCGACCGCGCCAAGTTGCTGCCGGTCGCCAACGAGCACCAGCCTTTTGACTTCGGCGAGGTTTGCGAGGCGGATCAGCTTTGCCTTGTCGTCATTAGAGACCATCGAGGCTTCATCGAGGACAAGGATATGGTCACCGAGTGCGCTCTTCGCCTCGCGGACCAAGGCTGTGTTGCCAGGCTCTTTCAACAGGCGGCCCCATTGCGACAGGAAGCGGGCTATGGTCATCGAACGGATGCCAGTATCGCGTTCGAGCATCTGGACAAGCGTGTTCTGCACGGCGAGGCCCAGCACTTGCTTGCCTTCCTCGCGTAGAAGCTGTGCAACCGGCTTCATCACGCTGCTCTTCCCGGCACCTGCAACGCCCTGGATCGCGACGATCCGGTCGCGCGATGAGAGCACAAGGCTGGCCGCCTCTTCCTGACCCGGATTGAGCGTGATTCCGTGAT
The DNA here is from genome assembly GCA_913061345.1 of uncultured Erythrobacter sp. The sequence goes on from CAJXTZ010000003.1 coordinate 25,816, forward strand.
TGATCGCTGACACCGCCTGAACGCGCGAACCGGCGTCCTCGCGTTCGAGGATTGGCGCTACAGCGCTGCGCCCCTGGTCGACACCGGCAAGGATCACACCTTCAAGCTGCAAAGCCTCCTTGCTTGCAAGCCAGTCGGCATGCGCACCGGTCCCCCGCACCAGCGCGCCCGTTCGCACCAGTGCATTCACCTGCCTTTCGACCCGGTCCACTGTCGTTGGCAGCCCGAAATCCAGTGCTGCTTTGAGCAATCCGTCGCGTGGGAAAGCTGCCTCCCGCTGCGAGAGGTGTCGCACCGCGGAAGCAACAGCCTGCGCAGCCGCGATGGTAGGCGCATCTTGCTTGAGCACGTGGGCAGGGATCAGCGGGTCTGCCGGATCGCCTTTAATCCGCCGCGCAAACTCTCTCAGTTTTGTCATCCCACGCTGAATGAAGCTGCCCTGTTTTGAGCTGGTGTTGGCGGCTGCGGCGGCACGCATGTGAGATGCTGCGATCATGGCTTGCAGATCGAGCCCGACCTCTCCTGCGCTTTGCTGCCACTGCTCGAGGAGGCCTTCGCGGTCCCTCACAGGTGCCTTGCTTTTCCTTGTATCAAGCACGGCAATGTCACGCGCTTTCGGAGAATTCTCGCCAAGTTGCCGGACCGCGTTGAGGACCTCTTCGCGGCGCGAAGAGAACGCCATGACCTGCTCGCGTGTGATAGCTGCGACTTCAAAATTTCCGTGCTTGCCCGCGGGACCAGCGGCATATCCCATTGTCTCGACCGCCATGCGAAAGCGGGCCATGGTCATCGAGTTAAGGAGAGTGTTGAAAGACCAAAGTTTGTCGTTGCGCAGTGCCCGCCACTTGCCGTCGGGCCCTTGCGTAGCGTTGGCGACAACCGCGTGGAAATGCAGATTGGGTTCCTGGTTGCGATTGGTATCGTGCTGGAAGAGACCAATTGTGAGGTTGTCAGTCGGGACCTTTCCGTAACCTTCCTTACTGCCCATCCGGGTCTGCGCCGCGTTTGTTTCGGCCCAACGCAACGTCTCGGTCACTGCCTCGCGATATGCTTCGATTATCCGCTTATCGCCGCCAACGAGCGCGAGGAGCGACCAGCTCTTAGGAAGAGAAAAAGTCAGGTCGGTACCGGGCCTGTGGGACTGCCCGGCGTTGCCGACCTGGATGCTGCCGGGCAGTTCTCCGCGCAGTAGAGCATCGAACTGTTCGGTACTGACGCGGCCGCTAAGACCGAGCCGTTCCGCACCTTTGCCGACCCAGGTTCCGGAGCGATCGGCATCTACACCGGTGTAGTAATTGTCGGCGGCAAAATAGCTTGCTGCAGCCGAGGGGGAGCGCACATTGGCAACGGAAAGCATCGTGTCTGTTCCTCGTCACGGCTCCCCTTAAGCCGGCAATCCCTCCTCTCTTTGCACTTCACATGTCGGGCTCGAACTCTCCGAAATCCTTCGCAGGTGGATCACTTACGGCGCCTTCACGCAGGTCCTTTTCAGCGGGCTTGATAGGCTTGGGTCCACTCTCCGGAGATCTGCTCTGGGACGAGGGATCGGCCTTGTTTTGGTAATCCCCGCCATCAATGCTGGCTTCGCGCTTGTCCTGCGCGATAGTCGAGACCGCGGCATCCTCGCCCGTTTGCACGGCAGAGGGCGGCAGGGTCGGTGACGTGCCAACGACAGCATCGGCGCTGGCTTCAGGTTTGGCCTCACCGGACTGTCTCCACGCCTCCAACTGCTCACGAGAGTCGATTTCCGGACGATCCCGCGCCTCACAAACGGGCCTATCTGGTCTCGGCAGCTTCAGCTTGAGTTGCTTTGGATCGACAGGCTTGCCAGCGCCGTCATCGTTGGAGGCAGGATGCTCACCGTCCGTTTTAGGGCTGGGCTTTCGATTGGTCGCTGAAGCGTTGGCTGGGGCCCTTCCACTCTTAGCGGGCGATATCTCGCGAGGGATGAAACCCTCAGCGATCCGGTCGCGCGAGCGGGGTATGAGCGATACCGGCGCGGCAGGGAAACCATCGGGAAACTTGATGTAGGCCGACAGCCGCGGAAGGTTCATGAACTGGTCTGGCAGGAGCAAGGGTTCAACCTGCCGTCTGGGCGTCAGGCTGACCGCGTCGCGGGCATTGTTATACCCGTAGCTATAGCCCTCTTCCATGTCCCGCACCTGCCGGTGACCGATGAAATCGGAGCACCATGTCGCTGTCTCACGGTCAGCTGTCGCCAGGATAAGTTTGGTCCGTGCGAGCGAGGACAACGTCATGGCCATGTTCTCGCCGTAAACTTCCTTGAGCTTGGCATAAGCATGCACGCCGGTGACGATCGCCCCGCCAAAATTGCGCGCGGTCTGCAGGCCTTTCTCGAGTGCGGGCAAGCGGTGGAGAGCACCGAGCTCGTCGATCAGGAACCACATTCTCAGGTCCTGCGTGCGATCGAGGGTCATCAGCGTGTTCATCGCCGTATCGAGCCACAGCGTGAGCAGTTGCGAGGAAATGCTCATGTCGACATAGCGCGCCGAGAGGAACAGGATCGAGCCCGTCTCGCAATCGCCCTTAACCCAGTCGCGGACCGAAAAGTGCGGCCCCTCCGAGGGCAAAAGCTTGAGTACTTTGGCATTGGCATTGAACACCGCGCGGATCGATTCCGCCATGCGGGCAGCCTCCGGAGCGGTCAGCGGATCGGCCATTGTCCCGCGCATCAGCTTGTGCACCTCGGACAGGTCCGCCGTCATCAATTTCTGCGCCAACGCCTCATTGGTCGCTGTTCCTTTACGGGAGAGATGGAGGCACATCTCGACAAACAACATGCGCGCTGCAAGCACCCAGAACTGTTCCGATCCGCCGCCATCATGAGGAACGAGCGCTTCGGCTGCGGCATGGAACTCGGCTTCGCTCGAGCAGTCGTTGAACACGCTCCATAAGGGGCAGCGCGCATCGATTGGATTGAGAATGATGTCGCGCGCGGAATCATAATAAGTCTCGATAAAGGCACCGGTCAGATCGAAGATGACCGCGCGGTGGCCGCGTTGGCGGGCCTCAGTCACGAGCTCGGTAAGCGCTAAAGTCTTGCCGGTTCCGGTCGTGCCGATGAGCATTGTGTGGCTCTGCTCGAGCCGCCATGGCCAGCGCACTCCAGCAAGGTGCGCGGGTTCGTAATGGCCGGCCTCAGTAAGGGCTGACGAGCTTGCCAGCCGCCACTTCCAGCCGAACTTTCGGCTGAGCTCTTCAGCGCGATACTTGCCGTTATAGCGCTCGATTTCGTCCTCAAGCTCATCGAGCGAAACAAGCATGGCACCGCGCTCGTGCTTGCGCTCTTTGGCGCGTCCTCCGAAGCGTTCAGCGAACCACCAGAAGAACACAAAAGCCGGACTGAGAAGGACAGCCGACGTGAGCAAGCCTTGCTTCGCCGCGGTACGGAATGCATCGATCGTATCGCGCATCGGCGGGAAATCGCGTACCACCGCGAAGGGCAGACCGACCTTATCTCCGTCGGCCAGCGTGAGGTTGACGAGCTTGGCTGGATCGAACTCCATGAAAGCGTAAAGGCTGGCATAGACATGCATCCAGACCAGGTAGAACTGGTGATCGGTCAGGGTCGTTCGCACCTCCCAGTAACAGGTACCTAGAACCACAAGTGCGGTGACGATCACAGGACCCTTCAAGCCCGCTGCAAACATGAAGGCAAAGTGGCCGAGCAGCTGGCTTCCGCGAGTGAAGTTAAGGAGGTTATGCTTCATGAGAGTTGCCTCCCATCTGCGTGCTCACCGCCAGGCCGAGCCGTTCAAGTCGGCGGCGATAAGCCTCGTGGGTCCGATCCCGTAGGCTCGCGTCCGGATGGCCCGCTAGCAGGGCATCGAGCGCGACGGAAATGAAGACATTTTGCCGCGCCGGATCGAGCGCAACCGGCCTGTCCTTTGCTGCGTTGTCGCGATGCCAGGCCGCAACAATGAGGTCGCGAATGAAGACGCTTACGCTTTCGCCCTGGTCCGCAGCAGACTGGCGAACCCAGTTGCCTACGGGGAGCGATACGAATGTCTGAAGCCGATCTTGTCGGGTCATGAAACAGGTTCCTTGTCGGGCCGACGGAACCTGGCTCACCTTGCGGAAGGTGATGATGAGAATAAATCGTGAACAACTCGCAGTCAATCGAAAGTTTAAGTAGTGATTACAATGCACTATAGCGATGTGAGTTGTACACGGATCAGCGCAAAGCCGCTCTACTCGCAGACGGGTTGATTCCGCCCAAAACCGAATTTCTCAATCATATCATAATGATAAGTCCCGAATTCGCGGGGTAGGGTGTGCTCCCTTGTTCCCATATGCGCGAGGGAGGACCAGACAATCAGGGGTCTTGATCTCGGACGCCTTTTTCCAACCTTCATGTTGGAGCGCGAGCAAGCGAGGCTGGGCAGGTCTTCCGGCTCAGTTCGTTGGCATTCGGGAGCCTTTGAGAAGACAACTGCACCTGCGAAAGAGGCAGCGGCAAAGGGCGCGTGGGAAGCAAGGCAAGCGGGGCATGTCGCTTGGCTGGCTTCCCGCCGCCCGACCCGTTGCCGGTTCGCAAGTGCATGCAGGGCCCGGATACTTAAAACGCCGCACCCTCAGGAGCGCATCGCATGATGCGCGGGACAGAGTGCGTCCATAGCCCTGCTCCGTTTTCGGGCGCCGCTGCAAAGCGCGCGGTGCCCGTCAGCCCGGCACTATACCTGTTGACGACCCGCTATCACCGACCCCAGCGAACATGAAAAAAGGGCAGGAACCGTTCCCGGTTCCCGCCCTGCCGATAGCCTCAGAACTCGTCGAGCATTCCCCCGTGGACCGTGTGGACCACCCGCGCCGTAAGATACGCTGGTAATGCGTTGTAGTCACCCTCGTCGAGAGCAACGTATCCAAGCTCGTCATCCTCGATAACGTGCTGGTCGAAGAAACTGTGAAGCGCTCTTTTCTCGGCGGTTTCAAGGGCCTCGAAGTAGCTGCGCGATGGTAGAGTGCAATGTGTAGAACAAGCCATGGTAATCCTCCTGATATCTGTCGTGAGACGACAGGAGATCGCGCGATGGTCTTGCGTATTCCGGGTCACAGGATCGCCCGAACGGGCGACCGCGGGAGCGGCGGTGGGGGCAACGATTTTGTCCGATGCCGGATGCAATCCGGTGGCGGCCAAAATGGTGGGGCCCCGCACGTCCTTGAGGCGGGATATGCAAGGCCATCATGCTGGGAGAACCGTGAGCCAGGACCCACCACCTCCGCCCCAATATCAAACGCCCGCTAGGCACGAATTGCCTTTCCTACACCCTGATGACGCGTGCATGGAATTCACCGGGAGCAGATCTGAGGGGTATGAAAGGACAAAAAACATGCCCCGAAACAGGAGCGCGATTGCAGCCCTGCAGAAGCTCGAAGCGGATCGCGAAGCGCTTGACGCCAAACAGCGAGAGCTTGAGGCGCAAGCTGCAAAAGAACTCGGGCAAATCATCCTTGGAACCGGCCTTGAGACGTTCTCAAAGAAGGGATTGAAGCAGGTCGCCGAGGCGCTTGGAAAGCTCGGCGAAACAGCTGCAATTGCGAAGCTGGCGGAGCGCAGTGCACCACGAACTTCGACTGCCTCACCGGGCACCGAGTAACCACAAGAGAAGAGGCCCTGCCGCTTGCGGCGGAGCCTCTTCCCAAGGGTCCGATCACCTGCAGCTTCAGTCGATCGGGGGAGCGTCCTGGTTGTCGCTGCCAGCCGCGCGCGAGAGGAAGTCGACCTTATCGGCAAGGATCTCGCAGCCGTACCGCTTGATGCCGTCTTCGTCTTCCCACTGGGTGTAGTGGAGGCGGCCCTGGACCGATACCAGCTGGCCCTTCGAGCAGTATTCGCCGACGGTTTTGGCGAGGCCATTGAAGCAGGTCACCCGGTGGAATTCGCTGTCCTTGGCGGTGTAGCCGTTCTCATCCTTGTAAGTCTTGCCGTCCTTGTCCCGCGCTGGGCGGTCGGTAACCACGGTGATGCCGGTAACGCTGGTCCCGCCTTTGGTTTCGCGGGTCTCGGGATCGCGGGCGATGCGGCCGGTGAGGATAACGAGATTGGTCATGATAAATTCTCCTTTAGCTCTCAAACCGGAAACCACTTCCGGCTTGCGAACGTCGAAGAGAAACAGGGCATGGGAGGACTGCACCGCAGGCCCTCAGGCAAGCCTGTGGGCCAAGGGAAACCTGTTCATGACGGGTGGTGCGGGCAGCCCGCGCAGCGGGCAACACGGCCGGAAAGGAACAGGTTGCAGCGCCTCAGCTGACCTGGTTCAGACAGGTTCGCAAGGAAAGCCGGAGTGGAGTCCGATTGGGCATAAAGGTAACTCGGAGATCCAATGTGTCTTCACTCTTTCGCATTGCCTTCGCCGCGCGCGAGAAGGTCCATGAAATTGCGGGCCGCCTCACGGTCATCATCATCTTCGAACGCCACTTCGAGGTCAGGGGCTGACCCAAGCATGTGGAGCAAGGCCCATAAGGCGAAACGCTTTCCGCGATCCTGCTCAAGGCCAAGATCGACCAGGCAGCGTTCAATGCCCGTAGCGAGGGTGTCGGGGGTAACGGAGGACACGTCGGTGTCATAGAAATAGCGGCTTAGCAGGTCATCGAGTTGCATCATTGTGTCCGATGAGGCTTCGTGTTGGTGGCAGGCGTTAGCGTCATGAGAACGCCCCAAGGGACGATAAATGAGCCAGACATTTAGAGGAGAATTGGCGGGCGGTCGCTCAAAAGCGACACAGGGCCTATGGGGAAGTACGATCCCAAGAGAGCAGCACACAGCCACACACCAATCCGCCATTCAGCCATGCACCGCAAGAGGGCCAACCCCAGAGTAAGAAGCGGGAAAACGAGCGGCCGAAGCCGCTCGCATTCAGGTCGGCTATCAACCACCGGTGGGGTATCGACGATCGACCACAGTAATCCGCTGAGCCTTGGCCTCGATGACCAGACGCTCGAGTACACCATTGCCCGGAAACGCAATGACGTAGCGGGGCTTCAAGCTCAGCATCTGCTCATTGCGCTTAAACCCAGCGCGGGCGCCAAGACGCCTGTCGAGGGAAAATACCAGTTGCTGGATGTCGCGTCGTTCGGCCCAGCTAGCTGCCAGCCGATCAACACCCTTACTGTCGCCGCCATGCACGAGAAGCATGTCGGGAACCTGATCGTAGACCTTGTCGAGGGTTGCCCAGACGGTTTCAGCAAAAGCTTTGGCTTCGTCAGTGGTTGCAAAGGATGATCGACCGCCTGCAAAAACGATTGGCGTGCCTTCGGGTGAGTGAGCGGCTCGGCGCCGTTCGGCGCGGGTGCGTAGAAAATCGCGGGCATCAACAACGGCTGATGTGATCTTGGCGGAGTGGTTTGGCCGGGAGCCGGACATGGGCTTCCATGAAGATCCAATCTCGTCGAGGTACAGACCAGCCGCGGTTTCCCGCATCTGTTCAAAAGCGATCATGCTGGCTTCTGCCGCCTGCGCGCGCTCAACCTGCTCGTCGAGATTGCTCGAATGGATTTCCGACCCATCGGCGGAGGCAAGCAAAGCGCGGATCTCGTCGCTCGCGCGGTCGAGCCGGGACGATTTGCGGCTGGCTGCGCGATGGAAAAGATTGACGAAACCCCAAGCGATATCCTCGGCATCGGCCTCAAGAGCGGAATCTGCAAACATCGCAAAGAGGTCTGACCAGGCTCCGGCAAGCGTCTGATTGATTGCTTCGTCACAAGGAAAATCGGTCTGGGTAAATGGCGCGGGCTTGATGCTGAAGCCTGACAGGTCAAGGCCTGCGAGGTGGTCAATGAAGGTGTCATACATGGTCAAATCTCCTGATCTTTTCGAGGGATCAGAAGACGCGACTTGATTGACTCGCTCCCGATCCGCCGGAGCCCGATCAGGGCCGGGACAAGGGTGAAAGCGCACCGCGTGAGCGGGAAACCTGCGGCCCTAGGCTGGCGCGGGTAACACGGGCCGAAGGGCCGCAGGTTGCGCCTTCACCCGACCGGCCCAGGGCCTCTCCCGGCGGAATGGGTTGAGACAAATCAGTGACTCTTTACCGAAATGGGCCGGAGTGCGACCTTTGCTGCCAATGCGAAACTGCCGAACCGATGTCATGGCGAAGCATTCGCGCGCTCGAAGATCGCCTCGCCATTGGAAAATCGTCCAACGAGACGGAGCTCTCCAAACACTTTGATGAATCTGTCAGACACCTGGGTGAGCCATTGCTGGGCACGGCCCGATCTCGCATTTCGGTAGTCGGCCTCCCAATAACGGCTGTCGTCGCGTTCAACGATCCAGATAGCGGCGAGACCGCAATAGGTTGAAACCCCGCAATCCGCGAAAGCGTTGCGAAGGAGGATGCGATCTTCACGGCCACGCCAGCCATCAAATGGCTCGAGTGATGGAAAGCAGGATCTGACCGTTTCGACGATGTCCTCAACGAGGCATTCGTAGGCCCAGTCGTCCTCCGCTTCGTCGACCAGACGAAATGCGACGATGGCACCCGTCGGATAGCTCACAGAGCGTCCAATGGTGGTCTCCTTCAAGCTGCTTGTTCGAGATCGTTGTCGTCTTCAGACGACTGGCGCTTATCCAGACCGCCAAGGCGCATCAGCAAGCTTGCCGCCTCCTCGGCCTTTGTTGCGGCTGTCAGGATTGCCCTGTCGTCGGACCTCAACAACTTCAGCCAAGACGCAATATAGCTCGCGTGATGGTCGAGGTGAGTCACGGGAAGACCAAGTTCTGCGCCGAGAATTGCCGAAGATAGTTCGGCTACGAGTTCTTCGGCCGCATAGGCCTCGCTGCCAAAGCGGTTCTTCAGATCGCGATCGAGTCGCGATGAATGTCCGGTCCAATGCGAAAGCTCATGCGCGAGCGTTGCGTAATAGTACTCGTATGCGTCGAAAAGATCACTCGGCGGCATTGTGACCCGGTCACGAACCGGTTCGTAATAGGCTTCGCAGCCGTGGTGGCGAAGATTAGCGCCGACAGACCCGAAGAAGTAATCGAGCCGTTCCTGTCGCCCTTCCGGCTCTACGGGTGCGAGGAGCGGTTGCGGATTGTACATTTGCGGCAGGCCATCGCACTGGTCTGCATTAAAGACGGCGTAAGCCTTAAGGACGCGGCGCGTCTCAGTGTCATCTTGGCCGCTGGGATCTTCGACCTCCTTTTCGTAGGTCTTGTAGAAGATCGCGATAGTCGACTTTTCGCCTTTGCGGACTTGTCCGCCCAGCTTCTGGCATTGCCGGTATGTCATCCAGTAGGGCGAGGAATAACCAGATGCATCAGCGATCATCCAAAGCCAAAAGGTGTTCATGCCCTGATAGGGCGTTCCACACGCACGAAGAGGGCGGGAGACGGGTAGCCCTCGCCATGGCTTGACCCAGGGCTTGGTGCCCTGTTCGAGCTTCTCGATGATTGTGGCTGTTATCCGCTGTGCGGGAGACTGCGACGAGGCTGAGCGCTTGAATTTCGGCATGGAAGATCTCCTGAATGCCGGGACGAGATTGTCCCAGAGCACTCAGAAAGAGCCCACTTTCCTCTCTATTTTTGGTCGGCTTTGCGCCCCAAAGTCAGAAATAACAGGACATCGCAGCGTTTCCCAATAGCAGACATTTGGCTCGAGCCTTGCCAAGGTGGGATTGGGCGTTCGAATCGCTTCGCCGGCTCCATGTTCTATGCTGAATTCAAGTAAAAATGGCCCGGCTGATGCGTGGGCCGTTTTGCGCTGTGGATTAATTGCACTGAGCTTACGTGCCCAGCTTCCAATACGCGGCCAACCAAGAAAAAAATTACTGCTATCATCTAGATAAACGTCGATGGGTCATCGAAGAAGGATCACATGAGCAAGTTCGCAATTACGATGGCCGATTACAATCGGGTTCACCAGATCGTGCATGGCGTAATTAAGGACGAAGGAACCGTTGAGCGTGGATGCACCTTCTTCGCAATCGTTGGCTCATACCTGCTGAACAAGCATTTCGGCATCGCAGCCACGGCGATTGGGGGTGGCTTCGCTCTCTGCGTTGAGGAAGGTCCGAAGTGTATCTTCTACGGCAAAGATGATGACGGCAAGTTCACGTGGGGTGACGATGGTTTCCATATGTGGGTTCAGACCGAGGAACACATCGTCGATTTTATGGCTCCGATCTATCGTGAGGCATTCGCAGTTGCCCAACCAGATATCGAGATACCGCGGAAGATGTTTCAAAAGCGGCAGATCGACGAGAGTGCCAGTTTAGATGAGCTATCTATTGCCGGTGACTTCATCGCTTTTCCTGACCCAGACTTGAGCGAACAACTGATCGACCGATTCTTGAGTCGACCAACCAACACGGACCTTTTACACGTTTGCGAGGCTTGGTTCGGTAGCCGCCGAGGCAAGCAAAAGCCAACGATGAGCATGGGTAGCAATGATGGAATTGTGCGCCATCTAACCTTGCCGCCGACCATCGCCCGAGGTTCATGGTAACAATAATGAACCTCGCTCTATCCAACAATTTGAGAAGAAAGCGTGACTCATAATTCACTCGCCCGCTAGTATGATTGCGGAGATGCCGGATTCTTTTCGTGAGCGGGGAAACTATGAGAGTTAGATCATACAGAACGGGCGGGGAATGGCTCTCTGAAAAAGGCGCCGAAGACGAAGACCAAAATCTGCTTGCAGCCGGTGACGATCAACAAGATGATGGCCCGGACAAAGCTCGCCAAGATATTGATCGTGTTCTTTCTGACATTCTTCGTTCTCACAATTTGAATGTTCTATCAGGTCTTGGCACATCGCTATGCGTTGATGGCGCACCGACAATGGGCAACCTGTGGGATGCCGTGAAGGACTCATATGAGCAGGTGCAGGAAGGAAGGCCCACATGGGCTGAGGTTCTCCAAATAGCACGTCATCCTGAAGACAACGAAGATATTGAAGAACTACTTTCACGTTGTAAGAGCGCGGAGGCCTTCGAGACCGGGGACGCCAAGGCGAACATCCGACGCTTCGTGGGGGATGCGGAGGCCATCATTCGGGATAGGGTCGATTTCCTCGCAGCAGATCCGCTGCCTACTCATGAGGCCTTCCTCCGGAGGTTGGCTAGACGCTCGGTGAGGAGGGATCGGCTAAAGCTCTTCACGACAAACTATGATCGATGTTTCGAACATGCCGCTCAGCGCGGCGGCTTCGTCGTCATTGACGGCTTTTCTTTCTCGCAACCGTCGGTATTTGACCCAATGCATTTCTCATACGACATTGTGCGACGCGGCAGCGAGCCTGACGCCCCCGACTACATCGAAAACTTGTTCCATCTCTACAAAATCCATGGCTCGATCGATTGGCAAGCAGATGAAGTCGCGAATAGAATTCAGAAGTTTCCAAAGACTAAGAAGCCGCTGCTGATCTACCCTCGTAACACCAAATATGAACTTGCCTTTGCGCAGCCGTATCTGGAGATGATGTCATCATTCCAGGCCTCGATCCGGCAGCGCGATGTTGGCTTGTTCGTTGTGGGCTTTGGATTCAATGACAATCACATCGCGGAACCCATACTGGCGGCGATTGAGACAAACTTGGCAATGAAGGCGGTCGTAATTGCACCGGGACTTGAACAGCAGGCGGCGCAAAATGCTCATCTCAAAAAGATGGTTGGTTTGATCGATAGAGGTGACACCAGACTGGCGCTAGTCGATGCGACATTCGAGGATATCGTGCCGATCTTGCCCGACGTGACGGCAATGACCGATCTCGAGCGTCACGTGGACCGTGTGCGCGCTGTTCGAGAGAGCTGATCGTGACGCTTCCAACATCACCATTCGAAGCAACTCGATATCTAGGATCGGTGGTACATGTCGAGCCGACATTCGTGCGGGTGAACTTGCCCTTTGGCAGCGAGGCAGCGTCCTCTGTCTATTCCGGACATCGGCTTGGCAAAGGCGTCGTCGGCGAATTTGTTTTCATAGAAGGCGAAGGGCATGCAGTGCTTGGCCGTTTGACACAAGTGCGATTGCCGGAAGGAGATCGTCTAACGGTCGAGCCCGCTAGGAGTTCTGACAAGACCATAGCTAACCCGGTCGGCACGTTACAGCTTTTGCTTTCGATTGAGCTAGATACCGGGAAGATTGTTCGCGGCATTCCAGAGCACCCTCGGATCGGCCAATATGCATACGCTGCCCATCCGCAGCTTGTGAAATATGCGATTGAAGACGAAGCCAACGACGATGAGCGCCACGTCGCCCTAGCCCACATAACGGATTCCGAAACTACCGTTTTGACATTTGCTCCGTCGGCCATTTTCGGACGGCACTGCGCCGTATTGGGAACGACGGGGGGCGGGAAAAGTTGGACCGTCGCCCGACTTCTAGGTGAGGTGGCGAGACATCAGGGTAAAGCAATCTTGTTCGATGCGACCGGAGAGTTTCGAACTCTGAGCGAACGGGTCCGACATGTATATTTGGGTGGAACACCAGAAGGTGACGATGACGATCGCGAGTTCGTTTGCTTCCCATATAAGCATTTGTCTGAAGGCGACTTATTCGCGATGTTTCAACCCAGCGGAGGCTCCCAATCTCCCAAGCTACGTGAAGCACTAATTAGCTTAAAGTTGGCACATCGGGCACCTGCGCTTGCCCAGAACGGGCTGATCGTAAAAGCTAACAGTCCCAAGGCAGCGTTCAACGCTTCATTAGCTCAACATGCTGGAGCAATCCGCGAACCCGGTGCCGAGTACGATATTCAGAGCCTACCTGACCAGATTTACGAGGAATGTGTCTGGCCGACAGGACAAGGTGGTAATGCGAACAATTGGGGAAATTATGACCAGAATAGCCGCGGCTACTGCACGACTCTCGTTAGCCGCATCGCCGTGCAAATCGGCTCCAATGAGATGGCCCCGATTTTCGCGCCGGGTAATGCTAATGACCTAACCGAAGTGCTGGAAGAATTTCTCGCAGAGGCCAATCAGAGCATCCTTCGCATTTCGATGGAGAATTTGCCCTACGAGCATAGCACCCGGGAGCTTGTTGCTAATGGCTTCGGACGTTACCTGCTCACAAAGGCACGTGCGGGTGCATTCCGTGCCCAGCCTCTGCTCACCGTCCTTGATGAAGCGCATCAGTTCTTGAACAAGTCTGTTGGTGATGAGTTCAATCGGTTTCGATTAGAATCCTTCGGCTTGATCGCGAAGGAAGGACGGAAATACGGATTGCTGACCGTACTAGCGACTCAACGACCGCGCGATATTCCTGAGGACGTGTTGAGCCAAATGGGCATGTTCATCGTTCATCGGCTCATCAATGAAAAAGATCGACTGATTGTCGAAAGAGCTTGCGGCAGCTTGGACACCTCGTCTGCATCGTTCCTGCCAATTCTCGGGCAAGGAGAGGCGCTTGTTATCGGATTGGACACTCCAATGACCATGCCTGTGCAGGTTTTGCTCCCTACCGACGAACCGGATTCTACAGATATTGCCCTCTGGTAGGGCGTGAGTAAGCTCACTTCTACCGTCCGACGCCCACTACTCCCAGAGTGATATATTCCGACGCTGAATAGGCAAGCGCGAGCGCAATCGCCAAGTCGGCTTGATGCCCCGTAGCGGAATGGCGGCTGTCCGCGTGGGTCCTGACCAAAAGCTGATTGTCCGCAACCGGCCCAGAAGCAGTCACGAAATTAGACGGCCCGTCCTCGAAGGACGGACCGCCTGCCAAGGGGCCTAGACCTGTCAGGAGGGATCAGGCAGCCTGCTCGACAATCTCGTTATCGCCTTTATCTTCGCTGGTGAGTCCTTCTTCAGCATGGTCCAGAACCCCAGCGGTACCGAACCGCATGATCGCAGGAATCCATGCTTGGGCCCGGTCCTTGACATCCGTGTCGCCAATGAAGTTGCCCGAGAAAATGCGCTCGGCAGCGCTTGCCAATTCAGCCTTCTTAGACCCGGTATACCGGGTCACCAGTTCGGGGCCGCCTGCTGCATCGAGCGCCTCGAGCGTCCGGGCCTTGGCTACGCGGTCGAAATAGTTCGCCGCCGTGGGACGCCACCAATGTGCGGTCTCGATTTCGAGCAGAGACCCAAGCATTTCATGCAGTGGCACTGAACGTTCGCCCTCGCAGGCGAGGCTGGCAGTGAGCGTGCGGGAGACGACGTGGCCAAGCCACGCCGAGCGAGCGTCGTCCGACAGAGCGCGAAACCTCTCGAACCGTTCGACATCATTCTCGCCCGATCGCCAGCTCTCGTCGAGTGATCCAGCAAACTCAGCCAGCGCAGCACTTGCCGGGGCATCCTTTGCTTCGAACCCTGTAACCGGGCCGGAAGCCACCGAACCGATAAGCGTCGATGCCTTCTTCGCACGCCAGTCGTGACCGTCAGCATCGGCAAGTGTGAAGACCATGAAGTCGAGCGCAAGCGCCTGGTCATTGGCCAGATGGATCGCAAGGATATCGCGGCGCTGCATGGCAAGCTCATCGAGCAGGCGCTGCGAAAGCGCTCCGCCTTTTGGCGCTACCGTTTCACTCTCCGAGACCACTTCAAGCGCACCTTCGCCTTCGGAAACAATCTCGGTCTCGGTGTAGAATTGCGGCACCAGCGCCGGCTCGCCATTGCGCGAAAGGACGAGGAAGGCTCCTGCTCCAGCCTTCAGTTCGTCAGCAAGCACCGGAGGTCGGTCATTGAGCGCGCGCATGGCACGGTCGATCACCACCAGTTCCTGTTCGGCCTTTGCTACCTCTTCCTCGTCGCTATCCTCATCTTCGAGAATGGCGGCCACGCGGTCGTAATCGGCTTCGAGTTCGCCGAGTTTCTGGGCTTCTTCCGCGGTCATTGGCGCGGGCTCGCTTGGCAGGCGATTGAGGCCTTCGACGAGGTCATGGCTGACATAATTGCCAAGCGTCGGTCGCACCCAGGCAAGGCCATATTCCTGCGCCGTCTTCGACGCTGCTTGCTCCATGGCCTTGTGTGCAAGGTCCTCAAGCAGGGCTACATCGATCCAGCTTTCACTGGCATCATCGTCGAAGAGTTCGCGCTCAATACGGCCACCTGCGCCCAGATAGGCATCGCGCCTCACGAGAATGGCACGCGGGTCGGAGCCTCGCACGGTGGCATCGAGCACCATCCGGCGGATCGTGTCAGGCGTGATCTGATACCAGGCGTCCTGCAATTCGGCATAGACATGGGCTTGGCGCTCGACATCGGAGATTGCGCCATAGGCCTTGGCCATGTCGAGCGTGATCGTGCCTTCCGCGAGAGCTTCGAAAACGCAGGGTGCGAGACCTGCAAGGCGCAGGCGCCCCTCAACAAAGCGGACGGTGAGACCAAACCGACGGGCGACGTCTTCAGGTGTTGCTCCTGCCTCGATAATCGCGGCAAAAGCCTGCGCCTCGTCGGCCGGATTCATCGCAAGACGCTGAAAGTTCTCGGCGAGACTGACTTCGCGCACTTCGCTTTCCTCGCCTTCGATAACCAGGCAGGTCACTTCATGGCTTTCGGGCAATGTGCCTTCTCCGGCGAGCGCTTGCAGCGCTGCGAGGCGGCGACCTCCAGCTTCGACTTCGAACTTTCCGCGTTTGCCTTTGCGCACAACAAGGTTTTGCAGCAGGCCGCGCGCTGCGATGTCTGCTCTTAATTGGAGGTCGGCAAGAACATCGCTCGACTTGCGAACGTTGCGCGGGCTGGGGACGAGCTTCTTCAATGCAATAGACTGGATCATGGCTTTTCTCCTGATGGGATGAAGGCGCATGTGACGATCACAAGGCCCACAAGCCCAAAGGGCTCTCTCCACTCTCATCTTTTGGTCCGGACCCATCCACGGGATCAGGCTGCCAGTGCAGGCAGGACGGACGACGCCTTAGAGACCGGCACGAACAGCCGTGTGCGATATCTGATGATCTCGGTGAAGCAGCCCTTGGTCTTGTACCAGTCGAGCCGATCCGGCGCGTAGCCAGTGAGTTCGAGCCGTTGCTCGCCTCCGACCAGCGAGCGTTTGACCATGAGCGCGTCATGACTTGCGAGTGGCTGCGGAGTCCCGCCTGCAAGAACGAGCTTCCCGAGTTCGTCAGGTGCGGGATCGGTTACCGCGACTAGGCCAAAGGTTTCGGCGATCTTCGCAAGGTCGATGTCGAGGACTTCCCGGCCGATGATCGACTGGCCGTCTTCAGCAACGAGCCGGGTGACGCGAACATGATCGCCGGGTAAGCGTTTCCACACTGGTAGCAAGAGTCCGGTGGCAAGATGGACCCGCTCGGTGACGGATGAGTTCGCGGCCTGCTCTTCTTCGGTTCGCCAGGCTTTCGCGAACTCGGTCACGCCGATCTCTTCCCACAGGCTTTCACCAAGCGCGTCACACGTCCAGTTGGCCGATTTAAGCGGGCGCAGGAGCCGCCGGCGTTTAATCACCGCGCCGTCATCCGCAATGAACCGCCGGGCTGGAACTGAGAGTGCAATTTTGCCTGAGCGCGCATTGCGCAAGGGGATGGCGTGCCGGGTTCCTATTTCGTGCATCCGGACGAGACGTTTAGAACGCAAGGGGCGAAGGTGCCGCTTCACTTCGAGCGAAACGAGGCGGGTTTCTGCGCCAGTGACAGGATCGGCACGCAGAAGTTCATCCCCTAGGACTTCGAAACTGTCGACGCGAATTGTTTCCAGACCAAGATCGAGGGATCCGGCTTCGCGAGCGGCCTCAATCCGCGCTTCGACCAGTCCCATATATTCATCGAAGATGGCGTTCTGAAGCGCAATCGGCAGCGCTAGGATACGGTTTAGCCAACGCTGGACGGTCGGCAGGTTGTCAGTCAGCCCGCCATCGGGATTCTCGAGACGGAGACCGGTGCGTAGGGCGAAGTCACCGAAGCTCGTGGCCTCGAGCTTTCCGTCATAAAGCAGCTGGAACCAGCGGGTGAGCGCATCGCGGGCATAGTCGCTCTCGAGATTGTCAGCTGGATCGAACAGATTCTGACCCCCGGTTTGACGCTGCCCGCGCGTGAGGGCACCCAGAGCATCGAGTCTGCGCGCGATTGTCGAAATGAAGCGGCGTTCGCCCTTCACATCGGTCGTCACGGGGCGGAAGAGCGGAGACGATGCCTGGTTGGTGCGGTTGGTCCGTCCTAGCCCCTGGATCGCGTTGTCAGCACGCCATCCCGGCTCGAGCAGGAAATGCACACGACGTTGCTGGTTCTGGCACCCGAGATCGGCATGGTAGGACCGCCCAGTCCCTCCTGCATCGGAAAAGACCAGGATGCGCTTGGTCCCTTCCATGAAGCTCTGCGCTTCAGCCACGTTGGCGCTCTGGCTTCGCCGTTCGACGCGCTGCTGGTGATCGCAGCCGATAACAAGCCTTCGGGTCCTCCCTGTGACCTCCGCTACGGCTTCGGTCCCGAAATGCTCGATGATCGCATCGAGCGCGGTCGCAATTGGCGGCAGAGCACAAAGCTGTTCAACGAGAGCATCGCGCGCTGCAATAGCGCGCGCGCAAATGACGGGGTTGCCCTCGTCATCGCTCATCGCTTCTGACCGCAGATTGCCGTCCTCGTCGGTGAAGACCTGCATTAGGCGTACGGGAAAGCTCTTGGCGAGATAGTCGATGACATATTCACGCGGTGACAAGTCGATATCGAGCGCTTCGCGTTCGTCGTCAGAAAGATCGGCGAGACGCCGGTCAAGCATGGCCTCTGACGTTGACACCAGCTGCACGACCACCGAATTCTCCTCGCCAAGCGCTTCTTCCATGGCTGGGATAAGGCTCGGCAGTTTCATCGATAGCAGGAGCTGTGCAAAGAAGCGCTGCTTCGTGCCTTCAAATATCGAAAGTGCAGCAGCTTTTGCGTTGCGGTTCAGCGTATCGCCGCTGTCCTCGTCGACCACCCGCGTTGCCTCGAGCGCCGCTTCGAGGTTGCGGTGAATGATTGCCCAAGCCTCGGCATAGGCGTCATAGATTCGCACCTGTGCTTCGGTCAGCTTGTGCTCGAGAATATCGTACTCGACCCCGGCGAAGGACAGCGCGCGGGCAAGATAGAGGCCCTGGGCCTTGAGATCGCGGGCGACGAGTTCCATCGCCGCGACCCCTCCGGCCCGGATGTCGGTAATGAACGCCTCGTGGGTCGGGAATGCGGTTTCCGGTCCCCACAAGCCAAGCCGGGCGGTGTAACCAAGATTGGCGATATCCGATGCACCGGTGGCCGAGGCATAGAGAATGCGGGCGCGCGGCAAATTGTTCTGTAGCCGGAGGCCCGCCATACCCTGCTCTGAGCCCTTGAGCTTACCGCGCGTGCCCGATGAGCCAAGGGCGTTGGCCATGGCATGCGCCTCGTCAAAGGCAATCACACCATCAAAATCCGCAACCGCCCAGTCGAGGATCTGGTCGAGCCGGGTATCTTCCGCGCGTCCTGACCGCAGCGTCGGGTAAGTTACGAAGAGAATACCCTCAGGCATCGTAACGGGCTGTCCGATTTTCCAGCGCGAAAGCGGCTGGATGTCGAGCGCCATCCCACCAAGCGCCTCCCAGTCCCGGCGAGCGTCCTCAAGCAATGCTTCATTCTTTGTGATCCAGATATGGCGGCGCGCGCCCGAGAGCCATCGGTCCATGATAATCCCGGCGATCTGCCGTCCCTTGCCCGCTCCGGTCCCATCGCCGAGGAAAAAGCCTTTGCGGTAGGAGCTGCCGTCCTCGGTGAGCTCAAGCAGGGTGCCTTCCTGGCTCGGCCGGAATTGACCTGGCAGGTCGCGCGCAAACGCCTGCGCAGCATAGATGAGTGTCTCGCATTGCGCTTCGGACAGCAGGCAGTCTGCCTGCCAGTTTGCAGGAAGAAGCGGACGCGCTTCGGGAATCGGGGCCGTGACCGATCCCATAGCGACCGATTCAACGAGAGGTGTCGGATGCGCCGGAGCATTGGCAAACCTAATGCGGCTGGGGCGATAGGGGAGATAGATGCCTGTTTGCTCGGGCACCGGTGCGGACTCGGTGAGGGCGGAATAGCCTAGTTCGGCCACGTCGGTCGCGGAGCTTCGTTCCGAAGCAAACGGCGCCGACGGCCTAATCGCTGAGATATGCTTTGGTACTTTGACTTGGGGGCGCAACGAGCTGCGCATCCCCGGATGAAGGACGCTTGCGGAAATCGGTGCGCGAGGCGGTAGAAGTGTGAGAAGGTCATCGAGTTCGATAAGGTCAGAGGTATCACCTGTGAGCTCTGGAACCGCAGCATCCGGAATCTTGTCGAACACGACCATCCGGACGGCGATTCCCGTGCCCGTTCGGGAAAACATCTGCTGCAAGCTGACATCGAGACAGAGCGAGGTATCGCTTTCTGCATCGCGAAAGCGCGATGCGTTGAAGCTTTCGGGCATGATCGCGACGATCCTGCCGCCGGTAGCACAAGTCCGGATCGCGCTGCGCAGATGACGGTGAGCAGTAGCGCCATCTTGGCCGCGCTCCTGGCTGCGGGCAAAAGGAGGGTTCATCAGCACTACGGAGGGGGCCGGACCGCGATGCAAATCGGCGATCAGCTCGCCATCGTGTGCGGTTATTTGAGCCTCTGGAAAGATATGCCTCAAACTGTTCCGCCTGGCGAAATCGATCTCGTTGAGCTGCAAAGATGCCTGATGAGCACTCATCCAAATCGCAATTGCACCATTGCCTGAAGATGGCTCGAGCACGGAGTCTTGCGGAGAAATGGCGGCGGCCTTGGCCATCAGCCAGGCCAGCATCGGCGGAGTTGAAAACTGCTGGAGTTTGACCTGAGCTTCGCTTCGAACATGCCGGGGCGGCAGTGCTGCGTTCAGCCAGTCGAAGCGCGCTTCCGCTCCGCGCATGCCTGTCGTCAGGTCGATCCGCGCATGATCGCGCAGCCAAAGCAGTGCTCCGATCTCGGCGGCGTTGTTATAGTCGTCAATCGTCCATGCGCTTCCCCAATCCTGCACTCCGGTCTTTTCTGAGAACAGGGCCGAGATATCGGCACGCGTGAGATGACCACCAGATGTGAGATGTTCGGCAATTTTGGTGCCAATGGTATAGGCCAGCGGATTTGAATGCAGTTGCTGGCTGTCGGAAAATAAGTCTGGGTGAAACATGGCAAATCGTCCTCCTGATTGAGGCATCGGGACATGCGCCCTCTGCCGGATCAGAAATTCAAAAAGCTTTCTCTCCTCTCAACGCGCCGTCTTACGGCGCAGCCATGCCTTTAGTTCGTCGTTCCAATCGGTATCGCTTGAGCGAGGTTTGCGGACTTGGATCGTCCGACCATCCCGGACATAAGCAGCGAGGCCACGTGTCGCAGCGAGCTCGCCGCCAGCGTCATTGTCCACAAACAGATGAAGCTCGGCCACGCTCTCAGGAATGGCCACGAGGCCAAACCGCTCGTTGCCTAGTGTAGCCCAGCACGGAATGCCGGTAAGCGCATAGGCTGACATCGCGCTTTCTATTCCCTCGGCAAGTCCAAGCCTGCCAGGAGCCGGTGCAAAGAGGCGGACAGCAGCTTCGCCGAGAGAACCCAGCGCGCGTTTCGGTTTGTCGAAGGCAGCTTTCGCAGAGGACTGCTGCGACAGGAATGTGCGGTGGATGGCAATTGGCCCCTCGTCGAGACTGACCGCTGCAATCATGGCCGGAAGGAAGCGCGTGCGACCCTTGGGCCCAAGCGGTGTTCGAGGATGGAAGCGAAGCGCCGGGGATGCAGCCAAAAGCCCGCGACTTTCGAGATAGGCCTTTGCGGGACTGGCACGCAACGGATCGGCTTCGCGCCAGATTCTCAGCGCTGCTGCTGACGGCTTGCGAGACCTGTTTGGCTCGGAGTGATCGGTATTCTTCGAGCCTGAAAATAATGTGGCCGCGCCAAAACCTTCGCCTGCCAGAGCGGAAAGCACGGCCTGTTGATCGCAGCCCGCAAAGCAATGGAAGAGTATAGCGTGTCGCCCGAGCGACACGCCAAGCGAAGGCGTGCGATCATTATGCGCAGGGCAGCAGGCCATGCCCTTTGTTCCCGACCATTTTCCGCCGCGTGATTCGCAAATGTGGCGAGCTGTCTCGGCGAGGGACGAAGTGGGATGAGTTTGGACATACAGAGACATGCGAGCTCCTCAGCTTGCGAAGTGGCCCCTTCAACACGCCTCCTCTCCTCTCCCTAGGTTAGCATCTGCCGCTTTCCTACAGGCGTATGTTCTATGTATGTTCCATTTTGATTCGAAGCAATGGAGCAATGAACGAGATGACTGAACCCAAACGTTTGACGAGACTAGCGATCACCCTTGCGGGCTTGATCGTGACTGCGTTTCACCCAGCCAGTGCTCAGGAGTTCAGCCTCTTCGAACATGCCATCATGCAACCGAAAGGCGAGGAAGTGTCCGTCAGGCAGCACCTCCCTGCAGTCTATAAAAGTAATCGAGCAGATGTTTCTTACCGGGAAGGTTTGTACATGGCAGCGATCGCCGAGGCTGAACGCCAATACGGCCTGCCAACCAACTTGCTGCGCGCTCTGATTTGGACCGAGTCGCGCTTCAATCCAATGGCTGTCAGTCCGGCGGGTGCGGCCGGACTTGCCCAACTCATGCCTGGCACTGCGCGGGAACTGGGTGTTCGAAATCGACATGATCCCATCGCTTCGATCAACGGCGGCGCGCGCTATCTGCGCGATATGTTAAAACGCTTCGAAGCGGTCCACCTGGCTTTGGCCGCTTATAATGCCGGTCCGGGTGCTGTGTCCCGATCACAGGGTATTCCGAAAAACGGTGAAACACCGCAGTACGTCAGAACAGTGTTGGCAAGATGGCGCGCAATTGGCACATACAATTGAAGAAACGGCCTGATTTATGGCTATTATCTGAGGGGAATTGCATAGTGATCTCGGACGGCGCCAGTGAGTGAAGCACCTGGTGAGCCGTTCGACTTTCGCAAAGCTTTGAAAGCAAAAAAGCGCCGCAAGTGGCGTAGGGAGATTATGTTGGGCTTTGGGGCATTCTCAGTAGTACTCGCAGCAGGGATGCTGGCGCTGAACTGGCCAGTCGGAAACGCGAGAGTTGCAGACGTCGAGCAACAGCCCCAGACGCTATTTCAACAAGCAAGCTCTCCACTATTTGCGATATGCGGCACGGTCAGGCGGACATGTGTCGTCGATGGCGATACTTTTTGGCTTGATGGGAACAAGATCCGCATCGCTGACATCGACACTCCAGAAATCAGCCAGCCTAGATGCGACTACGAATATGAGCTTGGAATGCGAGCGACATATCGATTGGTCGATCTGCTCAATGTTGGGCCCTTCGAGCTCAGGACCATTGGAAACCGGGATGAAGACCAGTACGGGCGCAAACTGCGGGTCGTGATCCGCGATGGTCGGTCACTCGGCGATCAGCTGGTCAGCGAAGGACTAGCGCGGACCTGGACTGGGAGACGCGAACCTTGGTGCTGAACCGCGACCAAGAACTTTGGGCTGTGGCGCTGTGGGTTGAAAAGAACCACGGTGCAGCAGGGCCTGCTTATATGGCAGAGCAAGTCAAACGATTGGCAAACGAGGGCGATGAGGCAGGCGTAGAAACCTGGAAAACAATCGCGGACCGTTTCGATCAGCTCAAATGCCAGAACGCCATAAACTGAGGCCTTGTAGCGATGCGCAAATGGCTTGCAGATCTGGGATTCAGGATTGAGTTCGGTTTGCTCACGTCAGTGTCGCTGCTCGGGATGCTCCTGAGCCTCAAGTCCTGTTTTGGCTGATTAGCATTGCAATTGATTCGCTCAGCCTTTTGCAAATTTGGCCTTTATGACCTTTCCGCCTGACCGGAGTTCGTCGAGATAGTCGCTCCACCATTGGGCCATGCGCACCCGCTCGTCCCAGTGCTTGCCCCGGTGGTAGATACCGCGCACGACATTGCTATCGCCATGCGCCAGTGCGCGCTCGATCGCGTCCGGATTCCAGAGCCCGGACTCGTTCAGAAATGTCGATGCGGTCGCCCTCAAGCCGTGCGCAGTAACTTCCTCCTTAGAGTAACCCATCCTGCGGAATGCTGCGTTTAGGGAGTTCTCGCTCATCGGGCGCTGCGAGGTGCGTGCCGAGGGAAACACGTAGCCATCCTGGCCCAGCAATTCAGCGAGGTCGGTTAGATAGCCGACGACTTGCGTCGAAAGCGGAACCGCGTGCGTGCGCCGCGCTTTCATCTTGCCTGCCGGGATTTTCCAAACCCGGTCTACCAGATCGATCTCGCGCCATTCGGCATGTCGCAGTTCGCCCGGGCGAACAAAGACATGAGGCGCGATCTGCAACGCGAACCTTGTGATCAGATGGCCGGTGTAGTCGTCTATCGCACGTAAAAGACCACCAAGCTCCTTGGGCTCGAGGATCGCTGCGTAATGCGTAGCCCGCGGCGTGATCAAAGCACCCTTGAGCATGCTCGTCGGATCGGATTTGCACCGGGTCGTGGCGACGCCATACCGAAAGACCCTGCCTGCAAAGGAACGAGTCTTCTTTGCAGTCTCGTGCTTCCCACTGGCTTCCAGACGCTTGAGCGGAGCCAGAACCTCAAACGGCTCAATCTCATGAATTGGCCGGTTGCCGATGACCGGCGCAAGCTGATCGAGGAAGTAATTTGCCTTGATGATCGTTCCTTCGGCACGGCCATTCTGGACCATCATCTGTTCGATGTATTCGCGGGCAACGGCTTCGAAGGTCTGGGCAGACAGGAACTCCTCGCGGATCTTTTTCTTCCGTTTGTCGAAGGCAGGATCCCCGCCTGATGCAACGGTCTGCCTTGCTTCGTAGGTCGCGTCACGCGCCTCCTTAAGGCTGACCTCGGGGTAGCTCCCGATTACGAGCTTCTTCTCGAGCTTGCCGAGCCGGTATCGAAATCGCCAGTGTTTGCCACCGGCTGGGGTAACCTCAATATAAAGGCCTCGCTGGTCAGCGACCTTGTAAGGTTTGTCTTTCGTCTTGAGAGCGCGGAGCCGCGTTTCGGTCAGAGGCATTTGCGGGCCTTTTCCAAATGTGGTTTTCGCAAAGGCCCGCAAAAGGCCCGCAAAAATGTCTGGAACCCCCGAGAACAAACGGGACGATCCGGAACTACCAAAGGGCCAAATCCCTAGGGTTTCTGCGGGTTTTATAGATTATCTGGGAGAACAAGAGAAGAACAAATGGTGCCCAGAAGAGGACTCGAACCTCCACGCCCTTGCGAGCGCCGCCACCTGAAGACGGTGCGTCTACCAATTCCGCCATCTGGGCACCGGAGCAGCCGGCCATGTGAGTCCGCCTGCAGGTAGGGGCGGGCCGATAGGACAGGTGGTCCGTCAAGTCAACGCAGGTCATGCTGCCAGGACGCAATTTTCATCTGGCGGACAGTAGGGGAAGCCCGCAAAATCCGGCGCGTTGCCACACTGACTGCAAAGCAAGGCATTGCCCGAAACATATGCCTTGTGCCAAGGAGAAGGCTGACACTAATTCCGCTGTATTTTGATCCAATTCTTGTCCCAGGTGCCCATGACCAAGTCATCTCCACTCGAAGGAAAGCTCGTCACTCTAATTGGGGGGAGCGGGTTTATCGGATCTCACGTGGCACAGGATCTGCTCGAGCGTGGCGCCCGTGTTCGGATTGCCGCCCGTGAGCCGGAGAAGGCCTTCAAACTGAAACCGCTCGCCAATCTGGGCCAACTGCAGTTGGCCCGATGCAATGCAATGGACAGCAACAGCATCGAAGCCTGCGTTGCAGGTTCTGACGCGGTGGCATATCTGATCGGCACGTTCGAAGGCGATCAACAACGCTTGCAGGCGGATAGTGCAGGGGTCGCAGCCAGGGCCGCAGCGCAGAATGGAGCAGACAGCTTTGTCTATATTTCCGCGATAGGCGCCAGCCCCGCTGCCGCGACCGGCTATTATTCTACCAAATGCGACGGCGAACGACAGGTTTGTGAAGCTTTCCCCAAGGCGACGATCATTCGCCCATCTGTTGTTTTTGGTGAGGAGGCCGGTCTTGTGCCGATGTTTGCCCAAATGGTGCAGATGATGCCAGTCATGCCGGTTTTCGGTGCAGATTCCAAATTTCAGCTGGTCTGGGTGGCCGATGTTGCCGCCGCTGTCGTCAAGGCATTGGAAGAACCGGGCAAGCACGGTGGGAAGGTTTTTGAAGCTGCGGGGCCGGACACACTTTCGATGATGAAAATTCACGAAATGATTGCGCAAGGCCAGAATCGCAAACGCAATTTTTTTCCTATGCCCGACATGCTGGCAAGGCCTTTCGCCGCTTTCCCGCTGACACCGATCAATTCGGATCAGCTCGCCATGCTGGAAAGCGGCAGCGTTGCCAGCAAGGATGCATTGCAACTTACAAAGCTGGGCATCACGCCAAGGCCGTTGTCACTGTTTCTCGACCGCTGGATGGTGCGTTACCGCAAGCATGGGCGGTTCGGGCAGAAGCCTGCTATTGGCTAATCGGACTGCTGGCCGCAAACCGCTCGGATCTTGACCCAGCCACACAGGATATTGGGCTGTGCAGGGTGGCGCGGCAGGCTGCCCATTGCCTATAGGGCTGGCATCAATTTCCTCAATAAGGTGATTCCTTCATGAAGTTCTTTGTCGATACCGCCGAGATCGCTGACATCCGTGACCTGGCATCCACTGGCCTCCTGGACGGCGTCACTACCAACCCGTCACTGATCGCGAAATCGGGCCGCGATTTCATGGAAGTGACCAAGGAAATCTGCGGCATTGTCGATGGCCCGGTCAGCGCAGAGGTGGTCGCGCTTGATCACGAAACGATGATAAAAGAGGCAGAGGTCCTGCGCAAGCTGGCAGACAATGTCTGCATCAAGGTTCCGCTGACGGTTGACGGGCTGAAGACCTGCAAGGCGCTGACCGATGACGGTACGATGGTGAATGTTACCCTGTGTTTTTCCGCCAATCAGGCGCTGTTGGCAGCAAAAGCCGGTGCGACATTTGTTTCCCCCTTTGTGGGCCGGCATGACGACAATGGCACTGATGGAATGGATCTCATCCGCGACATCCGGCTGATTTATGACAATTATTACTTCGACACTGAAATCCTCGTCGCCAGCGTGCGTCACACCGTCCATGTGCTGGAATCCGCGCGGATCGGCGCAGACGTGATGACCGCACCGCCAAAGGTCATCCACGCATTGTTCAACCACGTGCTGACCGACAAGGGCATCGAAGGCTTCCTCGCAGACTGGAAGAAAACCGGACAATCGATCATCTAGCTCGCTTTTGCGGGCTGATTGATCCAACCGTCGGCAATTTCCGGCGGGAACAGGTGATGCTGTCCGGCCATTGTCCGTCCTGAGGGGGGAGGCGACATTCAGACCATCCTGCAGCTTTTCGTCCAGATTCTGCTCGCGCTATTTGGCGCCATAGGCACAGCCCTGGCGACAGTCGGCATTGCGGGCCTGCTGTGCGGCGGCGGCGCATTAGGCGGAGGCTGGTGCTGGCGAGTGTGGCGAAAGCGCGGCACAAACCGCCCACCCAAGGAATAGTTGTGCTTACGTATTCTGTGAATCATTCGCTGCAATCCACTGATCGCGCAGCTTGAACTTCTGGATTTTGCCTGATCCAGTAAGCGGCCACTCGCTGACATTTTCCCAATAAACCGGGCATTTCTGCGGACTGATCTGAGCGCGGCAATGGCTGCGCAGCGCCTCTGCATCGAAAGCAGCGCCATCTTCCATGCGAACATAGGCGGCAACCACTTCGCCCAGCATATCATCCGGCACGCCGACCACCGCACATTCTGCAATGCCATCGGCCTCGAGCAGCACATTCTCGATCTCTGCCGGGAAGAGGTTTTCACCCCCGCGGATAATCATATCTTTTACGCGGCCTGTTATCTTCACAAAACCGCGGTCATCCATTGAACCAAGATCGCCCGTGTGCAGCCAGCTCTGACCATCGACAGCCTCCGCAGTGGCTTCTGGATCGTCATTATAGCCAAGCATGGTGGCATAGCTGCGCGCCCGGATTTCGCCGATGGTGTTGCAAGGCAAGAGTTCGTTGGTTCCAAGATCAAAAATGCCTACTTCGCAGCCCAGCGCCGGACGGCCGATGCTTGAGATGATGTCTTCGTCCGTATCATCGGGGCGCGCGCAAGTGATGAGTGGGCTACTTTCAGTCTGCCCATAAGCTACCTGCACCTTGGCTCCCAAAGTGTCCTTTATGGAGCGGGCCAGTTCGGGGGCTACCATGGCACCGCCCATTCCAAATAACTTGAGCGAGGATAGATCGCGCGGCTTCGCCTTTTGCGCCGCCACCATCGCCACTGCCATGGTCGGAACGCAGATCGTCCAGCTTACCTTTTCACGTTCGAACAGATCAAGCGCGGCATTGGGATCGAATGCCAGCAATGGGCAATAGGTCGATCCCGATTGCAGAGCGCCCAACACTCCCATTGAGCATCCCATCGTGTGGAACAGGGGTGTCAGGCCGAGCGTGGCCTGGCCGCCTCCGGTTTTGCCAACCTTCATGAACAAGCGCGCATTGTTGGTGAGATTGCGATGCGACAGGACTACGCCTTTGGGAAAGCCAGTAGTACCGCTGGTATACTGGATTTGCGCCGGATCATCGGTGTCTACTTCGGGCAGGGTGCCCGATGGATCGGTGAAGAGAGCAGCCTCATCCTGCATGTCGATGATTTCGCGCAAAGCGGGCAGGTCCTGCGCCACGCTGGCTGCCGTCGCGCCCATCGGGTTGCCGCGAAATTCATTTATGAGCAAAAGTCCTGCACTGTTCGATTGGCGCAGAACGAAGTCCAGTTCCCGCTTCTGATAGGCGGGATTGATGGTTACAAGCGTCAGCCCTGCCAACGCAGCCGCATATTCGACCAGCACCCATTCAGGCATGTTCGGTCCCCAGACAGCAATCCTCTCACCCGGTTGAAAGCGCGCCGCCAGGCCCTTGGCCATCCGCTCTGCATCGGTAAGTAATTGCGCATAAGTCCAGCGGCGACCACTGGTGCCGTCGGGCAGCCCTTCGGCCAGGGCGTCATAATCGCCGATCGCCGCTCCCTGCGCGCGCAGCAGACCTCCGATCGTGGTGTCGAGCACCTCTTCATCAGCGTAATAGTCACACAAGGCCATATCGAGCCTGTGCCCCGACCCACCATTATCAGCCATTTCTCTCTCCATTCCAGGCAGGCGTGCTGAAAGCCCCGCCCCGATTGGTCAAGTACTAAAACGGGATCGGCTTTATGGCCAAGGGAATGCGAACTCTGCATGCGACAGCAGGCCTGTTGCAATTGCGCCGGCCGCAAAAAAAAGGCCCCGCCGGCGGATGGACGGCGAGGCTCAGTAATGCGGCCCTAGGGCTTTATTTTGAATTGGCTCCGGTCAGCTGCTGGGCTCCTGACTGTTTGCCTGAACGGCCAGCTGGATGCGCTGGGCAAGTTCGGCATCATCCCGTGCCGCCATGCCGATGGCCGAATAGGTCTCGGCATCAATCCCGGCTTCAGACACTATTGCCTCTGCGCGCGCCTGCTTGTCGGCATCTTCAAGGCTGGTGTCCGCATGCAATTCGCGCATCTGCATTGCCGCAGAGGCAAAAGCCATGACCTGCCCATCAGTAAATGCAGACGCTTCTGCCGAAGGGCTTTCTGCGGAAGGGCTTTGTGTCGATGGTGTCTGCGTAGGCCCTTCTGCCTGCGATGGCGGAATATCTTCCACCTGGATCGCTTCGGGCGCCTGCGCGGAGCCGGCCTGTTCGGTGCCGGGAGCGGGAATATCCTGTGCAAAGCCGCTGGTCGCCAGCAGCAGCGCGCCGGTTCCGGCAAGAAATGTAACAGTCTTCTTCATCAGTATCTCCAAGGGTGTCATCATGCCCCCGAGACAAATGGTGTGCCGCACATGAGATTGTCGCAATCTGCAATGTGTCAGAACGCTTTATGAAACAGATGGGTGGAGGAATATGTGCACCACGCGCGATGAAATGCGGTGTCTGACTGCGATGACAAATCAATGCGATGACGTCGCAGGATCGCCCTGCCGACGAAGGATGTCGCCCTATCGCCTCACGCGGGATTGCGTCGACTCAAAAGGCAGCGATTTTCTACAATGACGCGAAAAGTTCTCTCCAGGAAGCACTGCCCGCCCACGCATCTGCCAACTTTCCATGGCCCACACCGATCACCGCCTTGTCGCAGAAACTGACAGTAACCTATGATCCGCTATCAAGGTCACCGCGCCGATAGCGGCATTTATCGCTGCTCATCAGGCGTGGCCAGCGACAGGACGATGGTGGGGCGATTCATCCCAACAGCCCCGCGCGCATCCAGAATGCGCTTCCAATGCGCCCAATCCGCCACTGTCCCGCCAATGGCGGCCTCGTTCGGCAAAACAGCGCCGGCCAATGAACTACAGGCGTGAATAGAGAGTCAGCATATTGGCCCAGGCTCGCTCTGCCTCTGCCTCGTCATAAACCGGGCTGTCGAGCACGGTCCAGCCGTGGTCGCCGCCATACACTTCTACCGTGATATCGGCCTGTGCAGCCGCACCAGCAGCGGAAAGCGCGGTTTTCGCACCTGGCTCCTGCGCATCGTCATTGCGCGCAATCGCTATCAGCGCAGCACCGTCAGCCGCCATGTCATCAAGCAGGTTTACAGGGGCAAGATCGCCTTCTCCGACAAGGCCGCCGCCGTGAAAGCTGGCAGCAGCCTTGACGCGCGTTGGTACTGCGGCAGCAGCAAGGATGGTCCAGCTGCCGGTCATGCAATACCCCTGGTTACCAATGCCGCGCGCGCTGTCCACGGCGTCTTGCGCATCGAGCCAGCTGACCACGTCGCGCGCGGTTGCCATGATCGCTGCGGGCGTATTCGCATCGCGCCACGGGGCTACTCTGTCGAATCCACCGCCATTGCGAAACGCATCAAAATCGGCAAATTGCTGTCCTGCTACCGAACGGTAATACGGATTGGCGACAAATACCGCGTAACCGCTTTGCGCAAGCCTCCGCCCCATTTGCAGTTTGGCCGGGCGCAGACCAGCGATGTCGGGCCACAGGATGACGCCGGGATTGCTCTCACCTGCTCGATAGATGAACACGCCGTCCATTGTGCCACCATCGGCGGCGAAGGTTACCGCAGTTTCTACCAAGGCACCAGCCGCTGCGCCACTGCCTGTATCCATCGGCGTGCATGCGGCGACTGCTCCTGCTGCACCGCCAAGCCCAAGCTTGCTGAACTGGCGGCGGTTAACACGGCCCATTGCCGCAAGTTGATCCTGATCACACATGGCATCTTCCTTCTTCGAGATTTAGTCGGGGGATAGCAGCCTTCACTGGAGCAATACAAACCGGCAACTCGTTATCAGCCATCATGCGAGCGGGCCGATTCTCCGAGTCGCGGGCCATTTTCGAAACGAAAATACTCATTGTCTCATTTTGCGGAATGATGATGAATGTGCGCCTATCCGATTCATTCGCCTTGCCATCATAAGAGATGTCGAATGGGTGTCTTTATTACTTAGGTCCCACGACGACATATTTTTGCCTCTTCACCAATGTATCGATCCAAATGACCAACATGTTCCGCAGGCATCGAAGACCGATCGACCTTGGATCGAGCACACCGTACAATTACTGGGACGCCTTTGGCGCGTTAATTCTGTGGCCGATCATCTTTTTCGCTAGAAAGGATGATCCGATGAATAATATTATCAAAGCAACAATTGCTCTACCCTTTGCAGGGATAATTTTCTCTGTCCCGCTTCAGGTGCAAGACCGTTCGGCGGACATGCAGGATATTCTGGTCCTGCCGATCTCCGAACAGGCGGTAATTGCCGCGCGCGTCGCAGGTGCGCTGGATGAGGAGCTGCAAGGCAAACGCTTCAACTCGCGGATGACGCGCTCAGGCATTGTGAAGGTTCGCTTCGTTACAAATGGTGCGGGGGTTGCAGACAATATTTCGCTATATGATGGCTCCGGCACCAACCAGCTTGATCGTGCCGCATTGCGGGCGATCCGGAGGATGAGCGATCTTGCCCCCTCACCCTTTGCCGATGGCCATGGGCAGCTTATGCAGGCGAACATAATCTTTGCCGGTAGCGGACATGAGGCAGAGCGTCTGGCACGTCGTCTAAACCGCGAAGAAGCCACCCGCATCGCATCGCGCCGTTCAACAGAGCAAGCCGTGCTTGCCTTGACCATCGCCGCTTCACCGCACTCCTGAACAGGGTGTAACGACCTGGCGACCGGTCATTGCCGATTGCCGTGCTGCGGGCGGTGAACAGCGGCGACGGGGCACTGGTGCCTGTCCTTGTCCGACACGAACCGGGGTTTCCCGCATCATCAATGATGCGAATCTGCGCCGCTTCGCGAACGATGATAGCTGCCCTTTCCGCGCCGGATCTCTCGTTCGCGCCTGCGACGCCGGCGGGTCGCAATCAGCAGCGAAATTGCGCCGATAACAATTATTGCAATGAGGAAATACGCTATGATTTCGCGAGTAGCCATGTTGTTTTCGCCCGAATCTTCCCATGCTGCATTGCAGCATGTTAACATAGGATCGGGTGCGTCAAAGCGAAAATTTTACAAGGCTTATTGAGCCCTAAGCGGCTCTGACTACGTTGGGCCTCGCGTTTTCAACGCCGCAGGAGTGCATCTTCGCTTTCCGCCATCAGCTTTGCAATGATGTCGGCAGCCGGTTCTTCTTCTTTCAGCATGCCTACGCTTTGCCCCGCCATCAGGCTTCCGTTCTCAATGTCACCATCGATTACAGCCTTGCGCAAAGCACCTGCCCAATAGCGCTCAATCTGCAATTGCGCTTCGCCCATATCGACCTTGCCCTGGTCGAGCAGGACGCCGACTTCGCGCTGCTTGACTGTGAATTCCTCTGTGCCCTTGTTCTTCAGCGCGCGCACCGGGATGACCGGAAGCCGCGCATCGAGCTGGACGCTTGCCACCGCATCGCGGGCATTGGCGCGAAAAAAAGCACGCTTGAAATCGGCGTGGGCTATACTTTCGCTGGCGCAGGCGAAACGCGTGCCCAATTGCACGCCGGACGCGCCCATTTCCAGATAGCCGGCGATCGCCTCGCCGCGGCCAATTCCGCCGGCCACGAAGACAACATGATCTCCTGCCAGTGCAGGCAGGAATTCCTGCGCCAATACGCTAGTGGAAACGGGGCCAATATGCCCCCCCGCCTCGCTGCCTTCAATCACCAGCGCATCCGCGCCCGATCGCAACAGCTTTTTCGCCAGCGCTAACGTAGGTGCAAAAACGATAACCTTGGCGCCGAAGACCTTGATCGCCTCAACACTGCCCTTGGGCGGGAT
The DNA here is from genome assembly GCA_913061345.1 of uncultured Erythrobacter sp. Next base: position 58,022 of record CAJXTZ010000003.1, read on the forward strand.
ACCGCCCGCCAGCACCACGTGACTGACGTCATGCCTGCCGCATATAGCGATAAGATCGGTCAGGTCCGGATGCATGGTGATAAGGTTCACGCCAAACGGCTTGTCTGTCATCGCCCGCGTCGCAGTGATTTCAGCGTCGAGCAGATCGGGCGTCATCGCCCCGCAGGCAATAACACCGAAGCCGCCGCCATTACTGATGGCGGACACGAGGCTGCGTTCGGACACCCAGCTCATCGCGCCGCACATGATTGCATGTTCGGTGCCGAGGAAATCGCGACCGCGCGCCATCAGCGCATGGGTTTTGGCAAGATCAGTCATGGCCAAACCCCTTAAGCAGAGCCTTGGCCCGCGACAAGCGCCTTACATATAATCAGGCTGCCTCGTCTTCTGCATCCAGGCCATAGGCAGTATGCAGCACACGCACGGCCAATTCCGTCTCGTCTTCGTCGATCAACACGCTGACCTTGATTTCCGATGTGGAAATGGCTTGCACATTGATCCCGCGATCGGCCAGCGCCTTGAACATGGTCGCAGCAACGCCTGTATGGCTTTTCATGCCCATGCCTACGACCGATATCTTGGCAACCTTGCTATCGGTGATGACGCGATTGTAGCCCAGCGCATCTCGGCGATCATCCAGCAGCGCCTGTGCCCGCGCCAGTTCAGCCTGCGGCACGGTGAAGGTCACGTCAGTCTCCCCCTTTTCGCGGCCCACGTTCTGGATAATCATATCGACATTGATGCCCGCTTCGCCCAGCGGCGTGAAGATATCGGCGACTGCGCCCGGCTTGTCCGGAACACGGGTCAGCACGACGCGCGCCTCGTTCTTGTCATGCGCGATTCCGGTAACCGATTGGCGTTCCATTGTGCCTTCCTCCAGTAATTGGGCCATCTCGCTTTCCGAGACGATCATCGTGCCGGGCAGACTGTCTGCGGACGGGGAGCCATCTTCCACAAAGGAGGACAACACCTGCAACCGGACATTGTGTTTCATCGCCATGCTGACAGAGCGGGTCTGCAAGACCTTCGCGCCGACAGAGGCCAGCTCCAGCATCTCTTCATAAGCGATATATTTGATTTTGCGCGCGCGCGCTACGATGCGCGGATCGGTGGTGTAGACGCCGTCGACATCGGTATAGATATCGCAGCGATCCGCGCCAATGGCAGCCGCCATCGCCACTGCCGACGTATCCGATCCGCCGCGGCCCATGGTGGTGATGCGCTGCGTTTCGGAAACGCCCTGAAAGCCTGGAATGACCGCGATTTCGCCCGCTTCCATCGAAGCGATCAATCGCTCTCCCTGAATATCCTCCACGCGGGCGTTTGCATGGTTGGCAAAAGTCCTCACCGGCAATTGCCAGCCCAGCCAGCTGCGCGCCTTGCAGCCCATCGCCTGCAGGGTGAGCGCGAGCAGACCGCTTGTCACCTGTTCACCACTGGATACGACCACATCATATTCGGCCGGGTCATAGAGCGGATTGGCCTCGCGGCAGAAATTTACCAGACGATCGGTTTCGCCAGCCATGGCCGACACCACGACAGCGACCTGATTACCATCAGCCGCCTGCGCGCGCACAATGTTGGCGACGCGGCGAATTCGCTCGGTCCCGGCAACAGATGTGCCGCCGAATTTCATCACGATGCGTGCCACGATTTCCCCTCAAGCAACTGGCTGTATTACTCGCGCGCTGTTAGGGATAGAGAATGAGCAACGCAACTGTCACAAATGCAACCAGTTCAACCACAATCCGTCCTGATGAAGCTGCCCATTTCGGGAAGTTGGCGCGTGACTGGTGGGACCCGAAGGGGTCCTCTGCCATGCTGCACAGGCTCAATCCGGTGCGATTGGGCTTCATCCGCGACGCGATTGATCTGCATTGGGCATGCGATGTGGAAAGCGCGAACCCGCTCGCGGGCAAGGCCGTGCTTGACGTGGGATGCGGCGCTGGGCTGCTGGCAGAGCCGCTGGCGCGGCTGGGCGGCGCCGTAACCGGTGTCGATGCCGCGCCAGAAAATACAGCGGTCGCCGCGCTGCACGCCGAGGGAGCGGACTTGGATATCCGATATACGCCGGGCGAATTGGGATCGCTCGGTCTGGGCCATTTCGATCTCGTCACCTCGATGGAAGTGATCGAGCATGTGGCCGACAAGCAGGCGTTCTGCTTCCAGCTTGCCGCGCATCTTGCATCCGGTGGCCTGCTGGTCATCTCTACTCCCAACCGTACATTGGCGAGCCGCGCGCTGCTGGTGGAAGGTGCAGAGGCCTTGGGCATGGTGCCAAGGGGCACCCATCACTGGGATGATTTCATCACGCCGGAGGAACTGGCAGAATTGCTGGAAGCAGCGGGCCTGACGGTGACGCAGACCAGGGGTATCGGTTTTTCACCTCTCAAGGGACTGCAGCTGGGTGAAGATATGTCGCTCAATTACATCCTCACCGCGCGCCATCGCTGAGACATTATTGCATCATCCACGCTTAAGAGAAATGCTGCCTCCATGCCGCGCGGTAAATATATGATACAGAAGACTTAATCAGAGGATCGTGTTCTCCCATTCGCTGGCGTTAAAGCCAACCACAATGCGATCCCCATCCTGCGTCTCTGCCACGGGTCGCTTGATCATGCTGGGGTATTCCACCATCAGCGCCAGCGCCCTGTCACGGGTAATGTCGGCCTTCTGCGCGTCGTCCAGTTTACGGAAAGTCGTGCCGCGCCGGTTGAGCAGAACTTCCCACCCGCAGCGATCCGCCCAACGCGCCAGATTGTCTGCGTCAACGCCTTCCTTCTTGTAGTCGTGAAAAATGTATTCCACGCCCTGCGCATCCAGCCACTTGCGTGCCTTTTTGACGGTGTCGCAGTTTGGAATGCCGTATATTTCGATGTTGGCCATTGAATTGTTTGTCTCTTCGATTTTGATGCGTTTCGTGTTCAGCTCGGTATCGCATAAAACTATGGTCGCAGAACTATTTCCTCCGCGAAAATCAGGGCTTCGCTAACAACCGACTAACGGAGATTGCGTTAATGGGTCCCAACTGATCCTCTAAATAACTTTGGTCAAAAGCCGAGCTTTTGGCGTCCAAGCAACTTCAAGACCGCACTACGCCCTTTTCTAAGTAAACCATAACTACGCTTTGCGCGTTCTTGCGACGAGAAGAATACGCCGTGAGTCATGCCTCCCGAAAGCATCGAGATCGCTTCGGCACCATGCACAATCTCTTCGTCATCCACTATCGCCATTCCATCATCGATCAGCATTCCACTTACGCGAACAATTCGCACGGCATCATGGTCAGGGTGCTCGCGGGCACTCAGCAATTCAATGTCTGGAAAGCGCTTCTTCAAATTCAGATAATCGACATAGCGCGCGCAAAAGGGGCAGTCCCCATCATATATCAGATAGCGCATGGAGTTTCTCTTGATTTGGGTGCGTGCCTCGCTGCTCAAGAAGCGAAGTGAGTATTCTCCCCAGCAGCGGTAGATGAAGCAGGGTATTCCAGCGGAACCAAGGCTCACGTTGGAACGGGGAGGCGATCATCAAGATGAGCAAGATTACAATGTGCGTTGGAAAAGCGATCTCCATCAGGAGAAAAGTGCCTGTATGGAAGACGATGAGAAACCAGCCCCAAGCCTGGTGGAGGCTGGGGCGGAATGCCACTGCAATCGCTACCAGTTGCGCGTAGATAACGCCGAGGAACATTGGCCAGGCAAGCATGGAGTTCTCTACAAGGAAGGGACCAAGCAATGGTTGGGTATTGGTCTGGGCCATACGGTCTGCCAGCGTCCACCCAAGAGCATCGGGCGAGAAGTTACCTGGGATTCCTTTCGCCAACGACATGAAGCCCGCAAAAGCCTTCCAGAAGCCTGCCATTGTATAGAACATTAGGATCAGCGCCTGCGCTGCGCCGAAAGTCAAACAGTAAGACAGTTTGCTCCAGCGCCCGGCATGTTCGCCGTCTGTCGCAGGCAGGAAAACGAAAATAAATGCGATCCAGATCCACTCGTGAAAGCCGTGATTTATAGCGCCGAGCGAGACGGGGACGGCCGCGCACAGAAGAATAGTGATAGCAAAGCCTACGCGCCAAACGAGGCTCTCGGGTTTCCAGAACGCCAGGGCTGCAAAGGTCGCACAAGCGACGCTAATGATATCGATGACAGCAAGTATTGGCAGCCCGGCAGCCCATTTCAAAGGCCATGCGAGCTCAAGCGGCGGCTCAAAAAGTACGGAATCATGTAGGTCCGGCAGGATGAGCCAAACATAGAGTGCGGACGCGAGATAAAAGTAACGCACATTCTGGTGCGCTAGACGGTAAGCTTTGGAGAGCTTTTCAAACGGCTGCGAACCGAAACGGTCGCCGCCACCCAGAAGGCCGCGAAGCGTGCGCATGTAGTTGGGAGGCATTGTCATCCCTTAGTGTATCTGGCGAAGACCTCGACGGACCGAAGCTTGCCCTGCCTGTAACGCTCGAATGGATGATACCTGACGAGTGCGACTTCATATTCGACATGCGCGGCGTCACGCATGAAGTGTTCTTCGACAAGACCACGAAACGCCCGAATCTTTGCTTCATCTCCACGGTCGATTGCCAAGGCGAACTGGTCCATCAGCTTCATGAATAGAGCGTCGCGCGCTCTTGCTGCGGCAAACTCCTCTGGCAAATCGTAGAAGCTGACAGGCTCGGAAAGTTCTTCACCATTAATGGCGTGGACAAGTGCGATCACGTCACTCTTCTCATCGCTCGTCTGGCTGAACAACGTCCAGTTGAAGAACGGGAAGTTTTCCAGGCTTCCAGCTGGTGGCGGCACCAATGCGATAGCAACATAGGCCGCGCCAAGCAGAGGGAATCCGAATGCACGATGTCTGTAGGATCGTTGGCTGCTCATCATCATGACACGTAATGAAGAATGGTTAATGTTTAGTTTTTCTTCGGATCGCCCCCATCTCATTGGCAATCCGCGAAAACGCTAGAATCATCGATATTATCGCTGCCCCTTAGTATAGAAACTGGCAGACATTTCAGTATGTCGAGACCTTCTTCACCTAAAAGTCGTGAAAGCCAGCCTTATACTTGCCCAAGAGCAGTCCTTCGCCTTCACCTTTGTTTGCAACCCCGGCAACTTGCTCACAATTGGCAATGCCATGGATATCCAGCCACACCATCTCTCTCATTTGCGACAATAAATTCAGTTCTGATCGCGCGCGACGAACCTTCTGGTGTGCGGATTGTCGCAGGCATAGAGCGTGTAATCGGCATACCATTCTCTCTGGCCGCGCGCTTGCATAACAAGGTGTTCGGCTTGCCGGCCCCAGCTTCGCGCCGATGCCTCGTCCCGCCATTCGGAAATTGCCACCACCTCGCCATCAGCGGCCTCGTAGCTCTTGAAAGAGAGGTAGCCCCGCTGTTGGCTGGCCAGTTCTTCCATGCGTGCTGCCTGTCGATCATAGGCTGCGGCATCAATGCCGGTGCGTTTGCGATTGCGGAAGACGACAAGGTACATTGCCTCCACCTATCCCAGATGCGCGTCAGCTATGGCAACTGCCAGCGCATCTGCCGCGTCGGCCCCGGCAATCTGCGCGCCCGGCAGCAGAATCTTGAGCATAGCCTGTACCTGCGTTTTGTCCGCCGCGCCGGTGCCTACAACCGCCTTCTTGACCAGCCGCGCCGCGTGTTCGCGCACCTCCAGCCCTGCGGCGCCGCACGCGGCCAGCACCGCGCCGCGCGCCTGTGCCAGCTTGATCGTGCTTTGCGCGTTCTTGTTGACGAAGACTTCCTCCGCCGCAGCCCTGTCGGGCATATGTGTCCCGATGGCAGCGGCCACAGCCGCATGGAGATGGTCGAGCCGCAGCGCGACAGGCGCCTTTGCATCGGTCTTCACCTGCCCGTTGGCGATGTGCGAAATGCGGCTGCCTTCAACCCTGATCACGCCCCAGCCGGTGCAGCTGAGCGAAGGATCGAGGCCGAGGATCAGCATGGAAAGACAGGACGCGCCATCGCGCTACAGCCGGATGCCGATGCGCGGACCAAATTGCACCATCAGCAGATATAGCCCCACAGTCAGCGCGCAGCCGAGGGTCAGTGACAGCCAGAAGGGCATCCCGGCGCGCAACATCATCGGGATCGCGAGGAACATCGGCAGACTGGGCAGGACGAACCAGAATGTGGCCTCGCTATGGCGTGCCATGTTTTCTGTGTCGGGGCGTGCGTGCCACAAGAAGAGCATTCCCAGAACCGACACTAGTGGCAGGCTTGCTACCAGCGCCGCCATTCCCGGCAGACGTTTCCCGATTTCCGCAATTGCCGCGATCATCGCCCCGGCCAGTGCTGCCTTGGCGATAATCTGCCACATCAGTCGGAGACCTTCTCCATCACCTCATCAGAGATATCGTAATTGCCCCACACTGTCTGCACATCGTCGTCATCATCGAGCACGTCCATCAGCTTGAGCAGAGTCGAAGCGTTCTTTTCGTCCATGTCGACGGTGAGGTTGGGCTTCCAGGCCAGCTTCACGGTTTCAGCCTCTCCTAAAACCTTTTCAAGGTCGGCTGCAACCTGATGAAGATCGTCTGCTGCGGTCCAGATTTCATGGCCGTCTTCCGACGACGCGATGTCTTCCGCACCCGCCTCCATTGCCGCTTCGAGCACCTTGTCCTCACTGCCTGCGGTGGCAGGATAAAGGATGAAGCCCAGCCGCTCAAACCCGTGAACAACGCTGCCTTCGGTGCCCAGATTGCCGCCATGTTTGGAAAATGCCGTGCGCACGGCGGTGGCGGTGCGGTTGCGATTGTCTGTCAGCGTTTCCACGATGATCGCGCTGCCACCGGGACCATAGCCTTCATAGCGGACCTCTTCGTAATTCTCGTCATCCCCTGCGGTCGCCTTGTCGATGGCGCGCTGGATATTGTCCTTGGGCATGGACTGCGCCTTGGCGGTATTGACCGCGAGGCGCAGGCGTGGGTTCATGTCCGGATCGGGCGTGCCCATCTTCGCCGCCACCGTGATTTCGCGGGAAAGCTTGGAAAAGAGGTTGGACCGCTTTTTGTCCTGCGCACCCTTGCGGTGCATGATATTCTTGAATTTGGAATGGCCTGCCATGGGTTTCGCTAGTCTCGAGATTTATTGTGGGATTAGCCCTTATCGCAGCATTGCGCTGGGTAGCAACCCGGAGGAAAGACGATTCCGCCGGGATGGGACGACGTCAACATCCCCACAGGCGGCATGCGCTAAACGCTAGCGTTTTCGAAGATGTGCTGTGCCTTCGTGCCCGGGCAAGCGGGCATGCGATCACCGAGCTCGATAATCGCGCAGCTAAGGATGTCCGGCAGATTTTCCAGCACGGACCCGATCGCCCGGACCGGGCTTCACTTCCGCAATTACTGGCCATCACCCCTGCGGCGCAGCGGGCGCCTCAACCCATGCCGAGCGCGGCCTTATAGGTATCGAGAATCATTTCCTGCTCGCTGCGATCATTGGGCTCCATCTTCCGCAGGCGCACAATCTGGCGCATGATCTTGGCATCATATCCTACTGCCTTCGCCTCTAGATAGACGTCGCGAATATCATCGGCGATGCCCTTCTTTTCCTCTTCGAGGCGTTCAATGCGCTCGATCAGCAGGCGCAGGCGGTCGTCGGTGGCTTCGGCCATGGTATAACTCCATAAATGCGAGAATCAGTTGGCCCGTCGTTAGCGGGGCATTCTGGCGCGGTGAAGGCGCTGCATGTCTTCTCCACGCGATTTTACTCCGCGGGCATCACGCCACATCCCAGCCGCATTGCCCGTTACTTGCACCATGAGGGTCAGAAGAGCGCATTCTGATGGTCGTTGAAAAGATCCGCTGCGTAGCTGACGCTCAACCGCTGGAACTTAGGTTTCGCCGTCAGCAAGTTTGCCCTAGCGAAGATCGGCTGCGTTCTTATGCAGACTGGCGGCCATCGCCTCAATCTGTTCGCGCGTCGCCTCGCTCTGGCGTGTCGCCTTCCATTCATCCATCGGCATGCCGTGGATCAACTCCCGTGCAGCTGCCTTGTCACCATCAAACCCCGCGTCGATTATCCAGTCGGACAGGCAATTGCGGCAAAAACCGGCAAGCCCCATCAGCTCTATGTTTTGTGCATCATGGCGATGGCGCAGATGGCGTACCAGCCGCCGGAATGCCGCGGCCGCCACATCATCGGGCAAGGTGTCGATTGGATCAGGTTGCTCACGCATACCAATGTGTCCTTGAACATGGTTAGAGGATGCTTGTCTTGTCGCATGCCAATGGCATAGGCACAATGCATGGAACAGCAGCAAAATCCGAGACTCGATCCTCGCGGTCGCAAGGTCAAGATCCTTGCCACAACCGGGCCAGCCACCGCCAATCCAGATGTGCTCCGCAATTTGTTCCTTGCTGGTGCCGATGCTTTCCGCGTGAATATGAGCCATGGTGAACATGAGGTCCACGCACAGACAATCGCAAACATCCGCGCGCTGGAACGCGAATTCAGGCGGCCCATCGCAATTCTGGCCGATCTTCAGGGCCCCAAGCTTCGTGTTGGCAAATTTGCCGATGGCCGTGCCACTATCGCGCATGGTGCCAGCTTCACCTTTGATCGCTCAACTGAACCAGGTAATGCGGCCCGCGTAGAACTGCCGCATGCAGAGATTTTCAATGTCATCGAGGAAGGTCAACGCCTGCTGGTCAATGACGGGAAAATCCGCCTGCGGGTAAAGTCGGTCAGCGCCGATGCCATTGTCTGCAAGGCGGAAGTTGGCGGCGTGATATCGGATCGCAAGGGGGTGAATGTCCCCGATGCCGAAATTCCCATTCCCGCGCTCACCGACAAGGATCGCCGCGACCTCGCTTTTGCGATGGAGCAGGGTGCCGATTGGATCGGCCTGTCATTTGTCCAGCGCCCCGATGACCTTGCCGAGGCGCGCAAGCTGATGATCGGCGCGGACGGAAAGCCGCGCGGCGCGCTTTGTGCCAAGATCGAAAAGCCGCAGGCAATCCATCGCCTGCACGAGATCATTGATCTGGCAGACGGTATCATGGTCGCGCGCGGCGATCTGGGCGTAGAGCTTAATCCCGAAGAAGTGCCACCGCTGCAGAAGAAAATTGTCAATGCCACCCGCCTGACCGGCAAGCCAGTTATCGTGGCTACGCAGATGCTCGAATCCATGATTGAAAGCCCTGCGCCAACCCGCGCAGAGGTGTCCGATGTTGCCAACGCCGTCTATGACGGTGCCGACGCAGTAATGCTCAGCGCAGAAACCGCAGCTGGTGACTGGCCCGAAGAAGCCGTCTTAATGATGGCCAATATCGCAAAACAGGTGGAACAGGACGAATCCTACCTGCCCCGCGTGCGCATGCTGGACACCCCGCCTGACGCAACCACTGCCGATGCGCTGGCACATGCCTGCATGACGATTGCCGATACGGTGAAGATCAATGCGATTACCGTCTTCACATCATCAGGCAGTTCTGCCCGCCGCGTCGCACGCGAACGGCCGGCTGTTCCTGTCATGGTGCTCACCCCCAGCGATGAAGTCGGAAGGCGCGTGGCGCTGCTATGGGGCACACATCCCGTCATCACCCGCGACATCGGCAGTTTTGAGGAGATGATCGCCAAGGGTAAACGCATGGCGCTGCGCCACGGTTTTGGTGGATCGGGCAGCCGACTTGCGGTGATGGCAGGCGTGCCATTCGGCCAGTCCGGCGCCACCAACCTCGTCCACGTGGTTTCGGTGCAGGGTGACGAATTGAAGAATTACGAAAGCTGATCCAGCCGCGGGGCAATAATGGTCCCCTGCCGCCCCAAAGGGCAATGCTGCTTTTCGACGAGATGGAAGACAATGGAGCGGGCGAGGCGATTCGAACGCCCGACCCCAACCTTGGCAAAACGCCCGTGCGGGATTTTCATGTTTACGCCAGAAATCGCCGCCCTCCTCTATAGCACTGTTATCACAATATATTATGGAACCATCACTACGTTAGCAGGCCCTGTCCTACGCCAGCATTTCTCTTTGCTTGCTTACAATGTGCTTACATTGCCATGGCGACTCGCTTGTGTAAGCAAATTGCCAGGAAAGGCAGAACGGCATGGGCAAGCTCACAAAACGAAGCGTCGACAACATGGAAATTCCCGCAAAAGGGCAGGCATTCTTATGGGATGATGAGCTTCGCGGCTTTGGTGTCAGGACGATGCCGTCCGGTCTCAAGGTCTTCGTTCTCCAGTATCGCAATGACGAAGGGCGCAGCAGGCGCATTGTGCTGGGACGCCATGGCGTATTGACCGTCGAGCAGGCGAGGAAACAGGCGTTGATCAAACTCGGCGCTGTTGCCGGGGGAGCTGATCCGGCTGAAGAACGCGCACAGTCCCGGGCTGCAATCACGATCCGTGAGGTTTGCGATTGGTATCTTGAGATCGCAGAGTCTGGTAAACTATTGGGTCGGAAACATCGGTCGATAAAAGCTTCGACGCTGGCCATGGATCGCAGCCGTATCGAAACGCACATCAAGCCGTTGATCGGAACCCGGCAGGTCCGCTCGCTCCGCATGTCCGACATCGAGAAGATGCAGATGGATATCGTTGCCGGTCGAACCGCAAGGAAAAAGCAGGATGGTGGACGCGGAGGGCGGACCACAGGTGGTCCCGGTGTTGCGGGCCGGGCCGTCTCCACACTGCATAGCTTGCTCGCTCATGCCATGCGGTATGATATCGTGGAGAACAATCCCGCTGCCGGCGTTAGGAAAATAGCAGGCAAACCGCGTACCCGGCGATTGAACGCTGAAGAAATACGCGCGCTCGGAAAGGCGATAACGATTGCCGAGCGCAATGGCGAGAATCTCACCGGGCTCGTGGCAATCCGGGTGCTCCTTCTCACCGGATATCGGATATCCGAAGTCATCGGGATGAAGCGTAGCTGGCTATTTGCTGAAAGAGGCTTGGTCCATTTCCCGGATACCAAGACGGACGGCCAGCTCAGGCCGATAGGAAAAGCCGCTATTGCTGTGCTTCAAGCCGTCCCGGAGAAGCGAGGGTTGCCGCTCTTCTTCCCATCGGATTTCGTTGACCGGCCTTTCTCCGGTGTTCCTGACGTGCTTCGTGCGCTTTGTACAATCGCAAATATCGAAGGCGTCACGCCGCATGTGCTGCGCCACACCTTTGGAAGTGTCGCGGGTGATATGGGCTTTTCTGAACTGACCATCAAAGGCTTGCTCGGCCACGGAGCGCGCGGATCAACGCAGAACTATGTCCATCTCGACGAGGCATTGCGGCTCGCCGTTGATCGGGTGTCGGGAAAAGTCGCGGATCTGATGGATGGAACTGACGTTACAATCCTCAACGCCGCTGCTTGACCGGCAGATGCCAAGCGATAGCTGACCATAAATAGACACGATAACTGTGCCAGTTCTATGTCTTGAGAGTAGCAATCAACCGCGAAACATTTGCGAGACATTCTTCAGTGTACCGGGTGAGTGCTTCAAGCCGGCCAGCAGTTGAGGCATCAATGCTTTTTTCCAGTTTCTCCATGAGTTCGCCAGCATTCGGCAAGATTTCGGATTCCCTGCTTCGTACGAGGTAAAGCCTGTCATTCAGTCGTCCGACGACGTAGCCCAAAATCCTATTATCGGCGCCCGACGCCAGATTAGAGAAAATGGTGGCGAGGCGTCCGGCGTACGTCGCGTACGGTCGCTGCTCCTTATCTAGCGCTACATTCGGTTCGCCAATCTTGATTGCTTCTTCGAGCAAAAGACGATTCAACCGCAGCATATCGCGAAGTACCTGCTCGGTGAGAAAAGCCACCCTGAAACCTTCGCCGGGCGTGAGTTCAACCAGACCTTCCCCGACAAGTTGATTGAGGCAGTCGCGCACCGGCGTCATGCTGACGCCGAATTCGTCCGCCAGACGCATGGCCTCCAGCTTTCCACCTACTGGCCAGGCTCCATCGAGCAAGGCTTGCTTGAGGCGCAGGTAAGTCGGCTCGAGAACATGAGCCGGGCTCACGGCATGCTTCGCTGTGACTGCGCGAACTCCCGAACGGCCTCTTCCTGATCGGGTCGCAAGGTGTCGGTCGCCTGCGGATATTCGGGGACCTTGTCGCGGAGCAGAACCGAAGGACACTGCCCTTCGTAATTCCCGAGATTGGGGCGATGCTGCGCGTAACCCGCCAGTTCGGCAAGTTCTGGCGAAAAGCCTCGAGCAACTTGCGGCGGGTAAGCCAGCCAGAGGTTTTCATAGGACTTGAGCCAGCCAAGACTGTAGCCGATCACGATGCCCCTGCGAACATCGCTGGTCTTGTTGGCACCGGCCCCATGAACCGTAGAGCCGAGAAAGCATATCGCATCTCCTGGTTCGCATTCGGCGGAAATGGGTTCGCCGAGCTCATCAAGGGATTCGATCCGCTGCTTGTGCGTGCCGGGATATACCCGCGTTGCACCGTTGGCGTGCGTGAATTCGGTGAGCGGCCAGATGACGTTGAGGAGATATTCGTGATCGCCTTTGGTGCCGCCCCACATATCGTGGTCGCAATGAGGGACTGCTCAATTTCGCCCGGATGAATGGCATGCGGCGGCTCTTTCGCTGGGCGGTCAGTCGCGGCGATGTCGAGCGAAGCCCGATGGAGGGGATGGAAACGCCGTCAACGGTCAAGCCGCGAGATCGTTGGCTCAATGACAATGAGCTGCGCCTCGTTTGGAATGCGGCTCCTAAATGCCATCCCTGTTTCGGGCCGATCGTTCACTTGCTCATCGCCACCGGACAGCGCCGCGAAGAGGTTTCTGGAATGCATTGGCAAGAGCTTGATCGGAGCGAGCGGTTGTGGACTCTTCCAGGCTCGCGAACCAAAAAATGGTGAACCCAATTCGATCCTGTTAAACGACCTTGCGATTGCAGAACTGGACCGACAGGCGCGCGGCAACGTTTGGCCGCGCAAAGGCAGGATATTTGCAACATCGACCGGAGCGGGTTTCACGGGCTACGCCAAGGGCAAGAAGACGCTTGATAGCGCAATCGAGGCGGAACAGGGGGATCCGTTACCTGCTTGGCGGTTGCACGATCTGAGACGAACGCTGGCCACAAACTTCCAGCGTCTAGGTGTGCAGTTCGAAGTCACCGAGGCTGTGCTCAACCACGTCGGTGGTTCGCGTGCAGGGGTTGCTGGAGTCTATCAAAGGCATGATTGGAAGCACGAGAAGCGCGAGGCGTTGGATGACTGGAACAGCCATCTAGAGCAAATCCTGTCCGCATCAGGCTCATTGAGGAGCGAGAGCAGATCGAACTCTACAGGAAGCTGATGAGTTGCGACACCGCCGAGCGGCACTGCTCGTGGTACCTGCGTATCGCTTCGAGTTGCTCACCTCGAGTTGCTGTTACACTGGCCTCGATCCGATTGAGCATATCAATCGCTTTCGGCAAAACCTGCGGTTCGAGCTTCCTGGCAGGATGAAGGCGCTCGTTTATCCTCTCGACCAGATGGACGAAATACCCGTTGTCTGATCCGCGCGCGAGACCCAGAAAAGCTGCGGCGAGGCGGTCGGGATAGGTATCAGAGGAGGGATGATCGTCACTTTGGCCCACCTTCGGCGTATTTTCCGACGATGAAGTTTCGAGGAGCAGCGCGTTCACATCGAGGATATCCCGCAAAGCTTGCTCGGTTAGAATGGGGACCCGAAACCCTTCTCCGGGCGTCAGGTCGACAAGGCCTTCCCCAACGAGCTGGTTCAGGCTGTCCCGTACGGGCGTCATGCTCACACCGAAGTCGTCCGCGAGCCTCATTGCCTCCAGTTTCATTCCGCCTCGCCATGCTCCATCCATCAGTGCCCGCTTGAGGCGGCGATAGGTGGGTTCGAGAACGTGCGCGGGGCTCACGGTCAATCACGCTGCGCTTCGGCAAATTCGCGAACGGCCTCCTCTTGGTCCGGACGCAGGCCGTCAGTAGCCTGCGGAAAATCGGACAAATCATCACGCAGAAGCATCGAAGGACATTGGCCCTCATAGTTTCCGAGATTGGGGCGATGCTGAATATAACCTGCCAGCTCGGCGAGCTCAGGCGAGAAGGTTTTGGCGATCTGGGGCGGATAAGCGAGCCAGAGATTTTCGTAGGGTTTAAGCCAACCGAGGCTGTAGCCAATCACCACACCGCGTCGGACTGTGTTCGTATGATTTGGCCCGGCACCGTGCACGGTCGATCCAAGGAAGCAGATCGCATCACCCGGCCCGCATTCGGCCACTATCGGATCATCGAGCTGATCGAGGCTTTCGATCGCTTGCTTGTGCGTACCGGGATACATCCGCGTTGCGCCGTTTTTAGCGGTGAACTCGGTGAGCGGCCAGATGACGTTGAGGAGATATTCGTGATCGCTTTTGCGGCCCGCCCACATGTCGTGATCGCAATGCGGAAATTGTTCGATCTCTCCGGGATGTATTGCGATGGCCTGCGCGACATTAAGCTGGATCTTGTCGCAGGCATCGCCAAGAATCTCCCGAGCGAGCGCCAGGACCAGAGGCTGGAGCACGAGATCGCCCGCCCATCTTGACCGGAGTAGCAGTCGCCCGAAACGCTGAGTCCGGTGACCGTAGAAGTTGCCTTTGCCCATCGGCGTTTTCTCGAACGCGTCTTCAAGGTCCGCATTGAGCCCGGCGATAGTGGCATCAGGCATCAGGCGAGGGATTATGCAGTAGCCATCGGACCGTAGTTGCTCCAGCCATGGGGTGTGCGCTTTGTCGGTCATGCGGCCAGCTCCATGCTGGCATTGGCGACGCGGTATGCCTCGCCGCAGTAGATGCCGGTGCTTTCGAGATCCTCGCGCGTATTTCGACCGATATCAATCTGCAGCGCGACCAACTCCTGACCATCGATCATTTCGCCCGGTCCGAGCTGATGGCATTGCCAGCCGAAGTCTGCGATCTGGCGGAACCAAGGCATCGGAGCCACAGCCGTGTAGCCCGCAATCCCGTTCGCCAAGGCATGGTCGGCCAGCGCAGAGACAAGTTGGTTGCGAGCCTTCCGCCGATCGCCGCGCGGCAGCGTCGGCTCAATGCAGAAGCGGGTGATCTCGCGGAAATTGCCATGTAATGGCACAGGTCCAGCACACAGATTCGGGAACAGATTTTTGAGAATATGAGGGCCGTCAGACCTCAACAACCGCGCCGAAGCCCGGTGTCCGAAATCGTTGGCGGTCAGAACCAGATAGCTGGCTGACGGCGTGTCGAACTGATCGATTTCGTAGGCGTCCTCCAGAACGGGCACATCCCAATTGAGGAGGTCAACGAAGACCCGCTTGCGCGCCTCGAACATTACGCGAAGTGCCGGATCGGCGAGACTGGCGCGAATTGCGCCCATTTTTTGCTGCATTGGGTCCACCTGCAAAATTGACGACAGGCGGCATCTCAACAAATTCGCTCAATTGCAGACATACCAAGAACTGGGGATGGTGATCTTTTCCTCCTGCTAAGCCGACAATTGATGGCGTGGTTGCCCAGATTTTCTGTAGCGGAAATCAGGTGGCCCGTTGTCGCATTTTGTTGGGCGTAACCATTGGCTTCATCCAGAAGCTCCAGGTGGCCAAAATACCCAGCGGTTCAATCCATCAACCGCGATCCACCCTCCGCCACTAAAACGATTGGAAAAACTCGTCTGCTCAAAGCAGTAAGGGCCTCGAACATCGATGGGATAGTTGGAATGTTGGTCGCCTTCGTCTATCATCAGTCTAGTGCTCCTGCCTGGTTCGAACTTCTAACGAAGTCGCACTCTTCAATATTGGGGGAGGTGCGGGCCATGGAGGCGATGCCGGAGACCTGAGGGGGACCTTCGCGCGCGCCGGTAGGCTGCTCGACGAACCCTATATTGGGAAGGCCGTGATATCCGTCGAGAGGCTGGACGAAGACTTTTTTCGCTGCCGCCATGCCGATCTTGGCGCAAGCTTCATGGAAGGGACCAAGAGTATCCCGGCCTTTTCGGATGCCGGCGGCACCAGCGTTCCTGCCGTGTCGACCTTGGCTGCAAAAGCCAGCAGCGCCGGGCGCATTTGCACGGGCAGTGCCACTCAGGGTATCGGTCGTACCAACCAGGCCTCAGCACCACTGTTCTGTCCGGCGACCACCGACGTAAAAAGCGAACGCCGGTTCATCTCGAGCATCGCAAGCAGGCTCGATGCATTGTGCGCGATGCGCTCACCTGCTGGTTCTAGAGCGGTTTTCGTTCATTCCGGTTCATATCCGCACGAGCTGAAGTAGTTGGCG
>CAJXTZ010000004.1 GCA_913061345.1 uncultured Erythrobacter sp.
TCGTCGAAATGACATCGGCGAACATTCGGAAATTGGCCGCCCCGCGCGGAATGTCTATGTGGGAAGCCACTCCGCGAGGCTTACCAGTATCGGCCACCTCCGCTTCGAGGAAATCATCTGAACGGCGCTCAATCTCTGTCGCCACGGCAGAAATCAGCTTGACCCGTTCAGCGGTTGTCATCTTACCCCAAGGCCCCTGGAGCGCCTTCTTGGCAGCGGCAACCGCATCTGCAACATCGTCAGCGCTCGCCTCTTGAACGAGACCAATCTGCTCCCCGGTGGCTGGATTAAAATTGGGGAAGGTCTTTCGTTCACTTCCCTGGCGATAGGAGCCACCAATAAAGTTAAGAATAGTATCGTCCACGGGACGAGGGGATTTGCTAGACATTTGGATCGTTATTTCCTCGATATGATGCTGCCGGAGCGGATATCAGACCTATTTGGCGCCGATTGAGGCAAGACCTGCAGTGGCACATTCAATGTCCTGCTCCTCCGTCGAGCCGGAAACCCCGATTGCACCGACAAATTCGCCGTCGATCTCAATCGGCAGGCCGCCGCCAAACAATGCAATGCCCGGCTGCGACATGATACCGTCACGAAGTGCGGGATTGCCCGACACCATTTCATAAAGTTGCGGCGTCGGGATCCTGAAGCTGGCTGCACTGTAGGCTTTGTCCTGCGCGATTTTTGCTGATGGCAAGGGTGCGCCATTGGCCCGCAAGAAAGCGATGAGCTCTCCCCCGGGCCCGACAATTGCAACCACAATCGAACAACCAAGCTCGCTCCCTTTTGCAACAGTAGCTTCTGCTGCCTTGAGCGCCAGTTTATGACTGATGACGTTTACTGAGACTATCTTTTCCATGATCAGGTGTTCACCGTCATAAAGCGATCGGTCAGTTCTTTCTCGTAATAGAATATTGCCTTGCCGGCATTTTCGGCCTGCCACATCCGCTGGGGGTTGTCGGGGTAGTAAATATAGCCGCCGCTGAAGGTTTCATTTCGATTACCCGAAGGGTCGAAGAAGTAGATCGTCTGCCCGCGAGTGATACCGTGACGGGTCGGCCCGATATCAAGCGAAATATCGTAACGGCTGATAATATCGGCAGCGTGGCCCACATCGTGCCAAGATTCCAGGAAGAAGGAAGTATGATGGATCTTGCTATCCTCGGGATAGGCTAGAAACGCTACGTCATGTGCCTTGTTGCTGCACGAAAGGAAAATGCCGAGACGGTTCCCGCTTTCCTCATCCACCAGCTCTTCGGTAAGTGAGAAGTCGAGCGCTTCTACGAAGATCTTGGCTGAAGCGGAAATGTCGACGCCGTTGAGCGCGCAGTGATCGAAGCGCGTTGCGCGCATGCCACGAGGCTCGGCGATCCAGACATCCGGGTTTTTGGTGGCAGGGCCGGTTTCGGAAAGTTCCATCTCGGCGTAGAGTTCAAAGACGTGCTGCGTTGGGGTGTTGAACCGGATTTTGCGGCCTACACCGGGGTCCTCCCCTGCGGCGATAACCTCAACATGGACGCCCATGTCCAAAAGACGTTCAGCGAAGTGATCGAGATCTGCATCTTTGAGGACCTTGAAGCCCATGACATCCATGCCAGCGGAATCCGCTTCACGCAGGATGATGCTGTGCCGGTCAAACTCGTCGAAGGCTTGGAAAAACGCCCGATCACCTTCGCGTGCGACGAGATTAAGGCCGATACGATCACGATAATGCTTGATAGACTCTTCGATATCCAGAACTCGCAGCTGGACGTATCCGGGCCGAATTACTCCGGTTAATGCCATGATTGATATCCTCTATTTCTTGGCCTTAAGGCCGTTCTTGAAAAATTCTGTCACCATGCGGTTGAAGCTCGCCATACGTTCAATCTGAACCCAGTGCCCGCATTCTGCAAAGACATGCAAGTCCGCACGTTGCATCAGCGTGGCCAAGCGGACCGTTGAGTCCAGCGGAATGACCTGATCCGAAATGCCATGTAGTATCAGCGTCTCATGCGGCAGCGCGGCGATGTCATCCTCACTGCTTGCAAGCATTGCGACATTGGCCTGGCGATCAGCGCCTCCGAATGTGGCATTGTATGGCTCTTGCGCGCCGGGACGAATGCTGGCTTCATAGCGAGACTGGATCAGATCGTCGGTGAGCCGACTGTGATCCCACGCGAGATATTCCAACGACTCCCTCATCGCTTCCGGGGAGGGCTCATAGCCCCAGACCTTGTCAAGAGCAGGAGTGATCGGAAAATTCAGTCCAGCCGGACCCATCAGGACGGCGCGGTCGATACGATCAGGATGAGCTATCATGAAAGCCAGGGCGATGCCCCCGCCAAAAGAATTGCCAACGACTGAAACCTTATCAATCCCCAGTCCGTCAAGAAAACCAGCGAGTTGATCAACCCAAACTTGCTTGTTCTCTATCCGACCCTTGCTGTCTGAATATCCGAACCCGAACATGTCTGGCGCAATAGTGCGAAACTCACTTGCCAGCTCTGGCAGGTTTAGCCGCCAGTTGGCCCAGGCGGTTACGCCTGGGCCGGAACCGTGGATAAGCAAGACGGGGCTTCCGTCACCCATGTCATGGTAATTGGTCGCGCTACCATCAACGACGAGAGACTTGCCTATCTCAGGGCGGTCACCATTCTCTGTCATATTCGCCATATACCTTTTTCGACCTTCGGAATTTCACCACGTCCTGCATGCTGTGGAACTGCTTCACAATTTCAGATGTGCTGTCGTGAAGTCCACAATTTAATCCTAAGCAAGCCCCTCCGCCTGAAGAGCCGCGCCCACTGACGGACGCTGAGCGATCCGTCCGCAATAAGCACCAAGCGCAGGGTAAGCGCTCATATCAATGCCCACATGGTTGGGCCAGCCCAGCATGACAAAGAGATAGATGTCGGCCACGCTGAAACTATCTCCGCAATAATATTCTGCGTCGGACAGTTCCTCATTCAAGGCAGCAAGGTGCTGTTTGACATTCTCTGCAGCCGCAGCCTTGGATTTTTCGTCACTGCCAGGATGGAACAAAGGCACGAATGCCTTGTGAAATTCCGAGGCAAGGAAGCTGAGCCGACTGAGTAGAGTATAGCGATCAAATGTACCTTCGCTTGGCGCGAGACCGGACTCAGGCTTTTGGTCTGCAATATAACTTAGAATAGCAGGATTTTCGGTGAGAGTTTCACCGTTATCGAGCGTCAACGCAGGAACCTTGCCCGAGGGATTTACCGAAAGAAAATCCTCTCCGTTTTCTGTCTTGCGAGTAGCGAGATCGACCTTGGTCAATTCGAAATCGGCACCGATTTCTCTTAGAGCAATGTGCGGAGCCAGCGAACAGGCACCAGGACTTGCGAAAAGCTTCATAATGGACACTCCAGATTATGTAATCGGTTGGTAAAGAAAATGGGTTTCAAATGGGGGTGGCGAGCAGTGTTGGAATCCGCAAAGTATCGTACACACAAGTCCGGCTTCTTAAGCGCACTTCGGCGTCTGTAAAGTCGAACTGGTCCACATATTTTCCTGCATTATAAATGTGCGTTTCCCCGTCATTGCGCGTCTGGAAAACGACATAGCTTGATTCGGCCGAGACAATATTGCCTTCCTGTCCGGTAATTACTGAGCGTCCCGTCAGGTGGCGATTGAAATGTTCAGGAAAAACATTCGCTTTGCGTAAGGCTACTACCCGGTCGATAAGCATTCCCTTGCTATCGCAATACATGACTGCGGCTGGCAGTCCATTATCGACATTTTCGCGAGCAATGATCTGATACAGGCACTCCTCCACGAAGAATTCTGGCCATTGCTCCAGTCTCTCATCGTCAAGGCACAGGCCGTAGGCCGCATTGAGATCGTCTATGGCGCGCTGCGCGTCTTCCTGCGGGATGCTCACGCAGCTTCTCCTGCGGCATCCACCAGAGAATCGCCCATTAGACTCAAATACCCTTTCCAGAATCCGCGCACAGAGTTTTCGTCCATTCCCATAGGCGCATAATACTCTTGCACATCAATGCCACCCATTTCGACAAAGCTATGCTTGCCTTCGGCCCCGAGTGTGCCCTGCTGGCAAAGTTCCACTGCCTCACCGTCCTCCATCGAGATTAGGCCAGACGGCCCCACGAGATTCAGGTTTCTCAAGCGATGGCGCGTAGTTTCTTCATCGTCATCAGCATAGCCGAAATAGGTCCAGACCAATTCGGTCTTGTCAGGGCCATGAGTGACGATCTGACGCGTGGCCAGAGTATTTTGAATTTGCTGAACGACGACCGAGGGGAAGACTGACTGAATATGCAGTCCGACATCATCGTCAATCTCCGGGCGGAATGCGATCACCCTTTCATCTTGCAGCTTTGCCTCACCTTGCATCTGGCGATTGGCTTCGTCCCCGAATGAGCTGTAATCAACATCGCCCTTCGGCTTTGAGACGGTGAAGACATTGTGGAAGCCTTCCTCCGACAATTCACCGGCGCTTTCCTGGCTCTGCCGATATATGCCAAACGTCGGATAGAACAGGTGCAGCAGTCCACCGTGATAGCTGTCACGACTGTTTTCGGAATATAGCTTCCAGTTCCCCGCCATATATTGCCGCGCATAGCCCAGCACTTTGACAGGGCGCTGGAACACGCGTGCAATATATTTGCGCATAACCGGGCCGAGAAATTCTTCCAGCCCGGCAACGTCATCACTGAATGTACCGAATACCATTCCTTCGAAAGTCTCGACCCGAAGCTGTTCGAGCGAATGTGCCTCCAGATCGAAATCCTTTGGATAGCCGCCGACACCCTTCAGGCCGCGGCGAAAAGGTACGCCTGTCAGCTTGCCTGTCGCGTCGTAGGACCACTGATGATAGACACAAACGAATGCATCGTCAGCGCGATTTCCGCGCAGCGAACGGCATACCGTTGCCCCTTTATGGGCGCAGCGATTCACCCAAGCATGGATCTCTCCATTATCGCCCCGCACCATGACAATAGGCGTCTGCCCTACATGAGTTGACCGGAAATCACCCTTGTTCGGGATTTCGGCCTCCAATCCTATGTAGGACCAGGTTTTTCCGCGAAAGATATTCTTCTGCTCGGCAGCGAATATTTCAGGGCTGTGATAGACTGCGTAATCAATTGACGTGGGCGTCGAACTTTTTACCAGTTCCGGGTTATTAATGTTCATCAGTGCTCTCCCCAGCTTCTTCGAAACCGCCTCCAGAGGCGAGGCGCCCTGCGGTAAGCATGGCGCTCAGCATCATTTCGGCATCTGCCGTACCCTTGCCAGCAATGTCGTAGGCTGTGCCGTGGGCTACGGACATGTGTAGATAAGGTGGCCCCATCATGATCACGCAATTCCCTGAGAATCCCCAGGTCTTTACAGCGATATGTCCCTGATCGTGGAACATCGCGAGAACCATATCATAGCGCCCCTCGATACACTGGCGGAAAACCGAGTCAGGGGGGATCGGTCCTTCGACGTTAATCCCCTTGGATCTCGCCAGCTCCACCCCGGGAGCGATTACATCGCGATCCTCATCACCCGCGGCGTGTGGATTGAGGCCTGCAACGGCGATCCGGGGGCGAACGGTGCCCCATGAAGTCATCGCATCGTTCAATTGCTCGAGGGCACTCGCCACAAGATCTGATGAAATGACGTCGATTACCTGCCGCAATGGCATGTGATCGGTGAGATGAGCAACGCGCAGAGGCCCCGTCAAAAGCACGAGATAGCTTTCGCCCGGGGTTGGGCTGATGACCTTGTCAATCTTGCCCGCCATCTTCAGCGATCCAGTGCTGATCGGTCCCATGATCGTGGCGGCGAAACTGCCGTCACGTGCCAGTGCATCAAGCTCGTCGAGCCATTGCGCGCTGGCATGGCCTGCTGCTTCGGTATCCTCACCCAAGGGCAAAACACCTTCAGGCAAAGCGCCGGTATCGATGACATCGATAATGGCCGGATCGTCGCTCGGTTTCTCGAACTGCTGCATTACGCGCACCCGGGCATTCAGCCCGGTGAACTTCAGCGCACGTTCCACCGCCGCGGCAGAGCCAAGCAAAACCGGAACCGACACATCATGTACCCGGCCCGATGCGAGCGCTTTTACGGCAACCTCCGGGCCTATGCCCGCCGGGTCGCCTATCATGGTGCCAACGACCGGTCGCGAATCCGCTGCAGGTCGCCGATCAGAGGCTGTAGACATCCGCAACCTCCCGGAAAATATCCGTCGTTACGATTGTCTTCTTGCGCTTTATAACGAAAGTATCACCCGTCGGCTCAAGGTCGTAATGAGCGTGTCCGCTGAGAGTTGATACAGTCTCTTCTAAGAAAGAAGTGGTGTTCCAAGAAGTGCGAACATGAACGAGCCCGTCCTTCTCTTCCACCGCCAGAAGCGTGAACAAATGGACGGTCCGGGGTGGGGGCGTACTCGCAGAAGAGCGCCGCGTACGGATACGAAAAACGCGATCCTCAAGCCCGCCACGATTTGGGTAATAAATCAGCGAAACTTCATGCTGGGGATCGTTGGTCGGTCTTTCATGGTCGTCCCATGCAGGTACCCAGTATTCGGCATCTTCATGGTATAATTCCAGCCAGCTATCCCAGTCCTTGTCATCAAGAAAAAGCGCTTCCCGGCCAAGAAATTGGGAGACCGCCAACCAACGCGCGTTGGTGTCCGTCATTACGCCTCCTCCCGAATTCGTTCACGCTGAGCAGAAAGTTCCTCGCATTCGCTGTCTATCGCTTTTTCCATGATATCGACCCATTCATCATGGATCGCGACATAGAGGCCCTCGTCAGCCACCGATGGGCTGCTCTTGACGACATCGACATCTAGCGGCTCGCCGAATTTGCCTGGACCAGTCTCCCAGCGGGTCGCGCCACGAGACATCTCGTTATATAGACCTTCCCCTGCAGCATAGGCGGTTTGACAGTTATTGAACTCGGTCAGATCGTCAGGTGTGGCCATCCCGGTTGAGTTGAAGAAATCTTCATACTGGCGCAGGCGCAGCGTCCGCGCTTCCTGATCTTCGCCAACCGGGGCGATGCACACGGTGCTGATCTCAGTCTCATTGACTGAAATCGGCTGAATAATACGAATTTGCGTGCTGGTCTGATCCATCAAGAAAACGTTCGGAAACAGCAGCAGGTTGCGGATGCGCTTGTTCATCCACTTTGCCTTTTCGGCGCCGTGAGATTCTTCAAGCCAATCCAGGATCCGATAATTGGGTCGATCCATGTAATTGGCATAGTCTGCCCACAGCACAGTATGGCCATTCTTAAATGAGAACGAACCGCCATCGCGAGCCGAAAAACCATCGAAATCGATCGCCTTGGTATCGTTCTTCGATAGCCCCTCTACACGCCGCTGCACGGTCATGAAGTAGTTCGCATGCGTGGTCATCACGTGATAACCATCAAGGCCGTTCTCTACCTGCATCTTCCAATTGCCGTGATAGCGATAGCGATTGGTTCCAGGCAGAACTTCCATCTTGCCGGTCTTCGACTGGTCGGCAAACATGTCGATAAAGTCTTTTGACCCGGCAAGGTAATCAGCCAGCGGCTCCACATCAGCAGAGACGCTGCCGAAAATAAAGCCACGATAAACATCGAATTTTCCAAGTGGAACAAGACCGAGATCGTCGCGACTGAAAGCGGGCGAATATCCTCCGAGACTTTCATCAGTCACATCGAGCAGGTCACCACCTGACGAATAGGTCCAGCCGTGAAACGGACACATGTGATTGCGCTTGTTGCCGACGCGTTCGCGACACAGGCGCGCACCGCGATGGGTACAAGCATTGACGAATCCATGCAGCTCGCCAGCCTTGTTGCGCATCACAATAACGGGGACGCGCCCAATCTTGGTGGTTAAGAAATCGTTGGGTTCGGAAACCTGACTTTCATGCGCGAGATACACCCAATTGCGTTCAAAGATGTATTTCATTTCAAGGTCGAAAAGCGCTGCCTCTGTGAACGCCGTACGATCCATTTTGAAGATGCCGCGCTCTTCATCCTTGCTCAGCCAAGACCGCATGCGGGTCTTCAAATGTTGCAGATCAGCTATCTTGCCGCCGATATTTTCCGCGTCTTCCATTTTACTCTCCTATTCGTGACGCTTTTTAACGTCTTCGAAATCACAAAAATTCGAATCATTGCTTTGCAAGAACCAACCTGTGGTTACACGTGGCCAAGTCACTATGCAATGTATTGCACAATGGAAAACGTCTTGCTAGTCAATGACAGAGATGACGCTAACATGATTCGCGTCAGCGTCGATTCAAAAAAAATATGCCGCTCAATGGCGGTGCTTTGGGAGTAAGATTTGTGACGGCAGTAACCGAACTCGGCTATCTTGGCCTTTCTGTTTCCGATCTGGATGCGTGGCGTACCTACGCAAGCGAGATCGCTGGCATGGAAGTCGTTGACGAAGGTGAGGATGACCGCCTCTATCTGAGAATGGACCTCTGGCATCATCGCATCGCCCTTTATGGGAATGGCGACGATGATCTGGCCTATCTTGGCTGGCGTGTTGCCGGACCGGTGGAATTCGAAGACATGCAGGAAAAGCTGCGAGCTGCTGATATCGAATTCACCGTTGCAAGCAGTGACGAGGCAAAAGATCGCCGTGCTCTGGGCCTGCTGAAGCTCACTGACCCAGGTGGCAACCCTACCGAAATTTTCTATGGCCCCCAGGTTGATACCTATAAACCATTTCATCCCGGCCGGCCGATGTTTGGTGGCTTCCTGACTGGCTCGCAAGGGATCGGCCACTGTATTCTTCGCCAGGACGACGTTGAAGCGGCGATCCGCTTTTATCGGGTGCTCGGCCTGAAGGGGTCTGTTGAATATAAGCTCGACCTTCCCAACGGCATGGTCGCAGAACCATACTTCATGCATTGCAACGAGCGTCAGCATTCCGTCGCATTCGGCCTCGGCCCTATGGAAAAGCGCATCAATCACATGATGTTCGAATATACTAATCTCGATGATCTGGGCATCGCGCATGACATCGTCAGGCAGCGGGAAATCGACGTAGCTCTGCAATTGGGCAAGCATGCCAACGACCAGGCGCTGACCTTCTATTGCGCCAATCCTTCTGGCTGGCTGTGGGAATTTGGCTGGAACGCGCGGACTGCGCCGACCCAGCAGGAATATTATACTCGCGACATCTTCGGCCACGGAAATGAAGCGGCGGGTTATGGAATGGACATTCCGCTCTAGGCAAATTTTACCGAGCCAAATTCCCTAAAAATATGGAGTCCAAGGAGTCCAAATGTCAGATAAGTTGCGCCTATGTGAAGTCTCGGACGTCAAGGAAGGCGAGCCGATACAAGTTCTTCTCAAACAAATGCCTGCACTCGCGGTTTATAAAGTAGATGAAGAAATATTTGTAACCGATAACTTGTGTACGCACGGCAATGCAATGCTGTCTGACGGGTATCAAGAAGGTGATGTAATCGAATGCCCCTTTCATGGGGGCTCCTTCGAAATCAAAACCGGTGCGGCAAAGGCATTCCCTTGTCAGATACCAATCAAGACTTACCCGGTCATGATTGAGGACAATTGGGTTTGCATCGAAGAACCGGAGCAGGTGAGCTGATGTCCCTTCCCAGTATTGAGAAAATACAACAGCATCATATTGCAGTACAACTCAATGCATATTGCGCTGAACTCATAGATGATGATCGTCTTGAGGAATGGCCCGACTTGTTCGAGGAAAAATGTAAATACTCGGTTATTTCCGCCGAAAATAATAATCGCGGTATGTCTCTATCTGCGGTGTTTTGTGATAGTCGCGGGATGTTAGTTGATCGTATAGTATCTTTGCGCAAAGCTAATATCTTTCCTGAACACAGTTATCGCCACATATTGGGTCCAACTCGCATCGTTAATGCAGACGATTCAGTGTTAAAGTCGCAGACCAACTATGTGGTTCTTATGACCCGCAAAGATGGGCGGACAACAATATATAATTCGGGAAAGTATATTGATGAAATTGTCTTGACTGGAGACAGTCCGCGTTTTCGATCGAAAACAGCAATTTTTGATACGCACCTCATCGACACGATGATGGTTCGCCCGATCTAGGCATCATTAGGAGCCCAAAAGATGAGCACTACTGGATTGAAAGCCGAAGAACAGAAGGCTGGTACTGATGCATCGGCGTGCCGGGTTCCTTACCGGGTGTTCACTGACCCGCGCTATTATCAGGCTGAGCAGGATAAGATCTTTAAGGGCGAATGCTGGTCCTTTGTAGGACTGGATGCGGAAATCCCGGAACCTGGCGATTTCAAATCAACTTTCGTTGGTGAAACCCCTGTAATCGTGATGCGCGATACAGACGGTACAATAAATGTTGTCGTCAACCGATGCGCGCATCGAGGCGCGCTTGTGTGTCGCGAGGCACGTGGCAATCGCGCTAATCTTGAATGCGTGTATCACCAGTGGGCCTATGATCTGAAGGGTAACCTGATCGGTGTTCCTTTCCGTCGGGGGCTTAAAGGGCAGGGCGGCATGCCCGGTGATTTCGACATGTCCCAGCATGGCCTCCAGAAACTGAAGGCAGAATCTGTAAGCGGACTGATCTTCGCGACGTTTTCTTCTACAGTTGAATCCTGTCGCGATTTCCTCGGTCCGATCGTCGTCGAGCATATTGAACGGATAATGTGCAAGCCGATCAAGATTCTCGGCGACCAGCGTCAGGTTATTCACGGAAATTGGAAGCTCTACGCTGAAAATACGCGTGATCCCTATCACGCGAGCCTTCTGCATTTGTTTCACAACACTTTCGGCCTTTACCGTTCGACCCAGACCGGGAAGTCCGTGATGGACGAAAAGAAGCGCCATTCGCTGCTTTATTCAATTGCTGCCAGCAATGATGATGCTGCGGACAAGGAAGCCTATGGGGATTCTCGTACATTCGACACCGGATTCAGTCTGCAGGACATGTCGCTCCTGAAAGGACGCCAGGAATTCGATGATGGCATAACCTTGGTCATCCTGGCTGTCTTCCCGAACCTTGTTCTTCAACAAATTCAGAACACCCTCGCGGTTCGCCAATCGGTTACATACGGACCTGACGAATTCGAGCTCGTCTGGACCCACTTCGGTTACGAAGATGATGATGAGGAAATGCAGGCCATTCGGCTTAAGCAGGCAAATCTCATCGGTCCGTCCGGGCTCATTTCCATGGAGGACGGTGAAGCCGTCGAGATCGTCCAGAACGCAGTTGTCGGCGAGAATGAGGACGCTTCTTACATCGCCATGGGTGGGGGCGAAGCCAAGGATACGGACCATCTGGTTACCGAAGGCACGATCATCGGTTTCTGGGATAACTATCGTGAGATGGTCGGATACGATCTGGAAAATCAATGACCCGTACTATTGATTTCTATTTCGACTTCATCAGTCCCTTTAGCTACCTCGCGCAGCTGAAGCTTCCAGAGATTGCCCGGCGCAATAATTGCGAAGTGAATTATTGGCCGATGGATATTCCGGAAGCGAAAATCGCAGCGGGAAATTATGGCCCATCCAACCGTGAGGTTGTTCCGAAGATCAAAGTGATGATGGCGGATCTGGAACGATGGGCAAAGCACTACGAAGTGCCCCTGTCTTTTCCTGAAAGCTTCGATTGCGGCGACTGGAACTGCGCTGTTCTATTTGCCCGAGATGAAGGGAAGGCGGAGGCGTTCGTAACAGATGCCTATCGACGCATCTGGGGCGAGGGGATTGATCCACGCGATCGCAAAGAGCTGCGCGCATGCGCCGAAACTGCGGGCCTTGATCCAGACAAGCTGGTTGATTTTGTCGATTCTACGATCGGGCAGAATGAATATCGGAAGGCGAGAGCACAGGCCATTCAGCGCGGTGTTTTCGGTGCCCCCCTGATGTTTGTGAATGACCAAATCTTCTGGGGCAATGATCGACTGGATTTCTTGGAGGAATACTTGCGCAGTCGACAATAAATATAAGTCGATGGAGGCGATCCAATAATAATAACGGGATCGAATGGGAGAGCGAAAATGGGAAACACTACATACGGTGTCGCTATGGCGAGCACCATTCTAATGTCAGCGTCTGGGTTGGTTTCTTTTTCTGCGATGGCTCAGGAAACCGAGGCAGCTTCGGAGCAATCTTCCGAGAGTGTTGAAGAAGAGGCGCAGGAAACCAGTGTAGGCATAGGTGACATTATCGTCACCGCCACCAGACGCGCAGAAAACCTGCAAGACGTACCTGTAGCCGTCACCGCCGTGACTGGAGATACATTGGCCTCGGCAGATGTCTCTACTATCAGAACACTGACGCAGGTCGTGCCGGGTTTTGTAGGAAGTCGCAACATGGGCGTCTTTCAGCCGGTGGTCCGCGGTGTAGGTTCAACCGGCATTTCTATTGGCGACGAGCCCAATATTGCGACCTATATCGATGGTGTATACCAACCCGAATCCGCAGCGAACTGGATCGACCTCGTTGAGGTTGAACGCGTGGAAGTATTACGCGGCCCTCAAGGCATTACATTCGGCCGTAATGCCACCGGCGGATTGATCAACGTCATCACACCCGATCCGAGCTTCAGCTTTCGAGGCAGAGGCGCTTTCAGGATTGGACGCATGCGCAATGACGCAAATGATTATGACGCCAGGATTTATCTGACGGGACCAATCACCGATACAGTCGCGGCCGATTTTGCGGGCCTCTACCGTAAAAATGAAGGTTATATTGAGGATCTCGTAAGAGGCGGTGGTCTGGGTGACCAGCAGGTAATCGACGTTCGCAGCAAGCTGATGTACGAACCGAGTAGTCGCTTTAAAGTTGTGGTTACCGGTGAGTATTTCGACCAGGACAGTACGACAAATTCACCTCAGCCGATCGATGACAACACAGCGGGACGCCGTTTCCCGGGCGTTATCTTGCCCACAGGCCCTTGGCAGGCCTCACTTACTGACGTCCCCGACCTCAACCTGAAGCGTTGGAACATCGCATTGCACACCAGTTTGGATCTGGGTTCCGTAGTTCTTGATACAACAGGCGGCTGGATGAACCTTCGCTGGTTCCAAAACACCGATTCAGATGCAACTAATATTGAGTTGGGGAATTTCCCGGCGACATTTAACGTAGAATCCGGCAGTCAGGAAATAAAGCTAAGTTCTTCAAATTCGAGTCCGTTCCAATGGCTCGTCGGCGGTTATTTCTATCAATTTGGTGGCAATTCATATGTCGCCCCATTCACCGCACCGAGCCCTGACGAACCACTCAGGGGGCCAATTCTGGAACCGGAGCTGGAAGGCCGCTCATTCGCTGGGTTTGCTGAGGGCGTCTATGAAATTCAGCCGGGTTTGTTCTTTACTCTAGGCGGACGTTACACAACCGAGACTCGTAACTTTTCACAGCGTCTGTTTGGCAACCTCGTTGTTGATGATGCTGAAGAGACGTTCAATAAGTTCGATTATAAAGTTGGCGTACGTTATGAACTCGCTCCGCGAACCAGCGCCTACGCAACTTATGGAACTGCGTTCAAGAGCGGCGTATTCAACATGGCTGCGCTAAGCGACGAAGCGGTGGATCCCGAGACTATCGATGCGGCGGAATTCGGCATCAAGTCAGATCCATTCCCCTGGCTCCGCGCAAACCTTGCTGTTTACCACTATGATTACAAAGGATTGCAGCTCCAGTCAAAGGACAGCCTGGGTTCAAGTTACATTCTCCAAAACGCCGCAAACGCGAAGATCTATGGTGGTGAGTTCGAAGCTTTTGTTCGCCCCACTGATGATCTGAATTTACGCGCGGCTGTGGCCTATACGCACGCTCGTTATGAGGATTTCACCAACGCACAAGGTTTCTTCCCACGGGATGATGGCGGCAATTCGGTGGAAACCTTCGATGCCTCGGACAACACGATGACGCGGGCCCCAGAGTGGTCCGGTAGTTTTGGTGCGCAATGGGGTAGCGACGTCGGCGGTGGTCGAATGACTGTGTCGGGTAATCTTTCTTGGAGTTCGCGGGTCTATTATGATTTTGCGAACATTTTTTCCCAGCCATCTTATGCACTTATATCCGGATCAATTTACTGGTCTCCGGATCATGAGCGCTTCAAGATCGGGTTGTGGGGTACCAATCTAACTAATGAAAGTGTTCTTCAGACTATCCGTCCCGGCGCCTTGGGTACCGATGGATTTTATGAACAGCCACGAAAGATAGGGTTAAGTATAGAAACACGGTTCTAAAACGTGTAAACACTTTGGGAGAAGTATAGTGTTTAATCCAAAAAAAGACAAATGTTCACGCATATCATTGTTACTTACTACTGCAGCTTTGGGTCTTGTTTCAACTCCAGCTTGGGCGCAGGATCCAACCGATGAGGTTCCGGATGCTGCGGCGCAAGAGGATAGCAGTTCCGGACTAGGGGTAATTCTCGTCACGGCGCGTAAGCGGTCGGAGAATCTGCAGCAAACGCCAATCGCGATTACTGCCATGACTGGCGAAATGCTTGAAGAAAAGCAAATCGCCAATGTATCTGATGTCGCAAGGTTCGCGCCTAATGTGAACATCTCACCGGTTGCCAATCTTTCGGGATCCAGTGCTTCGATTACAGCGTTCATCCGAGGGGTCGGCCAGACCGATTTCAACATTACGGTTGATCCTGGCGTCGGTGTCTATGTTGATGGCGTATATGTCGCCCGCTCGGTCGGAGCCTTGCTCGACATGGCTGATGTGGAGAGCATTCAGGTCCTTCGAGGCCCACAGGGAACGCTTTTCGGCAAGAATACGATCGGTGGCGCGATCGTGGTCAATTCGGTTGAACCGCAACATAATTTCGACCTCAAGCTTGAGGCGACCACCGGCCGTTTCAACCGGGCTGATATCAGAGGCATGATCAATGTGCCGTTGAGCGATACGCTGGCCATCCGGGCGGTTGCATCCTACGAAACCCGCGACGGGTATCAAAAACGACTGTTCGATGGGGAATACCAGGGCGACAAGGATAGTTTCGGTGGCCGTCTGGCGTTGCGATGGGAGCCCACTCCTGAATTCACCGTCAATCTATCTGGCGATATCAATATTCGGCGAGAAGGCGTGACGCCCTCTTCCCTGATAAATCTGTTCGATTCGCCTGACCTGCTTCAGATTGTGGAGATCAACGATAGGGTCGTAGCCTTCCCAAGTGCCACCTATGCCTGGAACAAGCTGCGCGGTGGGGCCGGATTCTGCGGCGCAGATGGAGAATTGGCACCGGTCGATGATCCGCGCTGCGCAACCACCCAGTGGATAACCGACGATATTGATGAGACGTGGTCTAACGGGACAAACCAGTCAGATTTCGATCTATGGGGTGTCAATATGACGCTCGATTATGACTTCGGTGATGTTAGCCTCAAGTCCATTTCTGCGTATCGTGACCAGAAATCGGAAATCTTCTGGGACTTCGACCTAACGCCACATCCTTATCTTCAGTCTACGAACGATATCGACCTGTGGCAGGCATCGCAGGAACTGCAGTTGACTGGCAGCTTGTTCGACGACCGTCTACAGTTTGCCGTGGGTGCATATTACCTGAAAGAAAAAGGGCAGGATTTCAACGAGCTGCTTTTCGGGTTTGCTGACTTCATCAGTGGCGGCAAGATCGACAATGATAGCTATGCCGGATACTTCCAATTCACCTATGAAGTTACCGATCGGTTCTCAGTTACTCCCGGCATCCGCTACACCGAAGAAACCAAGCGGTTTGACCCGTCCTTCCAGACGATCTTCAATGACTACACTGCGGGCCTCCCCCTGCCGTATCCCGATGGCGTCTTTATCGCTTTCAGCCAGTGCATCGTGGGGCAACCGGAGCCGATTTTGATCACGGATCCGACCAATCCGCTGTTCGGCTTCCCGCCGCCAGGTGGATGTGTTCCTACTGACGTCAACCCGGGTGGCAATCATAACCTCCCAGCCGTTGAAGTGTCGACGGAGGCAAAGGAATGGACCCCCGCGCTTACCCTTGATTATGAGGTCAGCAATGATGTTCTGGTCTATGCCTCTTACTCAAAGGGATTTAAGAACGGTGGCTTCACGCAGCGTGTTTTCCCTGGCGAAGTCGTAGCGCCAGAGTTCACGCCGGAGTTTGTCGAATCCTATGAAGTCGGCGCAAAGACCGAGCTCTTCAACAGCAATGTCCGCCTCAACATGGCGGCATTTCAGTCGGATTACAGCGACATTCAGGTTGTTGTGAACGAAGGTATCGCTCCGAAGGCACGAAATGCGGGTACTGGCCGGATCAGGGGTTTTGAAGTCGAGGGCGATGTCGCTCCATCTGATTGGCTGCGCCTCACATTTGGCGTTGGCTATCTTGATGCTTTCTACCGGTCGATTGATCCCAATGCCTTTCCTATCACTGTTGACTCCAAGTTCGCATTCGTTCCCGAATGGACGGCGTCAGCGGCCTTCAATGCGGACATCTATGATGGAAGCAAGGGCAGGCTAGCCGCACGAGGTGACTGGTCTTATCAGAGCGGCACCTACAAAGATGCCATCAACAGCCCTGAACTCTATCAGCCTGGTTTCAGCGTGTTCGGTGCAAGCTTGGCCTATACTGAACCGAATGAGCACTTTGTTGTGACGGCCGGCGTCACCAACCTCACCGATGAGCGATACATTCTTGGTGGATTTGTGGATCGCTTCGTGGCTGGTACGGCTTTGGCCAACTATTCCCGCCCGCGGGAATGGTTCTTGAGGCTTGCATATAAGTACTAAATGCTATTGGCACCGGGGCGGCGCATTCAGCTTGCCGCCCCGGCAGCCATCTTTCAAAGCTCCGGGTGAACATCCGGGAATACGTTGCCCGACCAAAAATTGGTCGGAGAAGAGGGCTTTTTGACCGTTACCACATCGCTTCGGCCAGATTTTCTTAACGGTGCACCGCTGATCGATGGCGAAGCTGCCAGGGCGAAGGAGACCTTTGAGGTCATCAATCCTGCCACTGACGAAGTTATTGCGAATATCCCTTTTCTTGGTGCTGCTGAGGCTGAGGCTTCTGTTGCCAGCAATTTACGCGCCTATACCGATTGGCGCGCAACATCGGCTCATGAGAGAGCCAATATTCTTCGTAATTGGTTTGCCCTGATCACCGACGCGCGCGAAGATCTGGCAAAGATCATGACTGCCGAGCAAGGCAAGCCGCTAGGAGAGGCGCGGGGTGAGGTCGATTATGCCGCCAGCTTCGTGCAGTGGTTTGCAGAGGAAGCGCGTCGCGCATACGGGGAAATCATCCCCAGCCATCAAGATCGCCGCATCCTTGTCATCAGGCAACCTGTCGGTGTCGTCGGCGCGATCACTCCATGGAATTTCCCCGCAGCGATGATCACTCGCAAGGTGGCACCCGCCTTGGCTGCCGGGTGCACCATCACACTCAAGCCGTCCGAATTAACGCCACTTACTGCCTTTGCTCTCGCGCAACTTGCACTGGAGGCTGGCGTCCCTGCCGGCGTATTCAATGTCATTGCGGGGGACGCTCCGGCAATAGGTTCGGTACTTACCGGCCATCCGGACGTAGCCAAATTCACTTTCACTGGATCCACCGCAGTCGGGAAAACCCTGACGGGCCAATGCGCCTCCACGCTGAAGCGCGTATCGATGGAGCTTGGCGGAAATGCGCCACTCATCGTTTTTGACGATGCAGATCTCGATCAGGCGGTTGAAGGGGCCATCACATCCAAATTCCGCAACACCGGCCAGACCTGCGTCTGCGCCAATCGGATTCTGGTGCAAAGCGGCATGCACGATCGCTTTGTGGAGGCCTTGGCCGCGAAGATCAGCAACTTCCGTGTCGGCAATGGTCTTGAAGGCGTTACAGAACAGGGGCCACTTATAACGTCAGCTGCCTATGACAAAGTCGACGGGCACGTTCGCGACGCAGTCGAGCACGGGGCAAAGATCATCACCGGCGGTGAACGCCATGAGGCGGGACCGTTATTTTACCAGCCGACTGTTCTTACAGGCGCCAATGATGCGATGCGCCTTGCCGAGGAAGAAACCTTTGGCCCAGTCGCCCCTATATTCAAATTCAAAACCGAGACCGAAGCTCTGTCTCTTGCCAATTCGACCCGGACCGGCCTTGCCGCCTATGCATTTACGCAGGATGTTGATCGTTTCTGGCGCGTTGCCGAAAGTCTCGAAACTGGAATGGTTGGCTTGAACAGCGGTCTGGTTTCTACTGAGACAGCACCCTTTGGTGGGATCAAGGAATCCGGATTGGGACGCGAAGGATCGCATCACGGGCTCGACGAATTTCTCGAGATGAAGTCCATCCATGTCGGATTAAGAACTGTATAGGAAAGACGCACCGCTTCGATTAAGCACATAATTGCTAATTGCGAAGAGGTCTGTAGATAAATAGATAGAGGCAGGAGAGGGTCTTTAAGTGAACTATTTTCGTCGATCAATATTTTCAGCGCCCATCGCACTTTCATTGCAAAATCTTTCGCAATGAAGCGACTTGTCGTGGCAATGACCGGCGCGACCGGGGCGGTCTATGGGTTGCGCTTGCTTGAAATTCTGAGGGAGATGGCCACTCACGAAGTCCATTTGGTGATGAGTCAGGCTGCCCTACTGAATATCCGCGAAGAATTGCCCGACGGAAAGCAGGAGCTGGAAGCTCTTGCCGACGTGGTTCACAATGTGCGCAATGTGGGGGCAAGCATCGCCAGCGGTTCCTTTATCTGCGGGGGGATGATCATTGCTCCATGTTCGATGCGCACTCTTGCCGCCGTTGCGCATGGCCAATCGGATAATCTGATTTCTCGCGCCGCTGATGTCATGCTCAAAGAGCGTCGTCGCCTGGTCATGATGACGCGTGAGACCCCACTAAATCTCGCTCACCTACGAAATATGGTAGCCTGCACAGAGATGGGGGCGGTGATTTCTCCCCCCGTACCTGCGTTCTATTTAAGGCCGGAGTCGATCGGTGACATCGTTGATCATAATTGTATTCGTGTGCTCGATCTCTTCGGTATTCACTCCCAGCCTGAAAATCGTTGGGAAGGTCTGAGCAAGGAAGCCGCCAGCTTGGACAAGACATCTGCGCAATCAGAGGGGAAATAATGTGACCTGGGAAGTAAGTCGTCGCGCGGCGATGTTTGGCAGCGCAGCAGGATTAGTTGGCGCAGGGATAACCATCCGCAGCACATCTGTGAAGGCGCGCGCACCGAAGCTTGTCATTATTGAGGAAAGCTCAATCCCGGAAAGTCGGCAGTTTTGTGAAGCGCTGATGGAAGGTGATCATCACGCAGAAATCGTGCGGATCGATCGCTCCCTCAATGGCCTGCTCGATCAACTTTCCGACAGCTCTGCGTGCTTTGTCGGCCTCACCTCCGATCCGGCGGCCATGATCGCCAGCCAGCTTTTGCTGGAGCGCGGAGGTCAGCCCCATCTGGAAGGAAAACACCACTATACCCAGGGTCGCTGGATGCATCAGACAAATGGAACGTCGAGTCTTCTTGAGCGTGCAAGCAATGGTTGGCCGACCGCGCTTGCCTATCACATTCGCGATCTGATGGATGGAAGCATCAACGATCATACGGCGGAGTGCCGCTCAGGCGCTTGCAATTTAGCAGCTAGCAGCCCGGGTGCGCTAGTATCGTGGGCAATCCAAGTGGAAGATCACCTGTCATGAGTAACCGTTTACCCCAAGGAATCGATGCGCAAACCTTTCAAGCGGCGCTCGAAGAGCTTGGCGCAATTGTTGGCAGAGATTGGGTCTTTGTCGACGAACTGCCGCTTTCGACCTATCGCGACGCCTACTCTCCGCTTGCTGATGGAGAACTGTTACCTTCAGCTGCTATCGCGCCCGCGAATGTTGACGAAATTCAGCGTGCGCTAAGGGTTTTCAATTCCTATAAACTACCGATCTGGACGTTCGGAAATGGCCGCAACTTTGCATATGGCGGCCCCGCTCCGCGTCAATCCGGCTACGTAATGTTCGACCTCAAGCGGATGAACCGTATTCTCGAAGTTAACGAGAAATATGGCTATGCTCTCGTCGAACCAGGCGTGACATATTACCAGCTGGATCGATATCTGCGCCAGACGGGCAGCAAGCTCTGGATCGATCCAGCTGCACCAGGGTGGGGCGGTGTGATGGGCAACGCGCTGGAACACGGCGCGGGCTATACGCCCTATGGCGACCATTTCGTCATGCAATGCGGCATGGAAGTGGTTCTGGCCGACGGGGAGATCGTGCGGACAGGGCAGGGTGCGATTGAAGGGTCGCAGCACTGGCAGGCAACCAAACATGCTGCTGGCCCGCACTATGATGGTATGTTCACCCAGTCGAACTTCGGTGTGGTGACGAAGATGGGTATGTGGTTGATGCCAGAGCCCCCGGGCTACAAACCATTCATGATCACTTATCAGCGAGAGGAAGACCTCGCTGCGATTTTCGATGCTGTGCGCCCGTTGAAGGTCAACCAGGTGATCCCGAATGCTGCAGTGGCAGTGGATCTCTTGTGGGAAGTTTCAGCAAAGACGACACGTCGCCATTATTTCGATGGCAAAGGCCCTCTTCCGGATTCGATCCGTGCGAAGATTGCTGCCGACCACGATCTCGGGGCGTGGAATTTCTATGCGGCCATGTATGGTCCGCCGCCAATCATCGAGAACAATTTCAAACTTGTTCAAGATGCGCTGTTGAGCATTCCCGGAGCGAAATTGTATCTTGATCGACAGAACGATCCGGCCTGGGATTACCGTGTGCGTTTGATGCGCGGCGAACCGAATATGACCGAATTCAGCATAATGAACTGGATCGGCGGCGGTGGTCACATCAATTTCTCACCGATCTCTGCACCGGACGGAAACGAAGCGCTCCTCCAATACAATATGATCAAGGAGCGCTGCCACGATTTTGGCTTCGACTATATCGGCGAATTCCTGGTGGGGTGGCGCGATATGCATCATATTCTGATGATCATGTATGATCGGGCGGACGAGAAGATGCGCAAAGACGCCTATGATCTGTTCGGCAGGCTGGTCGACGAAGCAGCGGATGCCGGGTTTGGTGAATACCGCACTCATCTGGCTTTCATGGACCAGATCGCCGGGACTTATAAATATAATGACGGCGCGCTGTGGGATCTTCATCACCGATTGAAGGATGTTCTCGATCCGAACGGTATCTTATCGCCCGGTAAGCAGGGGATTTGGCCGCAATCGATGCGAAGTTGAGCGTCGCCGGACAATAATATTTTTGAAAATCATCAAGGGTTACAGCAGATGAAAAATCTCGAACACTGGATTGGGGGGGCAGCGATCAGTTCCTCCACCGAGAATTACTTCGATGATCTCAACCCAATTGACGACAGTGTCTTTTCGCGGGTTCCCGCAGGCACTGCAGAAGACGTCGATCGCGCGGTTGAGGCGGCGCATCAGGCGTTTCTCACCCATAGGGACACTCCTGCTGCGGTGCGCGAGGAATGGCTGACGAAGGCCGCGGCGATCATGGAACGCGATGTCGCGATTTTCGCCGATATTCTCGTGGATGAAATCGGCTCGCCAATCGCTAAGGCCGGTTTCGAAACGCGTTTTGCGGT
Source organism: uncultured Erythrobacter sp. (assembly GCA_913061345.1). The sequence continues at coordinate 21,543 of CAJXTZ010000004.1, forward strand.
CGGCTTCCTGCGAGCAGCCGCTGGTGTGCCGCGCCGGGTTCGCGGCGAAACCATCCCCTCTGACACACCCGGTCGCTTCAGCATGAGCCTGCGCCAACCTGTGGGCGTTGTGGCTGGGATTACGCCGTTCAATGTGCCGCTGATCAAAGGTATCAAGCAATCAGCGATGGCGATTGCGACGGGCAATGCGTTTGTCCTACTGCCATCCGAGGCCTCTCCAATGGTCGCTGCTCAGCTTGCAAAGCTGTGGAAGGAGGCAGGCGTTCCTGATGGGCTGTTCAATGTCGTCTATGGCAATGGAGCAGACATTGGCGACGATTTGACTGGCCATCCAAAGGTGTCCGCCATCACTTTCACCGGCTCTTCTCGGGTTGGGAAACACATTGCGGAAATCGCGGCGCGCAGATTGAAGAAATATACGCTGGAACTCGGCGGCAAGAGTCCGCTGATCGTGAGCGCCGATGCCGATATCGACCAAGCAGTGAATGCCGCGCTTTTCAGCATCTTTATGTATCAGGGCCAAGTCTGCATGGGCGCATCGCGCATCTATGTGGAGCGCCCAATTTTTGACAAGTTCGCAAAGGCTTTTTCTGCTGCGACGAAGAACGCCAAAATTGGCGATCTTCGCGAACCGACAACCATGCTGGGGCCCATCATTTCTGAACGCCAACGCGAGCGCGTGCGCCGACATATTGATGACGCACGCGCCAAAGGCGCAGATGTGCTTGCCGGTGGTGAATGGACCGGCAATTGCTGTTCGGCCACGGTGTTGCAGGGTGTCACGGATGACATGACGGTCTTTGCCGAAGAGACCTTCGGTCCGGTTACAGCGCTTTATCCTTTCGACTCACTCGATGAAGTGATCGAACTGGCAAACGATACGGAATACGGGTTGAGCGCATCAATCTTCACTCGTGACATCGATAAGGCGCTTCGTTTCGCGCAGAGGGCCGAAGCCGGCATGGTCCACATCAATGCTCCGACATTGTACGATGAGCCCCATGTGCCCTTTGGCGGCATCAAGGCGTCGGGTTTTGGTCGGGAAGGAACCGAGGCTGATCTGGAAATCATGACCGAGTGGAAATGGGTAACAATCCAGTCAGCTGATGGCGGCGCTGGCGGTCATTGATCGAACTGCGGAGAAACAAGCTATGAGCAAGCATTCAAACCGAGCGCAGTCGATTTCATCACTGCGCGATTTCCTCGAACTACTGGAGGATGAAGGCCAGGCCATAAACTGGAATGAACGGGTGTTACCAGAACCCGGCGTCCGGAACATAGCTGTCGCTGCATCACGAGATGCAAACGGCGCGCCCGCAATCCTGTTCAACAATATCGCCGGCTATCCAGGCAAAAGACTTGCCGTGGGGGTCCATGGTTCATGGAACAATATAGCCTTACTGCTTGGCCGGGAAAAAGGGACGACGATCAGGGAACTGTTTTTCGAAATCGCCGGACGTTGGGGTGATTCCGAGGCTCAGATCAGCCACGTGCCGGAGGATCAGGCGCTTGTTCATGAATGTCGGATTGAGGAAGATATCAACCTCTACGATATCCTGCCTGTCTATCGCATAAATGAATATGATGGCGGCTTTTACATAGGCAAGGCTTCTGTCGCATCGCGTGATCCGCTTGATCCAGACGATTTCGGCAAACAGAATGTCGGTATCTATCGCTTGCAGATTCAAGGGCCGGACAGCTTTTCGCTGATGACGATCCCTTCTCATGACATGGGTCGCCAAATCCTTGCTGCAGAGCGCGAAGGCGTGCCGCTGAAGATCGCGGTCATGCTGGGCAATCATCCTGGCCTTGCGGTCTTTGCCGCGACACCCATCAATTACGAGGAATCGGAATACTCCTATGCCTCAGCCATGATGGGTGCGCCAATCCGGTTGACCAAATCGGGCAATGATATCGACATTCTGGCTGACAGCGAAATCGTAATCGAGGCAGAACTGCAGCTGGGTGAACGGGTGTTGGAAGGCCCCTTCGGAGAGTTTCCCGGTTCTTATAGCGGTGTTCGCAAGGCGCCAATTTTCAAGGTCACGGCGGTTTCCCACCGTCGCGGTCCGATTTTCGAGAACATCTATATCGGTCGCGGCTGGACGGAGCATGATACGCTTATCGGTCTGCACACCTCTGCGCCCATTTACGCGCAGCTGCGCCAGAGCTTTCCGGAGGTCACCGCAGTCAATGCTCTGTATCAGCACGGACTTACCGGCATCATCTCCGTCAAGAATCGCATGGCGGGTTTTGCCAAAACGGTGGCAATGCGCGCCTTGAGCACGCCGCACGGGCTGATGTATCTGAAGAACCTCATCATGGTGGATGCAGACGTTGATCCATTCGATCTTAATCAGGTCATGTGGGCTCTTTCTACTCGCACCCGTGCTGACGATATTATTGTCCTCCCCAATATGCCCGCTGTTCCGATTGATCCTTCGGCCGTGGTTCCCGGCAAAGGACACCGCCTGATAATCGATGCTACCAGCTATCTTCCCCCAGATCCCGTGGGCGAAGCTCATCTCGTCACCCCACCGGTGGGAGATGAAATTGACGAGTTGAGTAAAATCATCCGAGCGATGCAGGAAGGAGCCTTGCAATGAGCGGTATAATCTGCGGACGATGTCAGAGCCAAGGTGCCGTCATCGACTATGAAGGCAAAGAGGACGGCCAGACCGTATGGACGATCCTGCGCTGCACCACCTGCAATTTTTCATGGCGTGACAGCGAACCAGCAAAGGTGATCGATCCCGAAGCGCGATCAACCGATTTCGCGGTCGATGCCAAAAATCTAGAACGCTATCCCAAGATCCTCCAGCAATAGGTCCGGCAAGAACCATGATAGATCAAACTCGCCAGGCGGCCGCTCTTACCGCCATCGAAACGGCGCTGGGAAGCGCTGCAGTAGATACAAATCCGCAATCGCTTGCGCGATATGCAATTCCGGGCGCTCAGCCATCGGGGATAGTTCTGCCTGCGGATGAAGGCCAACTGGCCAAGGTGCTGGAAGCGGCAACCGGGGCAGGCGGTACTGTGCAATCAGTTTGCAACGGAGCCAATGGCCACGAAAGGGTCTCTGAAGATGGTGTGATCGTCATTGATCTTCAGCGGATGAACAAGGTGCTGGAAGTTAATGGAGAGCTTGCCACCTGTCTGGTGGAGCCAGGCGTTACCTTCCGGGAGCTTGACGCCCACATCAAGGACAATAATCTGAACCTGTGGGTGGACTATGCCGGCTCTCCTGATGAGAGTGTCGCGGGTTCCTTCATCAAGCGCCGCCCAGGATTCACGCCCTATTCGGACCATTTCCTGATGCAATGCGGGCTGGAAGTCATGCTTGCTGATGGCAAGGTGGTGCGGACAGGAATGGGCGCAATGCCCAAGAGTACTTGTTGGCAGTTGTTCAAATTTGGTTACGGCCCCTGGGTCGATGGGCTGTTCAGCCAGTCTGATTTCGGTGTTGTGACCAAGGTGGGTATGTGGATGATGCCGCAACCCCCAGCCCATAAGACATTCATGGTTTCCGTACCGAATGAAGACGACATTGCGCCGCTCTACGATGTGTTGGGTCCGCTCAAGCTGAACATGGCGGTTGCTAATGGTGTGGCGGTCAGCAATGCACTGCATGAAGCAGCCTTGCTGGGTAAACGCAGACGTGACTTTGATGGTCGCGGGCCGATGAAGACCAGCGCCATCAAAGCGGCAGGCGAAAATCTGGGCATCGGATATTGGAACCTTTATGGCGCGCTTTATGGCCTGCCAGAAAATGTCTCAATCCTCTGGGATATGGTGCGCGATGCCTTTTCTTCCATACCGGGCGCCAGGGTTTCAGATCAACGCGGTGGGGTGAATCCCGAGTTATGGAACTGGCGCATGGGCACAATGACCGGGCAGGTCGCCGATGCCCCTGGCCGCCTTTCGGACTGGAGCGGCAATCAGGCATTTGCGGTTAATCCCGTTAGCCCCGTTGGTGGCGAAGAGATAGCTCAGCTGAACGAAATGTCACGGGGTATATGCGCCGATAACGGTTTCGATTTGCTGAGCCAGGGAACCGCCATCTGGCGCTCGGTCGATCATCGTCAGATCCTGCCTTTCAATTCGACCAATAGCGATTCAGCGGCCAGAGCCAAAAGCTGCGCAGAAGCGTTGATCGCGGCACAAGCTGAAAACGGATTTGGCCAGGTTGCAACTGACCCCGGTTTGGGCGGTGCCGTATCCGGCACGCTAGAAAAGGGCGGACATTCAACGCTGCATGACAGGGTCAAGTCAGCCCTTGATCCAAATTCCCTTTTTGCCTCGGTCTGAGGTGGAGAAATCATGAAAAAGCTAATGACCCTTGCAGTCCTCATATCACTGGGTGCCTGCAGTGATCGGGATGACGAAGTTACTGTTCCAGAGCCCGACGGTGCAGAGCATTACGCTCTATACTGTGCTGGGTGCCATGATCCTGGCCCCGGACATGGCGGAACAATGCTCCTTGCCGAAAAGGGGGCTCCTGTACCCTCGCTGATCGGACGAGAGGATTTGCAGTACGATTATCTGCACGCAGTTGTCCGTAACGGCCTGATAGAGATGCCTCCCTTCCGCCCGACCGAGCTGTCGGACCAGGAGATTGAGGAAATCTACGAACATATTATGTCGCAGGAACTCCCTGCCAATGCAGGTAATCCAGCTTCCAGTTAAACCTGTTACGACAGAAAGCTTGGGCGCGTGGCCTGAGCGGAGATTATCATGTCAACTTTCGTTGATATCCAGTCCGACAGTCGAGGAAGTCCAGCTTTTTGGCGGGTGCTCTTTCTTTGCATGGTCGTGGCAATGCTTGACGGGTACGATACTCAGGTTATCGCTCTGGTTGCGCCGGTGCTGGGCCCAGAATGGAACCTTGATAGCAGTGCCTTCGGACCGGTTTTCGCCGCAGGCTTGTTCGGCCTAATGCTGGGGAGCATCGCCTTTGGTGGCGTAGCTGATCGTTACGGGCGCAAGCCTGTGATCTGCGCCGCATGCCTTGCCTTTGGGCTGTTGGCTCTGCTCACCCCATTATCGTCCTCACCGCTGGAACTCGCCGCCTTTCGCTTTTTCACCGGCATTGGTCTGGGTGCAGCAATTCCTAATCTCATGACCCTTACAGCCGAGCACGCACCAGGAAAGCGTCGCGCTTTGGCTGCCGGCGCCATGTTCTGCGGCTTTCCCCTCGGGGCTCTGCTGGGGGGGCTGGCGGCGCCCGGGCTGATTGCAATTGGCGGCTGGCAAGGATTGTTCATTCTAGGGGGAGTGCTGCCAATAATCATGGTGCTTCCGCTTCTCTTGTTTCTTGCCGAATCGCCCGAATGGCGAGGAAGAACCGAGAAGGCGGACCGGGAGACAATCCGTCTTCGCAGTCTTTTTGGCGGTACGCTCGCGATTGTTACACCGCTCTTATGGCTGGCATTCATTGCCAATCTTCTTGTAATGTATTTCCTCATCAACTGGCTGCCTATCCTTTTCGCTGCCGACGGGGCGGATCTGGGCAGGTCCACGATGACCAGTGTGCTGCTCAATCTTGGAGGGATCGGTGGTTGCCTGGGGGTGACACCCTTGGTTGATCGTTTTGGCGCACTCAAAGTCATGCCGCTGATCTTCGGGGCTACTGCGCTGGCGATCCTGGCGATAGGTGTAATTCCCGCAGGCTCGAGTATAATGATCATTGCCATTCTGATGGCTGGGTTCGGCACGATGGGTGCCCAGATGGGGTGCAACGCATTCGCGATGTTCATCTATCCCGCCGCCTGGCGCGCAAGCGGATTGGGTTGGGCGCTGAGCATTGGCAGGATAGGATCAGTAGCGGGCCCGCTTCTGGGTGGGCTCTTGTTGGCCTTGCACTTTGAACCGTCCGAATTGTTCCTCGTCATCGGGCCAATCGCCATGGTGCCGGGATTGCTATTCATCGCCATAAAGAGGATCGCATTGCGGCAGAAGCAGAGAACCAATGCTTTTAGCGCATAGCTCTCGCAAGTCTCGATCGTATTGTGCCGATCAGAACAAGACCTTGGCTATCAGATCGTTCAGTTCCACCTCCGATCTTTCAGAGGCCTCCATCACCTCCCGATAATTTTGAAGGCTTGATCGCGCGGCAGTTTCGGTTGTCGAGGCGCGATGCAGCCGGTCTGTGGTCAGGCCTGCGACCAAACAGGACTGCGAGACGCGTTCTGCCTGCAACTCTGCCACTTTCAGCGATTGGTAAGCCGAGGCTTCAAGCTTTGCGGAGATTGCGCCCTGCTCCCAGTCTTTAAACCAACGGCGAATCCTTCGCAGTGGCCGAACAAGGCGATCATTCGCATCGCCGGCTCCTAGCGCCAGTGCTTGAATGTCTTTCGCTTCAAGCGCGCTCCTGCGGCTCTCTGCCATCCAAAAGCACAAGAGCAGGATGTTCACATCAAAACCAAAACTGTCCTGCAGCGTAATACAGGAAGTTGCCACGCCTGGGCGTGCGTAAACCCTGAGTGAATACTGCCAGAATTCCTCGGCGCTGGGTTTGCTATCTTCTATGTTGCTTTCCTCTGCCGCTAGGCCAGAAATGAGAAAGGCTGACGTCTTGCAATTGCAAACGCCAGCCTCCCTTATTCGAAGGGCATGTTCTGTTGCCTTAAACAGGCTTGCCCAGTTTTGCCCGAAGCGGCCCTATCAGAATGAGCGCGCGCCAAAGTGGATTTCCATCATCGGCCGCATCACATCCCAACGTTCCAGCTGCGACCAGTGGCCTGAACGATCAAGCACATACAGCTCTGCATGCTTGAGGTGCTTGATTAGAAACAGGCTGGTGTCGAGCGGAACGACACGGTCCTGCCGACCGTGAAAAATCAGCACCTCATGGGGCATCTTGCCAAGGAGCTCAGGCGGCATGTTGAGCGATTCAATGCCATTTTTCATCGAATCGATCATCTTGACCGCTGTTTTCATGATCTCAGGATCGGTGGCGATCTTGTAACGATCCTTGACGATCTGCTCCATGCCTTCAAACTTATCAGCATCATGCGCAAAACTGTGCATTACCTGGCGGTATCGCGAATAACGTGGATCTGAATAGAAGGACAATAACCGGATCAGTTCAGGTGTGCGCGGCCCCGGAGCGCCGATCGAACCCATCAAGACGACCTTGTCGATCGTATCAGGTTCCTCGCTCATCATCTGTAGTGTAAGCGCGCCCCCCATGGAATTGCCGACGACATGCGCTTTTTTAACCTGAAGTTCTTCAAGCAGGCCAAAACACTGGTCGACGCGCGTGCCAATCCAGCCCATGACGCTGTCAGGCCATGGTTCGGGGATTTCCGATTGACCAAAGCCAATCAAATCAGGAGCGATAACGAAGAAATTCTCCGCGAGGTCCGGCATGAGATGATACCAGTTTGATGCTGCGTGCGCGCCTGGCCCGGCACCGTGCAGCAACAGTATGGCTGGGTTGGACGGATCGCCAGCCAGCAGCGTATGTGAGGTCAAGCCGCGGCCTGTGATTTTTTCCTCTTTGATAATGCTATTCTTGCTCAAGGCATCCTCGCTTTTTTTCTATTGTTGTCGATAAACCGGTCCAACACCATAAGATTATTGCAACCGATAATATATCGTTTGATATGATACAATGCATTTAGCAGATAAAATGGGACACTGAAAGGCGAGCGATGAGTGTAAGGCAGATAGACGAGGCAATGGTCAGTCAGCTCGCGCAGGAGCTCGATCACGCAGAAAGGACGCGCGAGCGCATTCGCCCGTTCACGGCCCGCTTTGCGGACATGACTATTGAGGATGCCTATCGCATCAATCAGTCGTGGGTCGACCTCAAGCTGGCTAATGGTCGATCTGTCTATGGTCACAAGATCGGCCTCACCTCGCGGGCGATGCAACAGTCTGCAGGGATTACGGAACCGGACTATGGTACGTTGCTAGACGATATGGTCTTCGAACAAGGCTCAGACGTTCCCATTGATCGCTTCATTACTCCCAAGGTGGAAGTCGAGCTTGCATTTGTTCTGGGCAAGCGGCTGGCAGGGGCCGGCACTACGATATTCGACGTCTTGAATGCGACCGAATACATCGTCCCCGCGATCGAGATAATCGATAGTCGGATTCATCCGCTCGATCCGCAAAGCGGATCTGCGCGCAGAGTGCAGGACACTATTAGTGACAATGCTGCCAATGCCGGCATTATCCTTGGCGGCCTGCCGGTAAGGCCTGACAGCCTTGATCTACGCCGCGCGGGTGCCTTGCTCAGCAGGAATGGGGTGATCGAGGAAACGGGGCTAGCTGCCGGCGTGCTCAATCATCCCGCAAATGGCATCGCCTGGCTGGTCGAGCGCCTCGCTCCCTGGGGGCAGGCACTCGAAGTAGGCGAAATTGTACTCGGTGGATCGTTCACCAGACCCGTCGAAGGGTTCTCCGGTGACGTTTTCAGCGCCGACTTCGGCACGTTGGGCGCAATCAATTTCAGGTTCGAATAGATCAATGCAGACCCCTATCAACCACTTCAAGCGCAGGCTTTATGAACAGCAGGTCCAAATTGGTTTCTGGCTCGCTCTCGCCGATGCGAACATCGCTGAAATCTGTGCCAATCAGGGTTTTGACTGGCTTTTGATAGATGCAGAGCACGGGCCACAGACACTCTCTGGCATCGTCGGACAATTGCGGGCCATCGAATCGTCTCAATCCTGCTCCGCGCTTGTCCGCGCTCCGGGGCACAATCCGGTAGCTATCAAGCAGATACTCGATCTAGGGGCACAGACGATCATGGTGCCGATGGTCGAGACAGCGGAGCAGGCGCGGGCGATCGTAGCTGCGTCGCTTTACCCCCCTGCGGGAATTCGTAGTGTTGGAGGATCGCGCGCGGCCCGTTGGGGAGGGTATCCGGCCTATATCCAGGAATCTAATGCGCAGATTTGCATCATTGTGCAGATTGAAACCGGTCTTGCGATCGACAATCTTGAAGAGATTGCAGCGGTTGATGGCATTGATGCGCTATTCTTGGGCCCAGCTGACCTGGCGGCGACAGAAGGCCTGCTTGGCCCTGACCACTTCGATGATCTTTTTGTATTAACGGGCCAAACCCTCGCCCGCATTGTGGCGACCGGAAAGGCAGCCGGCATATTATCACGGGACGAACGCCTGGTTCAGCAATATCTCGACGGGGGTGCGCGCCTTGTTGCAAACGGCATTGACAGTTTTTCCCTCGCAAGGGCTGTTGCCGACAATCTTCGGGATTGGCGGACACGTATTTCACAGCAAGCCGCGGATTGAACTTTCGCCACGACTGATCTGACAGGCGGGTTCTACAGAGCACTCTCGCGCGCGATTGATCATGCGCGGCGCTGATCCAGTCAGGTTACTCCGCATATCGGATTGTTAGCTTGGAGGGTTCCCGTCTCCAGCCCCCTCCAAGCAACACCTTGCGCTATATTCAAGAACCTAAGTCCGTGCAAAGCGACGGAATAGGCGACCGCGCTCACTGTAGAGCACAAGCACAAATGTGAGCAGACCGACTGCCAAAAGGGAATAAGCCAGAGGGAGTGAAGTCCCGTCGTAAACCTGACCTATGAGCGCGCCGAGTCCTGCCCCTACAACCAGCCGGAAGAAGGTATGTACCGATGAGGCCGCACCTGCGAACTTGCCGAACGGCTGTAAGGCAATTGCAGTGAAATTGATGAAGATGGTGATCAGCAAACACATATTTGCGGACATGAGCAAAACGAATTCGATCAAGGTTTCATCATGCCACCAGGCGAAGTAAACTTGGAGCAAGGAAACAATCACGTAGAGAATCATCGCGGTATGTCCAACACGTCTGGTGCCGAACCGCTCGACGATTGCCGAATTGACCAGACTGGCGACCATCATCGAGCCAGCCATCAGCCCGAATATCAGCGGAAAAGCCTTACCCGCGCCAAAGCTCTCTCCAATCAATTGTTGAGAACTGGTGATAAATCCGAAATGTGCGCCAAATACTAACGCCATACCCAAAATGTAACCGATCGCGTCTCGATTGCCGAGAACCAAGCGAATGTTGTTGACCAGATCTTTGCTGCTGCGGTTTATCCGGTTAGCAGGCGACAAGGTCTCTCCCATCCGCAGATGGTACCAGATCATCATGATCAGCGTCAGTGCCCCGATCACCACAAAGATTGCGCGCCAACCGGCCAGTTCCAGAATCGCGAAACCCAGGCTGGGTGCCAAAGTCGGCACGGCGATAAATACCGTCGCGACGAAGGCCTGCAATTTGGCCATATCATCGCCCTGATAGCGATCCCGGATAATCGCCAGCGGTAATACGGTCAGAGCGCAAGATGCCATGCCGAGCAACGCGCGAGCCGTCAACAACACCACAAAATCAGTCACCAATGCGCAAAGTAAATTGATCACGGCGAAAGCGCCCATGCTGAAAAGCAGCACAGGCTTTCTGCCAAAGCGATCCGAAAGGGTGCCCGGTACAAGCGAAAACAGACCTGAGCTAATCAGGAATATCCCGATGATCCACTGTCTCTCGTTCGGTTGATCAGACCCAAGATCCGTCGCGATGTGACCAATTGCAGGAAGAAGCGTTGTGAAACCAAGCGACTGCAGGGCCTGAATCATGGCCATCAGGAAGACAAATTCGCGCCTGCCGATTGAACTGGAGCCTGTTGCTCCCAATAATGAAGAAGTCACTCTGATTGATCGCCGTCAGTTGCCTGTTGGTCCATTTCCTGGTGGTTCCCGCATAAGAATTTGCTGACGTCTACATCGCCAGGCCGGTTGAAGCCTGGCCAGCCGATCGCTTGACTTGCCTCAAGCGCCTGCCGCTTGATCCTGTCGATCACCTGAGTCGAAAAAAAGCTCTCGTTCTGGGATCGCGTTAGGACACTCATCGTCGCTAGCAAACGTTGATCGGGATCGAAAACCGGAACGCTGATTGCAGACAGACCCGGAACAACTCTGCCGCTAGTCTTGGCATATCCGCATTTGCGCGTTTCGGCGATCATCTGATCCAGTTCTTCGTCAGGCAAAACCAATCCGGCCTTCCGCTCGTTATCGAGTACTGCTTGTGTCTGCTCTCGCGAACAAAGTGCCATGAACAAATTCCCAGTGGATGATGTCTGCAGGGGTAAAACCGAACCGACACGTAAGGTGGTGGCTAAAGGAATTCCTCCGTCTTTCCAGCGGATCACGGTCGGACCGTAATTCCCCCAGACCGACAGCAGACCTGTAGTCTTCAGCTCCTTCAGAAGGATGGAAAGGTGCCTGCCGGCCACTTGAACCGGCTCCACGCGCGCCAGCGCAGCCATGCCGATCCGAACGGAGAATGCGCCGAGAGCGTATCGCCCGCTATCCGGATCCTGTTCGACAACGCCTGTGTTGACGAACGCCAGAAGATAGCGATGCGCCTGGCTGCGGGACAGGTTTGACTTCTCTGCCACGTCACGAAGAAAAGCACCGTCGGTGTCGCTGTTGACCAATGCCTCAAGAACGCGGGAGCCAATTTCGACCGACTTTATCGACTTGCGTCGCGTCCCGTCCGGAGCCGACTGGCCGACCGGTTCCGAACTGTCATCATTAGCGGTCGCAGTGGCGCCGCCAGCTTTTCTACCTGTACTGTTCATCTGGCTAAACCCCTCAGCCGTCCATCGGTCACACTCAGATGACGCATCGCATTATAGGAAAGTTGTTGCACAATGTCCAATCGCGAATATAACCACCAGTGACGTTTAAGTTCTTGAAGTAAGTTTTCTAAGACAACCGTTGTTACCCCATCGCGTAGGGACACTACCACGTCAACAAAGCGCGAGGGGAGATTGGGCATACGAGGAAGCCAGGAGGCTATAAAGATGCAAACCAGCGCATTTCCGATTTCGAGCAACCAATATTTCGAGCGTTTGCGAGAGGCACCAGTGCTCGCATTGCCGACTGCGGCCCTTTTTGTGGTCTCCTTGGGAGGCATTGGCACGACCTGGTATCTTGCGCTGAATGACCTCATTCCGCTTTGGGTCGGCGCAATTGCAAATGGTCTGTTAACTTACTTACTTTTCAGTGTGATACACGATGCGTCACACAAATCCCTGTCGCGCATCCGATGGCTTAATGAAAGCATCGGGGCAATTGGTTTGTTCTTCCTATTTCCGTATGCGCCAATGCCGCTGGTCCGCTGGGTTCATAACAAGCACCACAGCTATACCAATGGCCCGAAGGATCCGGATCGTTTTGAACACGAATCACCCTGGTGGCAAATACCGATAAGATGGGCCTTTTTTGACGGTGCCTATATCTGGTATTTTTTCAAGAACGGCCGAAACGTCTACAATAGGCACAAGACCGAACTCAACCTGTATTACATCTCCCTGGCAGTTCTGGCGACTGCGGCGATCTATTTCGGGTTTGGCTGGGAGCTTTTCATGCTCTGGTTTATTCCTTCACGTATCTCGCTGTTCCTGATCGCAGTGGTTTTCGTGATCCTGCCCCACCATCCGGCTTTGATCGAGCAGGAGGAAGACCCCTATATGGCGACCACGATGCGGCTCGGCTGGGAGTGGCTGTTGAACCCTCTGATGGTTTATCAGAATTATCATCTGGTTCATCATCTCTATCCCGAAATCCCGTTTTATCGGATGCACAAAGCCTATTTTCTGAAATATGACGAGATCAATGTACATCGCGTTGCAAGGCAAAAGGCATTCGGACTGAAACCTGAAAATTATGATGAGCACTTTGCCTTTCGCCGTGAACTCGATCTTCGCAATGAGGGGAAGATGCCAGCATAGGCCCTCGCCATCACCAGGTTGATCGACCCGTGTTCAATTTGCCATAGTAGAAGCACGAGCTGCTAGGAAACACATCAATGGCGAGACAATTGCACCTTGGCGCATTCATGCGTCCGGTAAGCATCCATACGGGAGCCTGGCGTTACCCGGGGGCGACGCGTGACGGCAACTTCAACCTCAAGGCAATCTCACATTATATTCGCAAGCTCGAACAAGCGAAGTTCGACTATTTCTTCATGGCGGATCATCTGGGCGTCCTGAATTTACCGCGCGAAGCCCTGATGCGCAGCCACACTGTAACGTCGTATGAGCCGTTCACTCTGCTGTCAGCGTTGGCGGGGGCGACTTCCCAAATTGGACTGGTTGCGACTGCCTCGACGACTTATGATGAACCGTTTCATGTCGCTCGACGTTTCGCCTCGCTTGACCACATCAGCGGCGGACGCGCCGGCTGGAATGTTGTGACCACTTCCAATCCCGATAGCAGCCGCAACTTTGGCATGGACACGCAACCCGACCATGCCGAACGTTACGCTCGCGCACATGAATTCTACGAGGTGGTAACCGGCTTGTGGGACAGCTTTGCTGATAACGCTTTTGTCATGGATGCGGAAAGCGGAATATATTTTGACCCCGATCGGATGCATACGCTGGACTATAAGGGAGAACGTTTCTCCGTCCGGGGGCCGCTGAACATTGCCCGACCGGTGCAGGGCTGGCCGGTGATTTTTCAGGCCGGCGCTTCTGACCCTGGCCGTCAGCTTGCAGCAGAAACCGCTGAGGTCGTATTCGCCGCCGAATCGACGCTGGAAGGAAGCAAATCCTACTATGACGATGTGAAAGGCCGGGCGGTCAAGGCGGGCCGTAACCCGGATCTTATCAAGATAATGCCGGCAGTTTTCCTGGTTGTTGGAGATACCGTGGAGGAAGCCAAGGCAAAACGAGCAAAGCTCGATAGCCTGGTTCATTATGACAGTGGGATACATTCGCTTTCTGGAATGCTCGGCCATGATGTAACCGGATATGATCCCGACGGGCCATTGCCGGAAATTCCGGAATCAAATGCCAGCAAAAGCTCACGGCGTTTTATGGTCGAGCTCGCTCGTGCAGAAAACCTGACGATACGGGAACTTGCTGCAAAAGCTGGTAGCTATGGCGGGCTGGCATTTGTCGGCACCCCGGAAACAATAGCAGACGAAATGCAGAACTGGCTCGAACAAGGGGCCTGCGACGGTTTTACGGCGATGTTCCCCTACCTTCCCGAAGGGCTGGAGGATTTTACTGACAAGGTCGTTCCTGAGCTGCAGGCACGTGGGCTGTTTCGCAGCGAATATGAGGGTGATACATTGCGCGATCATCTGGGGTTGCCGCGTCCCGCCAACGCCTTTTTCCCTGACGAATGAGCGGGATCGTAATCATTGGTCCAGGCGCTATCGGTAGCCTGTTGGGAGCCAGATTGTTCGAGCATGGACATGAAGTGCTGCTCATTGCGCGCGGAAAGCGTCTTCAGGCGCTTCAACGCGATGGTGTGGTGATTTCGGAAAGCGACACGGTGCGCCAGGTGCCCGTACCAGTGGCTGATCGATGCGACGCTGACAATTTACCTGACCAGATAATCATCGCCACCAAAACATTTCAATTGCCGGGCGCACTTGATCTGCTCGAACCCTATCGTGATGCCGAATTCGGTATTCTGACAGTCCAGAACGGCGTGGAAGCCCCGGACATCGTGCAATCGCGCCTGCCCAGCGCGCGCGTTCTGGGTTCCCGGATGCACGGTTTCTTCGAGCTCGAAGGCCAGGTTGTAAAGCACACAGGCGTACCTCCCGGCATCCAGATGGGACCAGTCGCTGCAGGCTTCAGAGATGCAACGCATGAGCAGATCAGCCGCAACCTTGCAGAAATCTTGCAAAATAGCGGCATCATGGCCGAACTTGTGGATGACGTGCGTCCCGCATTGTGGGAAAAATTCGTGATGGCCGCCACAATAGGCGGGGTCGCGCCCGCATTCGGACTAACCGTAGGACAAGTCTCTCAACACACGGGCGCATGCTCCATGCTGGAAGGGGCAATGCAAGAGGTGGCGGCAATAGCTACTGCGCAGGGTATCGCCCTGCCAAAGGACTGTGTGGCAAGGAAAATGGAATTCATCAGCCGGTTTCCACCGGATGTCACCAGTAGTTTGCAGCGAGACCTGGAAGCGCAACGTCCCTCCGAATTCGCGCAGTTGACAGGCGCAATTCCCCGGCTTGCTCACCGTGCCGGTTTGACCGCGCCAATTGCTGAAGAGGTGATCGAAATGCTTCGCGCCAGAGAATTGATCATCGATTGATCAACCTCATGAGATTTGAGGCTTCTTTGCCAGGGGAAAGCTCAACGCCCAGGTCGTGATCACAGCGTGTAGGATTGAAGTCACCACAGTGATCGCTGTCGGCTAGTTAAGGCAACCAGCCAAGGATTTCGCCGGAGTGTGCACAGTGATGCCCGATCAACACAGGCGAACTATTCGTTCAGACCTGCTGCCGTGTGTCTGCAAGAAATGAAGGGGCGGAGCACAAGCAACAAGGTTGCTAAAATGCCGCCGCCCCCACTGCGACCCAAGAAAATAGGCATTCTCTTAGGTGTAGAAACTCACGAAATAGCTACGATATCTGAGTCGGTGCAGGCAATTCTGGAGGCCAAGTGCGGTGCATATTCGGGATCACTCATAAATGCATCAATCGCTTCCATGGAAGGGAACTTGACGATGATGACAAGGTCAGGATCCTCGCCTTCGCCCTCATAACGCACGAATTTCTCGGAGCGGCACACAAGTTCACCGCCATGCTTGCCCAGCAGCGCCGGAACCGCTGCATTATATTCTTCTACCCAGCTATCTTCATGAGACTTGATCGATCCGATAAAATATGCGGCCATGATTAGAGCTCCTTTTCTTTAATTCGTGTCTTGTTGTGGATCAGCTATAATTCTAAAAGCTTCGTGCGGACCGCATCAGCGAAAACCGCCGTTGTTGATTTACCGCCAAGGTCGGGTGTCTTGGCAAGTTCCGGATCGACTAACACGGCTTCGACAGCCTGCATAACCAATGCTGCAGCTTCTTCTTCGCCCAGATGTTCCAGCATCATGGCACCCGACCAGATTTGGCCGATGGGATTGGCGATCCCCTGTCCCGCTATATCGGGCGCAGACCCGTGGACAGGTTCAAACATGGAAGGATAGCGCCGTTCGGGATTGAGATTGGCAGAAGGGGCCACTGCGATTGTGCCAGTGATCCCAGGGCCAAGATCCGACAGGATATCACCGAACAAGTTAGACCCTACGACGACATCAAACCGCTCGGGCGACATCACAAACTGCGCGGCAAGAATATCTATGTGATACTGATCTGTGGTGATATCGGGATTTTCAGCTGCGACAGCAGCGAAGCGCTCATCCCAGAACGGCATTGAATGAAACAAACCGTTCGACTTGGTCGCAGAGGTTACATGCTTGCGGTCGAGCCGACGGGCAAAATCAAATGCGTAATGCAAAATCCGATCTGTACCCCGCCGGGTGAAAATCGCCTGTTGAACAACGATCTCATCATCCCCGAGGCCAGTGCGGCCACCAATCTGCGAATATTCACCCTCCGAGTTTTCCCGAACAACCCAAAAATCAATAGAACCTGGGGCCTTGTCCCGCAGGGGAGAGGAGATACCCGGTAACAGGCGCACCGGGCGCAAATTCACATATTGATCAAATTCACGCCGTATCGGAAGCAATAGGCCCCATAGCGAGATATGGTCCGGCACCCCAGGAAAACCGACTGCGCCAAGAAAGATTGCATCGTGGTCCCGCAGTCGGTCCAGCCCGTCATCCGGCATCATCTTGCCAGTTTGAGCATACGTCTCGCAACTCCAATCAAACTGGCGAACGTCGATTGAGAAACTACATTTTTCTCCGGCTGCCTTCAGCACTGCCATTGCTGCTGGAAGAACTTCTTTCCCGATACCGTCCCCCGGAATGCAGGCAATAACGTGACGCTTCATGCAGGCAATCCTATAGGTATGCGTTAAGGGTCTTCAACACCCGAAAGGCGGAGAGGAAAGTAGGGGCATCGACATTCAGCCGCTTTGCTGCATCTGCTAGCGGACCCAGCACTTCATCAACCTCCATTCGCCGACCGGCTACAAGGTCATCGTGCATCGAGGTGCGGACCGGACGGTTCTCAGGTTTGAACCGCGTTCCGAGTTCAAGCACGCCTTTGACAGCTTCTTCGAAGCTTTCCTGGTCAATCTCGATCAAACGCGACACCGGTGCGAAGAAATTCTGCGGTTCGTATCCCAGAGCCCGGTAGATGGCTATCAGGTCCTTCACCAGGAGGACATATTGCTCCGCCCCTTCAGTTACCGCAATTCCATCGACAAAATCGAGTTTGGTAATTCCTCCAAGCGTACTTGCGCTCCACCCTGATGCACCACCGACCTGCACCAGCTTTTCCCAATGGACGTGTACGATATCGGGGGTAGAGCGCGAACCCATCCCCGCCTGGTCGAGAGCGTCTGCGATCGCACGCGTTCGATCGCTTTCTCCACCCTCCAGCTCACCGAAATATGCGGTAATTGGTACAGCCATGTGATTAAGGGTCTTGCCCGGCCCCAGCAAGGTCGCGCCATCCATGATAGAGCCACCGATGACTTTGTCCTTACCGAAGGCGGCCTGCAGCTTTCCTTCTTTGTTCACACCGTTTTGCATTGTCAGTGCGCAGGCGGTGCGATCGACCAGAATCTGCGCGTCCGACAGCGCCTGATCGGAACCCTTCGCCTTCGTTAAGAGGATATAATAATCGATATCCCCCTCAACCTCATCTGGCGTCTCGACAGCGAACAAATTGTCTTTCTGAACGAATTGCGCGCGCACCCCCTCTACATGGAGGCCATCGCTACGGATGGCCTCCACATGGGGTTTTCGGGCAATGAGTGTGACTTTGTGTCCGCCACGGGCGAGGAAGCCACCTATCAGAGAGCCTAATCCGCCCGCACCGTGAATGCAGAAGTGCAATTGCTTTGACATGTCCTGTCACCCCTATGCTGTTTCGTTCAGGCGACACCCAACGCCTTGAGTTGCTCGCTGATCTGTTCTTTCTTTTCCTGCGTCACATCGGCAACTGGCGGAAGGATCGGGCCGGCCTTGAGGCCGATCGCCTCATACCAGGCCTTCACGTTGGCAAGCGCGCTGGCATATGTAGCGGTACGTGCAATATCCCACAGGAAATTGTCGTGATAGAATTCACGCACCTCGTTCAGGCCTTCGGAAGCAGCTCTGGCTTCTTCCCACTTGCCTTCATGTGCAAGGCGGACATAATCCTTCGCGAGGTGACGCTTCTTACCGTAAAGCATGTAGGACAGTTCACCCCAGCAGACCGTGCCGCCATTACGCAAATCGTCGAGGAAGAAATACTCGAACGGTTCCATCGTATTGAAGCCGTCGGGCATTAACTGCCGGATCTTCAGCGTTTCCGCCCGGCTCATCACGCCCTGCTTGACCCCGATCACTGTTTCAAGGTCGGCAAGTCGGCGCAGCAAATCCCAACTCAATACAGTGCCGGAAACAGGCGTGCGATACAGGCATACGGCCATATCAGTGCGATCTGTCAGATATTTGTACCAGTCGAAGATTTCATCATCCCGCTTGAGTTGGACGACAGGATTGATCACCTCCGCACCATTGAAGCCCAGTTCCTCGACGAACTTCATTTTCTCGATCGCCTGATAAACGCTGGGATCCAGAATGATCGTCCAGAGGTCGAGGCGGCCATCATTGGCCTCTGCAAGAATCTCGTGATAGCGATACCAGTCGGACAAGGTGACATTCCAGCATTCGGCAATGAAGCCACCGCCTACGAAACCATTTACGCCCATTTCGACATATTTATCGATGTTGTAGCGGATGCCATCAACGTCGAATTTGTAGTCAGATGTCATCGGGGTAATGGGGCATTGGTAAAATCCCCGGACATTCTCAGTAGCCCAAGCCTTCGCGTCCTTGCGGTCATAATCCATAAGCCTCGTTCCTTTCTATAGAATTGCCAAGCTGACATTCCTTAATTCTGGATCAGCGTGGGCGATTTTTGCTGGCTGAAAAATATCCGCCAAGAGGTGGTGAACCTCTGGGCATTTCACCCCTCAAAGACTTGAATACCTGTCACGATAAAATGCAGTAGTTGGCCCCCGATCTTTGGTAAAACTCCTCCTACAAAAGGAGATTACATTTTCAGGATTGCCTTGATTGCTGTGCCATTCTTTTCGGTATCTTCGACAGCTTCATTGATCTGATCGAAATCGTAGTAAGTGCAAAGCTTCTCGAAGGGGAACTGGCCCGCCTTCTGCATTGCGATCAACTGCGGAATAAAGACCTGCGGAGTGCTTGATCCTTCGATCACGCCACGCAGCTTGCGGCCGAAAAGCATGTTGTTCATGTCGAGCGAGAACTCTGTACCAAGCTTGGCCCCGCCGACGACCGCAGTCTCTCCGACATTATGGGTGCTTTCTACAGCAGACCGTAATACGGAGGGGATGGCAGTGGTGTCCATCGCGAAGTCGACCCCACCGCCGGTCATGCCGACAATAACTTCCTGTGCATCAGTCTGGCTGGCATCTATAACGTCGGTTGCGCCCAGTTCGCGGGCAAGTTCGAGCCTCGCGGGATTGCGATCGACCGCTATGATCGTCAGGCATCCTGACGCCTTGGCCGCCATTACTGCGCTAAGTCCAACCGAACCGACCCCGAAAATGGCTATCGTGGATCCCGGGTCAGGCTGCAGGGCATTCAAAATTGCGCCTGCGCCAGTCTGGATACCGCAGCCAAGCGGTCCCAGCAATTCGATCTGCGCATCGTCGGCGACTTTGACGCAATTGTTTTCAGTCGTGATCGAATAGGTGGCGAAGGAGGATTGACCAAAGAAGCAGGCATTCACTTCCTCACCATTACGTGTGATCGGGGTAGAGCCATCTAGTCGGCGGCCCATGAAATTCAGGGGGAAGAGGCTGGGGCAATATGCCTGATGCCCCTTCAGGCAAGACGGACAAGTGCCGCAATAGCTGAAGGAAAGCACAACCTTGTCGCCGGGCTTTACCGTTGTAACGCCTCGGCCAACCTTTTCGATAACGCCCGAACCCTCATGCCCGAGCACTACTGGCAGAGGGGTGGGGTAGAATTGATCTCGAACGGTCAGATCGGTGTGACACATTCCAGCTGCCGCCACCTTGACCAGAACTTCGCCATCTCGCGGTTCTTCAAGCGAAACATTGTCCAGTACGAAATCGCCACCTTGTTTCTCAATGATTGCAGCCAGTGCTTCCATGACATTCTCTCTCAGGAATTAGATTTCTAGTTAAGTCTAGGCGAAGAAATACAAGTTCTTGTCCTGCACCACCCGGGCATCATGTATGATCTTACGGCTGAATACCTTGAAGCCCTCGTCCGTCTTTCTCATTTTGTCTTCGCGACCGAGTGTATGGACATAGACTTCAGTTTGGCGCCGGTTTCGATGGACGAGCACATTCGAAAAGACTTCAAATTCGTCAGGAGCTGTTTCGTATGCCTCAACATTGGTGACGAAATAGCGGATCCGCGAAGGTGGATCTTCCATCCACACCTGTCCGGTCAGGAGTCGGTCAACCCGCTGACTCAACTCTTCGTAATTGTCATTGAAGATTGCTGCATCGTTAGGTGTAGGCTCGGCTCGACGGTCGCGAACGTAGCGCTGCTCAAAGATGGGCATCCAATAGTGAATGTCCTCGGCAATAACGGTATCGAACCACTCACGATATTGCAGATCTTGCAGCAGTCGCGCCTCCATGACGTAGTGGCTGGAGATGGCGTGGTGAAGCTCCATGCCGACGGCTTGGCGTTGGTTTGTCATTGTGTTTTCCGGTTTTACGAGCTCAGGCAGAAGTATCTGGGTTGGACGCCATCCGGTCAGGCCAGAAATTGCGATTGGTCCACATCTCGTCCCAATTGTCATCGTTAGCGTGAACAGCCGCCCAGTCTGGCGCCTCGAGCATTTCCTGCCAGAAGCGATAGAAACCACGATAAGATGTTTCACCGATGAAGCTGACCCCGACAATGCCGGGATAAACCGGGTGTGGCCCTTCTCGCTGGACGCCCATGCTTGAATTCAGGCGGCCCTGGCGCGTGATACGGCCTTGGTTGACGTAGGTGGCCGAGGACATGTTCTCGCCATCGTCGCTTTCCAGCGTTCCGGCCGTACCGAAAGACCGGATAGCTTCGCGCTGAATCGATCGCTTCGTCTCGTCATCGGCATTTCGGGGAACCAGAGTATAAGTCCACACCTCGATTTCATGCGGTCCGCGAGGATGCCAAATCTTGAAGGTGTTAGTGCCGTAGAGAAACGAACAATTCGGGAAGATGGACGTGTTCCAATGGCCCATATAGAGCCGCTCACGTTCTGGTCCGAGCTCCTCCCGAACTTTGCCACGATTGTCTTCAAGGAATTTCTGATAACCTTCACGATTCACGTGAATGGCGGTCGCGGCATTGTCGATTACGCCAAACCCATGTCCATGTCGCGTGGTGAACTGAAGCCCAAGATCGTCAAACGGCATATCTGCGCGATTGCCTGACAATGCCGCCAGTTCTCCGCCAATCATCTGCAGCGCCGCAGCGTGGGTCCAGCCCACATGATAGCCATCGCCAACGAAATTTTCGGTTGGAACCTTCCAGTTGCATGACAGCAGGCTTTTCATCGGCGGGCCGAGAAGCTCCATACCGCCATCAGGCCCACCCCAGATAGTATCGAGATACCAGCAAAAATCGCCAAGATATTCCTGCAGCGGAGGCGCCTCGGGATCATGGCAGCCAAAAATGAACCCCTTGTAGGATTCCACTCTGACCTGCTTCAGTCCCAGCTCTGACTTCTCGAGATTGTTATGATAACAGCGCGCTTCCATCGGCACATCCACGAGTGCACCGTCCTGCCCGAAAACCCAGCCATGATAATTGCACACGAAGGCCTTGGCATTGCCAGAATCGGCATGGCACACCTGATTGCCGCGATGGGTGCAAGAATTGATGAAGGCTTTGTAGGAACCATCGGCCTGATGGGAGAGGATCACCCGATCCTCAGCCATGAAAGTAGTCAGAAAATCGCCAGGCTTCGGGATAGATGATTCGTGGCCGAGAAACAGCCAGCAGCGCGAAAAAATGCGCTCCAGCTCAAGCTGATAGACGTCTTTGTCCCAAAATACCTTGCGCGATTGGCTTCCCGTCGCGTTATCAACGAGTTCTGCAGTGTCGATCATGAGAAATATCCTTGCTCCCGTCGCGTAAATGATTAATCGCTTTTACGATTCTTATATGCAACGCTATGTACCATATGCAAAATGTGGCCATGGTCAAGCCTTACGACCCTAATTTAGCGCGAGCAGATGGTATTTGTGCAAAGACGCGCTCTGCTGACACAGTTTGGCTTCTGCCCTACGCGCGCCATCTTGCTGGTTCGACTGGTTTAGCCACTAAATCCGAGTTGGCCGAAAGCCGGAATTGTCCTTTGCCTGCCTCGATTCGCGATGAGGCGGCGGTCCCCATATGTCGAATGGCAAACCAGCACGGGCATGAGAGACGGACTCGGGTGCCTAAATGCGATGCGAGAACGTATGTGCCAAATGCCGGGAACGCCCTAGGTACTGATAGTAATTGTGCCTTATCGTCTGGTAGAAGCTTGCCCGGTCTATGTTGCAGTGCAATAGTGCACGCATGAAGATCGCCATCGTCGATGAAAGTGCAGCGCGCGCGTCCATCATCGAGGAAGGGCTGTCGCAACTTGATGGTTGCGATCTGTATGTCCTGAGCGAGCGTAAAGGCCTGCTTGCCTGTATAGAAGAGATCGGTCCGGACGTCGTGCTAATCGATCTTGGCAATCCGTCGCGCGACGTGCTGGAGGAATATTTCGCCGTCAGCCGTTTGCTCGATCGTCCGATTGCCATGTTTGTTGACGAAAGCGACGATGATGCCATTGCTGCGTCTATCGATGCTGGCGTCTCCGCCTATGTGGTGGACGGTCTTGCAAGCAACAGGATCAAGCCGCTTCTCGATCTTGCCGTAAGACGCTTCAATGCATTCTCTCGCCTGCAATCGGAACTTGCGGACGCCAAGGGCAAGCTGGCTCACCGCGAAACGATCGACAGGGCAAAGCGCATCTTGATAGACAATAAAGGCGTTTCCGAACCTGAGGCCTATGGTGAGCTTCGGCGTAAGGCGATGTCGTCGAGCCGGCGCATCATCGACATTGCGGAGGCCGTGGTCACGGCCCACGAGCTGATGAAGGACTGACGAATGGAGTCGAAGTGACGCGCGAATTGAAAATCGGTTTTCTTCCACTGGTCGATGCCTGCCTGCCGATCTTGGCACAGGAGCATGGCTTTGCGGAAGAGGAGGGACTTGCTCTCACCTTCCTGCGCGATGTGAGTTGGGCAACTGTGCTTGATCGATTGCTGTACGGTCATAGCGATGCTGCCCATATGTTGGCCCCGCTAGCCATTGCGACAACGCTGGGTCGTGGCCGTCCGGCATCCTCACTGGTCGCGCCCTTCGTGCTCGGTCTCAATGGCAATGCCATCACGGTGGCGAAACCTCTCGCGCAGAAAATATGCAAGCCGGGCGGATTTGGCGATCCCGCTGCGGTGGGTGCGGCGCTCAAGCAGGAATTGGAAGCATCGAATCGCAGGATGCGCTTCGGAGTCGTACACCGCTATTCAAGCCATAGTTACAAACTTCGCTACTGGCTCGCAGCATCGGGCATCAGGCCGGATAAGGACGTCGAAATCGTTACCATTGCCCCACCTTTCGTAGCCGATGCACTGGCCGCGGGCGAGATCGACGGGGCCAGCGTGGGCGAGCCATGGAACAGCGTCAGCGTGGAGCGCGACGTTGGGACAATCGTTCTCGCCACCGCACAAATCTGGCGGCGGGGCGTTGAAAAGGTTCTGGCTATGAAGGAAGGTGTCATGACCGACCGGCGAGAGAATGTGGAAAGCCTGATCCGCGCATTGCGAAAGGCAGGGGCGCATTTCGTCGACCCAGAAAACTGGGAAACCAATGCCCGAATCCTCGCGCAGGAATCCTACCTCAATGCTCCCGAAGAACTGGTGCGGCGCTCAATCTCTGATCACCTTGTATTGGTAAAGGGCGCGGGCGAGGTGCATTATCCCGATTTTATGTTCCAACATAGCGAGGCCGCTAATTTCCCATGGGTGAGCCAAGCTGCCTGGCTTTATTCGCAAATGGTCCGCTGGGGCCAGGTCGAGTACGACGCGGAAGTGGCCCGCAGGGCAGCCGGCGTGTTCCGGCCCGATGTCTATCGCTCTGCGCTGAAAGACACGGGGGATGATTTGCCTGCGGCCAATTCAAAGGTGGAGGGAAGTGTCAGCCAGCTTACCCAGATCGGCGCACAGCAAGGGACCATCACGCTGTCAGCCAACAGTTTTTTCGACGGAAGAAGCTTCGACCCCGAGATGATTGAAGCCTATCTCGCGCAACTGCCATAACAACAAATTTTACGCTGCACTGCAAAAAACGCTTTACTGCGCGCCTCCGAATCGCCTATTCAAATGATTGAGCGGAGCCGCTCCACCCATTGACGGGTGATTGTCGGCGGTTCCTCCCAGTTTCAACATTGCGTGGCAACGTCGCCGCCCGATCTGGCCCTTGAGTGGGGCCATGTCGTGGCGGCTTTTTTGTGTTCTGCGCCGGCACTTGGAGATGCAATCGATGATCAGGCTTGGAAATCGCGGCTTCAACAGGCGTAGGACTTTGGGAGTCCTTGCGGCACTGGTAGCGGGAATAACGCTGGCAGGCTGCGGTAGCAGTGAAGCGAATAGCGAGGCGAAAGCCGGCGCGGCCAGCATCGATGGGCCGATCGAGAAACCCAACCTCACGCTGGGCTTCATCAAGCTGACCGACATGGCTCCACTGGCTGTGGCGCTTGAAAAAGGCTTCTTCACGGAAGAAGGGCTCAATGTCCGGCTGGAACCGCAGGCGAACTGGAAGGTGCTGCTTGACGGCGTCATCGGCGGCCAGCTTGACGCGGCCCACATGCTGGCAGGGCAGCCCATCGCGGCAACCATTGGTTACGGCACGAAAGCTGACTTGATCGCACCGATCAGCCTTGATCTCAACGGTAATGCAATAACCGTATCGAACCGCGTTTGGGACATGATTCGCGACGACCTGCCCGAAGAAAATGGCCGTCCTGTCCATCCGATTTCGGCGTCGCATCTGAAGCCCGTGGTTGAGCAGTTCGAGGCGCAGGGGCGCCCCTTCAATATGGGGATGGTATTCCCCGTCTCGACCCATAATTATGAACTGCGCTATTGGCTCGCGGCCGGAGGCCTGAGCCCGGGATTCTACACCGATGGCGACGTGACTGGCACAGTGGATGCAGACGTCAAACTATCTGTTACGCCTCCTCCGCAAATGCCCGCGACGCTCGAAGCAGGAACAATCGAAGGCTATTGCGTCGGCGAACCTTGGAACCAGCAGGCAGTGTCCATGGGTATTGGCGTGCCGGTGATTACCGACGACCAGATATGGAACGACAATCCGGAAAAGGTGCTGGGGCTGCGAGAAGACTTTGCCGAGCGTTACCCGGCCACAATTGCGGCATTGCTGCGCGCGATCATCAAGGCTCAACAATGGCTCGACGCGGATGATGGGGTCAATCGCGAAGAAGCGGTCGAGATTCTGTCGCGACCCAATTATGTCGGAGCCAATGCCGATGTGATCGCCGCCAGCATGACCGGCTACTTCACCTTCGAAAAGGGGGACACGCGGCCTGCGCAGGACTTCAACGTCTTCTTCAATAAATATGCCGGCTATCCCTATTATTCGGACGCCATCTGGTACCTCACCCAAATGCGCCGCTGGGGTCAGGTCGCTAGCGACAAGAGCGATGACTGGTACTTCACCACAGCGCAGGCGGTCTATCGTCCCGATCTCTACATGGCAGCCGCCAATCAATTGATCGAAGACGGCGTCATCGATGAAGGCGACGTCCCCACGACGGACGGTTTCCGCGATCCCCAAAGCGGGTTCATCGATGGTATCACTTTCGATGGCCGCGCACCCAATGATTACCTGTCGCGTTTCAGCATCGGCCTGAAACAGGGCCAGCGCGTTACCGCAGCCGGCATCTCCGAGAATTGATTGCTGCGAAGAGCGAAGGATATTCCAACATGGCTACCGCATTTGTAGATTTGGAAGGGCAGAAAGTGCCCGCGACCGAGGAGGCTTCCGCTTCGCTCGCCAACAAGCCCGACGGCTCGGCTGCGAAACCGGGAACCTCTTCAAAAGGAAATGGATCCGGCCTGCTGGCGGCCAAAATGCCGGACTTGATGCGCGGGGTAATCGCGCCAATGATGGGGATCTTGGTGTTTCTTGGCATGTGGGCTGTGCTTGCTCCACAAGTTGATACGTCGCTCGGCGCGCTGCCCGGGCCGGTCGAGGTCGTTGAACAGGGCGCCGCGCTGTTTGACGAGTGGGGTGCAGCGCAGGAAATCGAAGCGCAATTCTACGCCGATCAGGAAGTGCGCAATCAAGCAGCAATAGAGGCGGGCAACCCCGGTGCGGTGACTGATTTTACCTACGCCGGTCCGCCTACCTTCCTTGACCAGATTCTCACCTCCCTGGAAACGGTGGCCCTGGGATTCGGACTTGCCACCGTGGTAGCTGTGCCGATTGGCCTTGCGTGCGGGTTGTCGCCTTTGCTCAATGCGGCAATCAATCCGATTGTGCAGATCATGAAGCCGGTCAGCCCGCTGGCATGGCTGCCCATCGTGACCATGGTTATTTCTGCAATGATCACCGGTGCGGACCCGTTTCTGCCAAAGGCTTTCGTGATATCCGCCCTGGTGGTGATGCTGTGCTCTCTCTGGCCGACGCTCATCAACACGGCTGTCGGCGCCAGTTCGATTGACAAAGATCTGCTCAATGTAGGCCGGGTGCTCAAGCTGGGCTGGTTCGCCAAGCTGACTTGTCTGGTCTTGCCTGCCTCCCTGCCTTACATCTTTACCGGCATGCGGTTGTCGCTTGGCGTAGGCTGGATGGTGCTGATTGCGGCGGAAATGCTCGCCCAGAATCCGGGTCTCGGCAAGTTTGTGTGGGATGAGTTCCAAAACGGCTCCAGTCAGTCGCTGGCCCGAATCATGTTTGCCGTCATCGTGATCGGTTTGATCGGCTTTGGTCTCGACCGGATCATGATGGCCCTGCAATCCTTTGTCTCCCGCAACAGGACTATATGATTATGGCACAGCCGATCCTTTCCCTGAGGGGCGTAACCAAAACCTATGCCAGCCAGAATGGCGAAGCGACCCAAGTATTGGGAGGCATTGACCTCGACATTGCCGAAGGTGAATTCGTAGCGATCCTTGGCTTTTCCGGGGCGGGCAAGACTACGCTGATCAATTCAGTCGCCGGACTTGTCGAACCCGACACAGGAGATATCCTCCTCAAGGGAGCCAGAATTGAAGGTACAGGCAAAGATCGCGGTCTTGTCTTTCAGTCTTATTCGCTCTTTCCATGGCTGACAGTCGAAGCGAATGTCGCGCTGGCGGTAGACGCCGTGCACAAAGACAAGAGCAAGGCAGAGCGTGGCGCGCTGGTGAAGCAAAAGGTCGAGCTTGTCGGGTTGGGCCATGCGATAGACCGCAAACCGGGACAATTATCGGGCGGCATGCGCCAGCGGGTGGCCGTGGCCCGGGCGCTGGCGATGGAGCCGGAGATTCTTCTCTTGGATGAGCCGCTTTCGGCCCTTGATGCGCTGACACGCGCCAAATTGCAGGACGAGATAGAGCGGATTCGCAAGGAAGAGGGTCGCACCATTCTTCTTGTTACCAATGACGTGGATGAAGCGCTTCTTCTGGCTGATCGCGTTGCGGTGCTCACTCCTGCTCCCGCGGCACGGATCGGCAACATCTACGATGTGGATGTGCCGCGTCCTCGTGACCGCGAGGAAGTGAATGGGGATGTCCGTTATCAGCAGCTCCGCCGCGAAATCGTGTCCTATCTCGGATCGCTTAATGATGCATCCGGCGCCGTGGGTGGAAGTACGATCGATCTTCCCAATGTCACCCCGCTTGACCTTGCACCACCCCCGCAAGCCTATCGCGAAGCGGCGCAGAGTCCGGTCGACAAACGCTATCTTGAATTCTTCAAGCTCGACAAGGTCTATCCCACGCCCAAAGGGCCTCTTACGGTGGTCGAGGATTTCAGCCTGATCATGGACAAGGGGGAATTCGTCTCTCTGATCGGCCACTCGGGCTGCGGCAAGTCGACCGTCCTGACGATGGCGGCAGGGCTCAACGAGATTTCGGGCGGCGGTATCGTGCTGGAAAACCGCGAAATCAGCACCGCCGGGCCGGACAAGGCTGTAGTGTTCCAGTCGCCCAGCCTCATGCCCTGGCTGACGGCGCGGCAGAATGTCGCATTGGGTGTGGAGCGCGTCTATCCTCACGCTGCCCGGGCCGAACGGCGCGACATCGTGGATTATTACTTGGAAAGAGTGGGGCTTGGGACTGCCAAGGACAAGCTGGCTGCGGAGATGTCGAACGGCATGCGTCAGCGCGTTGGCATTGCCCGGGCCTTTGCGCTTAGCCCGCGATTGCTACTGCTTGATGAGCCTTTCGGAATGCTTGACAGCCTGACACGCTGGGATTTGCAGGATGTGCTGGTAGAAACCTGGAACCGCACCGAGGTGACCGCCATCATGGTGACACACGATGTCGACGAGGCGATCCTGCTGGCTGATCGGGTGGTTATGATGACCAATGGTCCCCAGGCGACTGTTGGCAAGGTGCTGGAAGTGGATTTGCCGCGCCCCCGCAACCGTAAGGAGTTGCTCGATCATCCACAATTCTATCGCTATCGACAGGAAGTTCTGCATTTCCTCGCCGAATATGATCACGGGCCAGCCGCTCAGGCGGCCTGACAGTACACTTTGAAAGAGGCAGGGGCGGCAAAGGCGCCGTCACCAGCGACATATGATCTGCCGGTATATTCGGCTGTCGGCGGGCAATGGCGTCCGCCTCTCAATTCGATAGCGAACCCTGGGTTCGCACGAGGGAGGTGACCCATGCGTTTTTCGATTTTTCTGCTTACTGCTTCTTCTATCCTTGTCGCCACACCGGCACTGGCCGCTCCCGATGAGCCGATCATGCTGGGCGAGGACATCTCGCTGCGCATCATGGCTAATGCACGCGTCCGCTATGAAACGGTCAATCAGGACAATGCGGCGGACAATGCCGATGCACTGACAGCCCGAGCACGGATAGGGGCGATGATCGCCACCGGCGGTCTCGAAGTTCTTGCCGAAGGGGAATTCACCGGCGCGCTGGCAGATGACTATAATGACACATTGCCCGGCAACGGCATCGAGCCTTTTTCAGTTGTCGCCGATCCGGAAAATGCAGAGCTGAACCGGCTCCAGCTGTCCTACTCCGGAAGTGGCTACACCGGCACGCTCGGCCGCCAGCGCATAATCATGGGTGACGCCCGTTTCGTGGGGAATGTCGGCTGGCGTCAGAACGAGCAGACCTTCGATGCATTGCGCTTTCAGGCGCGCCGCGGCAAAGTGAGCTTCGATGGCGCTTACGCGATTTCGCAGCGCACAATTTTTGGCAATGACAGCCCCAACGAACATTTCGAGGGCACTTTCTTTCTCGGCAACCTTGGTATCGACATCGGGGGAGTGGATGTAACCGGGTTCGTCCATATCCTCGATTACGACACGCGGGTTGCCTTCTCCTCTCAGACCTACGGCGTCAGGGCCGATGTGGAGATCCCGCTGGGCGCGACTGCTCTCAAGCTGTCGGGCGCGCTGGCCACGCAGGACGAGGCGGGCGCAAATCCTGGCGATTACACGGCAGAATTCTATGCTTTCTCTGCAGGATTGGGCCTTGCCGGGTTTACTCTGACAGCCGGCTATGAAGAGCTGGGAAGCGATGGAGGAATGGCCGCATTCCAGACTCCGCTGGCAACCTTGCATGCTTTCCAGGGCTGGGCGGATATTTTTCTGGTGACCCCTGCGAACGGGGTGCGCGATTACTACGCCACGATCCGGCGGCCCTTTACGCTTCCGGGTGTTGCCACCTTCAAGGCTGGGGTGACCTATCACCAGTTCGACAGCGATTTTGGCGGTCTGGAATATGGCAGCGAGTGGGACGCCTCGATTGGCTTCGACGCGGGGCCGGTAGGAATCTTGCTGAAATACGCGAATTACGATGCGGGCGGATTCGCCGTCGATACGGAGAAGCTCTGGATACAGGCCCAATACAGTTTCTAGAGTTTTTGCAGAGGGGTGGCCTCAGGATATTGCACTGCAATAAATACTTGTCGTCGCCCACCTGCATGGTGTAATGAAGAAATCACACGGGAATCGCGCGGCTCATTGAAGGGCCGGGTATAAGCGAAACCCATTCAATCAGTTGCGTGGCAATGGTGCCGCCTGGTCTGTCCTCCTCAGGACGCGACTTGGCGGCTTTTTTGCGTGCGCGTTCGGGCTGCGGCCTGTGGAGGTAAGAGTGAACACACAAGCGCCCTTCAAAGAAATGCGGACCGCCAAGGAAAAGCTGGTCGTGATCGGCAACGGCATGGCCGGGTGCCGCGCGGTGGAAGAAATCCTCACGCGCGATCCCGATCGATACGAGATCACGATTTTTGGCGCTGAGCCGCGCGTCAATTATAACCGTATCATGCTCTCTCCCGTTCTCGCAGGAGAGAAGACCTTCGATGAGATCGTTATCAACGGACAGGATTGGTATGAAGAAAACAATATCGCCCTCATCGGCGGTAGTCCGGTCGATCATATTGATCGCGATGCCAAGACCGTGGTCACCCGCTCGGGCCAGGTCGCGCCTTATG
Source organism: uncultured Erythrobacter sp. (assembly GCA_913061345.1). The sequence goes on from CAJXTZ010000004.1 coordinate 52,211, forward strand.
ACAAGCTAGTAATAGCAACGGGCTCTGACCCGTTCATCATCCCGATTCCGGGCAATGATCTTGAGGGCGTGGTGACCTTCCGCGATCTCGATGATGTCGAGAATATGGTCGCTGCGGCCGAGAAGGGTGGCGATGCAATTGTCATCGGCGGCGGGTTGCTGGGGCTTGAGGCCGCGCATGGCCTCTCACTACGCGGTATGAAGGTCACCGTCATTCACTTGATGCCCACACTCATGGAGCGCCAGCTGGATGAAGCGGCAGGCTGGCTTTTGCGACAGGAGTTGGAAAGTCGGGGGCAGACTATTCTGACCGGCGCGAATACCAAGGAAATTCAGGGTATAGAAGGTAGGGTCGCCGGGATCGAGCTGGAAGACGGCACGAGGGTCAAGGCCGATATTGTCGTGATGGCGGCGGGAATTCGGCCATCTACCGGCCTTGCAAAACAGGCCGGGATCGATTGTGAGCGCGGCATCATGGTTGATGACCACATGGTCACCTCTGATCCCGCCATCATGGCGGTCGGCGAATGTGTGCAGCATCGCGGCCTTTGTTACGGGCTTGTCGCGCCATTGTGGGAAATGTGTCGCGCGCTGGCCGATCACGCCACTGATGCACCCACAGGGTATCCCGGTTCCGTCACCTCCACCAAGCTAAAGGTCAGCGGAATCAATTTGTTCTCCGCTGGCGATTTTTCGGGCGGTGAAGGCTGCGAGGACATCGTGATGCGCGACGCGACGCGCGGCGTGTATAAGCGGCTGGTTCTGAAGGATGACAGGCTGATCGGCGCGGTGCTTTATGGTGATACTGCTGATGGCAATTGGTATTTCGACCTGCTGCGGAAGGAGGAAGATCTATCGCATATTCGAGAGGGGCTGATCTTTGGCCAGGCCTTCGCCAGTGGGGGCGCCCTTGCGGACCCTAGTTTCGCCGTTGCCGCCCTTTCGGACGACGCAGAAATCTGCGGCTGCAACGGCGTATCGAAAAGCACGGTCGTCACTTGCATCGAAAAGGGCGCCCACAGTCTCGACGCGGTTCGCAGTCAATGCAAGGCGTCTGCCAGCTGCGGTTCTTGCACGGATCTGGTGGAGAGTCTGCTGTCGCTCACATTGGGCGGCGAGGTGGAGAGCGGACCGCAAACTATGTGTTCCTGCACCAGTTTCACCCATGATGATGTGCGCCGGCTGATCCTCGAAAAGCAACTCAAGGAAATTCCCGAGGTTATGCAAGAGCTGCACTGGACCACGCCCGATGGGTGTTCGGCGTGCCGCCCGGCGCTCAATTACTACCTGATGTGCGCCTGGCCCGGCGAATATGTGGACGACCAGAAAAGCCGTTTCGTCAACGAGCGGCTGCATGCCAATATCCAGAAGGACGGCACCTATTCTGTGGTTCCACGCTTCTTTGGCGGCATTACCAATCCGCGCGAGCTACGCGCAATCGCCGATGCGGTGGAAAAATACGATGCCCGCATGGTTAAGGTTACGGGCGGTCAACGCCTCGATATCTTTGGTATTCGCAAGGAGGATCTGCCAGCGGTCTGGGCTGATCTCAACGCCGCCGGTCTCGTCTCCGGCCATGCGTATGGCAAGGCGCTTCGCACGGTCAAAACCTGTGTCGGTTCTGAATGGTGCCGCTTTGGAACGCAGGATTCGACCGGGCTCGGCGTCAAACTGGAGCATGCGACCTGGGGTAGCTGGATGCCGCACAAGTTCAAAATGGCGGTCAGCGGTTGTCCGCGCAATTGCGCCGAATCGACGATCAAGGATTTCGGCGTGATCTGCGTCGATTCAGGATATGAGCTGCATGTGGGTGGTAATGGCGGAATTAAGGTCCGCGTCACCGATCTGCTGTGCAAGGTGGAAACCGAGGAAGAGGCAATGGAGCATTGCCTCGCCTTCATCCAGCTTTATCGGGAGGACGCGCATTATCTCGATCGAACAGCGCCGTGGCTTGAACGCAAGGGGCTCGACTGGATCAAGGCCCAGCTGTTTGACGATCCGCAAAGCATAAGCCGTCTGGCCCAACGCTTCCGCTACTCGCAGCAATTCTCGCAGGACGATCCCTGGGCACAGCGCGCCGCGGGCGATCGGAAGGACCTGCACAGTCACCTCGCCGAAGTGCGTCCCTTGGCGATGGAGAAAGCATAATGACACAGGCCACTGTCGGTAAATGGCTGGATATCGGCCCGGTTGTACAGATTGAGCCGGGGAGCGCCCGTACTCTTCCGGTCGAAGGAGGCGAGGAGATCGCCGTTTTCCATACCATGCGCGGTAAATTCTATGCGCTGGTGAACAAATGTCCGCACAGACAGGGGCCGCTCAGCCAGGGCATCATCCACGGTGACACCGTATCCTGCCCGCTGCACAATTGGCGTATTTCTCTGCAGAGCGGTGAAGCGCAGGGAGAAGACGAGGGGTGCACGCCTACCATCCCGCTCAAGCTGGATGCCGGACGCATCTTCCTGTTGCGTGAGGCCGTAGTTCCACAGTTCATGCCGAGCCAGCCTTCTTCGGCCGCACAGTCGGCCTGACCGGGCATGCGCGACACCAAAACCAAGACCACTTGCCCTTATTGCGGCGTCGGCTGCGGGATAGATGTTGAATCTTCGAATAAGCGGCAAGTTTCGATTGAGGGTGATCGGCAGCATCCGGCCAATCACGGGCGTCTTTGTTCCAAGGGGACGCATCTGGCAGAGACGGTGGGGCTGGAAGGCCGGCTGCTTTATCCAATGATCGGACAGCGAACGGTCGGCTGGGATAGTGCGCTGGATGACGTCGCGTCGCGCATGCGCGATACCGTTGAGCAGTATGGACCCGACAGCGTCGCCTTCTACCTCTCCGGTCAGCTTCTCACAGAAGATTATTATATCGCCAACAAGCTGGCGAAGGGCTTCGTCGGCACTGGCAATATCGACACGAATTCACGTCTTTGCATGGCCAGCGCAGTAGCTGCGCATAATCGGGCCTTCGGGGAGGACGTCGTGCCGTGCTCCTATGCGGATCTGGATGAAGCCGATCTCGTCATTCTCGTCGGATCGAACACAGCATGGTGCCATCCGGTGGCATGGCAGCGGATCGAAAAGGCGCGGGAGAGACGCGGCACGAAAATCATCGTCGTGGATCCGCGCCGCACTGAAACGGCCGCCATGGCAGACCTGCATATCCCCCTGCCGCCCGATGGCGATATTGCGCTTTTCAATGCCCTTCTGGCGGAGATGATCGATCGCGGTCGGCTCGATGGCAGTTTCCTCGATGATCATTGCACTTTGCCAGAGGGTTTTCTGGACGCGCTTGACCCGGCGGCCCATGACATCGATCCCGCCGTGTTTAACGAGCTGGCCGAATTGGTGGATTCCAATTCGCGCATGGTGACCCTCTTCAGCCAAGGCGCCAATCAGTCGGTTTGCGGTACCGACAAGGGTAATGCCATCATCAACCTGCATCTCGCCATGGGGCGGATTGGGCGGCCTGGTGCCGGGCCTTTCAGTATGACCGGTCAGCCAAATGCGATGGGGGGACGCGAAGTGGGCGGGCTTGCCAACATACTTGCCTGCCATCTTGGCTTTTCCGAAGCGGAACGGGCGAGTGTAGCCGATTTTTGGCAGACGTCACGGCTTTGCTCCGGGCCCGGTTTGAAGGCTGTTGACCTTTTCCGAGCGGTGCATGCAGGGAAGGTGAAATTCGTCTGGATCATGGCTACGAACCCGGCCGTTTCCATGCCTGATGCAGGCTTCGTCAGAGAGGCTTTGGCGCGGTGTCCTAATGTGATCGTTTCCGACATCATCGCTGATACCGACACGGCAAAACTCGCCCATGTTCGTCTGCCCGCGCTGGGTTGGGGAGAGAAGGATGGCACGGTCACCAATTCGGAACGCTGCATTTCGCGCCAGCGCGCCTTCATGGCTCGGCCCGGTAAGGCACGGGCCGACTGGAAGATCGTATGCGATGTCGCCGCACGGCTCGGCCATGGGCAGTCCTTTGATTTTGAATCCCCGGCAGACGTCTTTCGCGAATATTCCGAAATGACAGCTCTCGCGACACGGCATGGCAAGCTGCTCGACCTGAGCAATCAGGCCGGGATTACCGACGAGGCCTATGATCGCATGCAGCCGTTCCAATGGGGCGGCGCGCGACCTTTTGAACACGGCTTTTCCACCGCATCCGGCAAGGCCAACATCGTTGCGGTCAGCCCCTCCAAAGCGCGGGGCGCGGGCACTTCCCTTGCCCTCAATACCGGGCGGTATCGCGATCAGTGGCACACTATGACCCGAACCGGCCTTAGTGCCCGGCTTTCCGCGCACCGGCCTGAACCGCTTCTGGAGATCGCGCCCGCGGATGGTGAGGCGCATGGCTTGAGCGATGGCGGGCTGGCTCACATCGAGACTACCGCTGGTCGCAGCGCCTACCGCGTCGCCTTTAACGAGGACCAGCGGGCTGGCGAGATCTTTGCTCCCATGCATTGGACTGACGCTAATTCCGGAGCTGGCCGTACGGGGTTGCTGGTTCATCCCGAATGCGATCCGGTTTCGGGCCAGCCGGGCTTCAAGAATGTCCCGGCCCAAGTTGCTCCATATAATCCGGGCTGGCGGGCCTTCCTGCTTTCGCGCAAACCCGTCCGTCCAGAAGACGCAGGATATTGGGTGCGCTCACGCATTGATGGCGGCTGGTTTACCGAACTGGCCGGCGACGGTGCCATTAACGCGGACAAATTGCTTCCGCCGGGCGAGCGGAGCGAAGTGTGCGACTTTGTTCGCGGTATGCGGAGAATTCTGGTGGCAGGTGCAGGCAGCGCACCGGAAGCGCTGCTTTATGTGACGAGAAGCGGAGAAATTCCGCATCGCGACTGGCTTGTTCGGCAGTTTGCCCAGACAGAATGTGCCACAACTGAATGGCTGGCAGGACGGCCAAGCTCACCGCAGCCTGACACCGGGCCGCTCGTCTGCGTATGCTATGACATCGGCGAAAACGCGGTGCGCCAAGCAGTCGACAATGGTGCGGCCAGCGTGGCAGAGGTGGGGGCCAGGATCAGTGCGGGCACCAATTGCGGCTCTTGTCGGCCGCTCATCGCGCGTATTATCCAGGAACATTCCGGTGCACTCAGGGAGGCGGCGGTATGATAGCTCCAGGCGAAGTCTGGCTGGTGGGGGCGGGGCCGGGCGATCCCGATCTGCTTACCCGAAAGGCTGAGAAACTGATTTGTGCGGCCAGCGTGGTTTTTCACGATGCGCTGATCGGGCCGGGCGTTCTCGATCTGGTGCCCTCCAATGTCAGGCTGGTGTCAGTCGGCAAGCGCGCAGGTCAACATTCGAAGGACCAGAAGAGCATTGATACCCTGATCGTAGAAGCCGCGCGGGCGGGCGAACGCGTGGTGCGACTGAAAGGCGGTGATCCGTCCATCTTCGGACGTTCAATGGAAGAACTGACAGCCTGTCGGGAGGCAGGGCTGAAAGTTTCGATCTGTCCCGGTATCACCGCCGCAAGTGCCGCATCGGCAAGTATCAGAAATTCGCTGACTCTGCGCGGCATCGCAAGAAAGCTGGTATTCGTCACCGCCCATACGAGAAAAGGAAAGCTGCTTCCCCTGGACTGGGGTTCGCTTGCCGATCCGGAGGCGACACTGGCCATCTACATGGGCAAATCGGCGGCGGCCGAGATCGCTCGTGGCCTTATCGATGCCGGCCTCAGCGGTGAAACGCCGGTGGCTTTGGTGGAAAGCGCAAGTCTGCCGGAAGAGCGTCGCTTTCACACCCGGCTAGACCTGCTATCCATTGCCGCTCGAACCGCGCTCGGGGAAGGGGCGGCCTTGATATTGATCGGTGCCGCGATGCATCCCGAGAAAAGCGAGATGGATTTCGCCCAAGAAGGAGCTTCACTAGGCAAGGGATGGCTCACCTGGCCATTGGTCTGATCGCCGCTCTGATCCGCATCGCCAAAGCGCGGCACGGTTGCAGGCCTCCACTGCGGGCGGGCTGGACCCTGACATTCTCGTGATGCATTGGCTGCAATATGGATGTCAGTGACTGTATTATCGTTGGGGGAGGTCCCGCCGGTTTGACCGCTGCGGTCTATCTTTCGCGCTATCATCTTGAGGTGCAACTGTTCGATGGCAATTCGAGCAGGGCCAGCTGGACACCCTGCAGCCACAATCTGGCCGGTTATCCGATGGCATTTCAGGCAATGATTTGCTGAAGCGGATGCGTCAGCATGCTGCGAATTACGGGGTAGAACCACAATATCTCGAGATCCAGCAGATGACGCGGGGTAATGACGATATCTTCATACTTGAATCCGCAGAGGACTTGTTTGCTGCCGGGGATGTGGTTGTCGGGCTGGACCAGATTGGCAATGCGATGGGCCAGGCAGCTGTCGCCGCGACCACGATCAGGAATGACCTTGCCGGTCAAAGCGGCCTGTATCGCCGCGCATGATCCATCGCTGCTCTTGCAATTTCGAAGGGATTTGACGCATGAGCTTGGCAACCGTGAGCCGCGCGGCGCTTTACAAGGCCTCTGCAGCTTGCTTTAGGGCGAAGCAGAAACAAGGACGAAAAATGGCTCAGAACAAACCGCAGCGCCCGCTTTCCCCCCATATGTCTATCTGGAGGTGGGAAATCCATGCGATTACATCCATTTTCCATCGCATAACGGGCGACGGTATGGCGCTGCTCGGGCTGCCTATGCTGGTGTGGTGGCTTTATGCCGTCTCTGCCGGGCCCGAAGCCTATGAAACATTTCACGGCTTTGCTTCGTCATGGGTTGGCATGATTGTGCTGATCGGCCTCACCTATGCGTTTTTCCAGCATCTTGGATCAGGTCTGCGACACTTTGTCATGGATGTCGGCGCGGGCTATCAGGTGGACACGGCGCGAACGACAGCATTCTCCGTCTTCGTCTTCGCAATTATCGCCACGGCTGCGTGCTGGCTTTTCCTTTTCAGATAAATTAGAAATATCGCCCACACGCAGGGGAAACTTTGCAAACATCCAGTTTGCAAATTTGCAATTTAACATTGGACTGTTTGGCCCTGCGGTTTCATCCCGCATGTTTCACAAAAGCCAGAGTCATCAGTCATGTCAGCAAATATCGCCGAAATGGAACGACGCCGCGAAGCCGCCCGGATGGGCGGCGGGCAAAAGCGTATTGATGCGCAGCACGCCAAGGGCAAGCTGACCGCGCGCGAGCGGCTGGATATCCTGCTGGACGAAGACAGTTTCGAAGAACTCGATACCTATGTCGAACATGATTGTGTCGACTTCGGGATGCAGGATCAGAAGATTCCCGGCGATGGCGTGGTCACCGGTTCGGGAACCATCAATGGCCGGCTGGTCTATGTATTCAGTCAGGATTTCACCGTCTTTGGCGGTTCGCTGTCCAAACGCCATGCGGAGAAGATCTGCAAGGTGATGGACATGGCGATGAAGGTCGGCGCGCCTGTCATCGGCCTTAATGACAGCGGCGGTGCGCGCATTCAGGAAGGCGTGGCAAGCCTTGGCGGCTATGCCGAGGTGTTCCAGCGCAATGTCCTGGCATCGGGCGTGGTGCCGCAGCTTTCGCTTATCATGGGGCCTTGCGCGGGCGGCGCGGTCTATTCGCCCGCCATGACGGACTTCATCTTCATGGTGAAGGACAGCTCCTACATGTTCGTGACCGGCCCCGAAGTGGTCAAAACTGTCACCAATGAAGAGGTCACGCAGGAGGAGTTGGGCGGCGCAGTGGTGCACACCACCAAGACCAGCGTTGCCGATCTTGCGCTGGAAAATGATATAGAGGCGTTGCTCGCGGCGCGCGATCTGATGGGCTTTCTGCCCGCTTCCAACCAAGCCGCATTGCCCGAATTGCCAACCGATGATCCGTGGGATCGGCTGGAAGAAAGCCTCGACACGCTGATCCCTGCAAATGCCAACATGCCTTATGACATGCATGAGGTGATCGCGAAAATAGTGGATGAGGGGACTTTCTTCGAAATCCAGCCTGCGCATGGCCCAAATATCATTACAGGTTTTGGCCGGATCGAAGGTAAGCCGGTGGGCTTTGTTGCCAATCAGCCGATGGTCCTGGCAGGGGTGCTGGACATCAATGCCAGCCGCAAGGCCGCGCGTTTCGTGCGCTTTTGCGATGCCTTTTCCATTCCCATTGTCACCCTGGTTGATGTGCCCGGCTTCCTTCCCGGCACGTCACAGGAGCACAATGGCATCATCAAGCACGGCGCGAAATTGCTGTTCGCCTATGGTGAGGCAACTGTGCCCAAGATCACGATCATCACCCGCAAGGCCTATGGCGGCGCGTATGATGTGATGGCATCCAAGCATTTGCGCGGCGATCTCAACTACGCATGGCCGACCGCAGAGATTGCGGTGATGGGCGCCAAAGGCGCGGTGGAAATCATCTTCCGCCAGGACCGCGACGATCCCGACAAGATCGCCGAGAAAACGAAGGAATATGAAGACCGCTTCGCAAATCCCTTCGTGGCGGCTTCTCGCGGTTATATCGACGAAGTGATCCATCCCCATTCAACGCGGAAACGCATCGCGCTGGGATTGCGCAAACTGGCCAACAAGAGCCTCGAGAACCCGTGGAAGAAGCATGACAATTTGCCGTTGTGATGCTTCTGCCCGTCGCCTGGCTCTTTCTGATATGCGCCTTCACCTTTGCATGGCGCGGAGTGAGTGGATTGATGTACGCACCTACATCCCGATGATATTTTTTCGAGGTGATCTTCGAGAGAACGAAAATGTCGATTTCGTATCCGTGAATGCTTTGTATCTCTTTGGAACGATCACTTGTCTGGGGATCGCAAATGCAATTTGGAGATTTTCATCATGAAACTCGGACGGCTCAATCACATCGGCGTAGCAACACCTTCCATTGCGGAATCGATTGCGCATTTCACTGACACAATGGGTGCGACCAAGGTTCATAAGCCTTTCGATATGGAGGAGCAGGGGGTGAAGGTCTGCTTCGTCGATACGCCCACCGACAGCGGTTATAATGGCACGCAGATCGAGCTGATAGAGCCGCTGGACGACAACTCGCCCATCGCTGGCTTCCTCGTCAAGAACCCCCTGGGCGGGCAGCACCATATTTGCTTTGAGGTCGAGGATATCGAGGACGCGCGCAAATGGTTTGAGGGCCAGGGCAAGCGCATCCTTGGCCCCACGCGCATCGGCGCGCATGGCACGCCGATCTTCTTCCTTCACCCCAAGGACATGATGGGCCAACTCACCGAAATCATGGAAACGCCAAAAGAAGGCGCACATTGGTCTAATTGACCCGCGCCGCACTGGACACGCATAATGACCGATAACAACAATTCTGAGCCGACGAAATCAGACTGGCATGAAAAGGCTGCCAAGGAAGTCAAGGGCCGTGACCTGACGTGGAACACGCCCGAGGGCATCGCCGTGCAGCCGCTTTACACCGCAGAAGATGCGCCGTCCGATCCGGGCCTGCCCGGTTTCGCGCCTTTTACCCGCGGCCCCTATGCCAGCATGTATACCGGCCGCCCCTGGACCATCCGGCAATATGCGGGTTTCTCTACCGCTGAGGAATCAAACGCCTTTTACCGCCGCAACCTTGCCGCCGGCCAAAAGGGGCTGAGCGTGGCCTTCGATCTTGCCACCCATCGCGGTTATGACAGCGATCACAGCCGCGTTGTGGGCGATGTCGGCAAGGCTGGCGTTGCGATTGATACCGTGCGCGACATGGAAATCCTGTTTGACCAGATCCCGCTCGACACGATGAGCGTTTCGATGACGATGAACGGCGCCGTGATCCCGGTGATGGCGTTTTATATTGTCGCGGGTGAACGGCAGGGCGTGAGCCAGAACAAGCTTTCGGGGACCATTCAGAACGATATCCTGAAAGAGTTCATGGTTCGCAATACCTATATCTATCCGCCGGAACCATCGATGCGGATAGTGTCGGACATCATCGGTTATACCTCGCGGCACATGCCGCGCTTCAATTCCATTTCGATCAGCGGCTATCACATGCACGAAGCCGGGGCGACGGCAGTACAGGAGCTCGCCTTCACCATTGCCGATGGCAAGGAATACGCCAGACGCGCGATGGCGGCGGGTCTCGATATTGATGCCTTTGCACCGCGCCTCAGCTTCTTCTGGGGCATCGGCATGAACTTCTTCATGGAGATCGCCAAGATGCGCGCGGCGCGCACCCTTTGGCATGACGTGATGGAAGAGCTGGGCGCGCAGAGCGACAAGTCGAAGATGCTGCGCACCCACTGCCAGACGAGTGGCGTCTCGCTGCAAGAGCAGGACCCTTACAACAACGTCATGCGGACGACGATAGAGGCGATGGCCGCCGTGCTTGGCGGAACGCAATCGCTGCACACCAATGCGCTGGACGAGGCGCTGGCGCTGCCGACCGAATTTTCTGCCCGCATCGCGCGCAATACCCAGCTTGTCCTGCAGGAAGAAAGCGGTATTACCAATGTCGCCGATCCGCTGGGCGGCAGTTATTATATAGAGGCGCTAACCGCTGAATTGACCGAGAAGGCCCGCGAATTGATGGCCGAGGTCGATGAGTTGGGCGGCATGACCAAGGCTGTTGCCAGCGGCATGCCCAAGGCTCGCATCGAAGAAGCCGCGGCTGCCAAGCAGGCGAGCGTCGACAAGGGCGAGACGGTGATCGTCGGCGTGAACAAATATCGCCTTGGGGAAGAGGCGCATCTCGACACCCTTGATATCGATAATCACGCGGTCCGCGCCAGCCAGGTCGCGCGGCTGGAAAAGGTGCGCGCCGCTCGTGACGAAGCGGCCTGCAAGGAAGCGCTGAAAGCCTTGAGCGCGGGGGCAAGGGCCGATGGCAATTTGCTAGCTCTGGCGGTGGAAGCAGCGCGCCATGATGCCACGTTGGGAGAGATTTCTTCCGCGATGGAGGATGTGTTTGGTCGTTACGATACCGTGCCGACCCCGGTGAAGGGCATTTATGCCTCCGCCTATGAAGGCGATGCGCGTTATGCGCAGGTCGTATCAGGGGTGCAGGCAGTTGCGCGCAGGCTTGATCACACGCCGCGCATCCTTGTCGCCAAAATGGGGCAGGACGGCCACGACCGGGGGGCCAATGTGATTGCATCGGCTTTTACCGATATGGGCTTTGAAGTCATTTCCGGCCCGCTGTTCCAGACACCGGCAGAAACTGCGAAACTGGCGCTGGAAAGCAATGTTGACGCCGTGGGCGCAAGCTCTCTGGCAGCAGGCCACAAGACGCTGATCCCCGAGCTTATAGGCCATCTGAAAGACGCAGGTCGCGCTGATATCAAGGTGGTTGCAGGCGGCGTGATCCCGCCTGCGGACTATGATTTCCTCAAGAAAGCTGGCGTGCAGGGCATTTACGGTCCGGGCACCAATGTGGTTGAAGCCGCTGCTGATTTGCTGCGGTTGCTGGGCCACAATATGCCGCCTGCAGGTGAGGAGATGGAGGCGGCGCAGTGAACGCTTACCTTGCCCGCACCATTGCGTTTTTTTCCTTCGTCATTCCAGGGATGTGGTACTTTCTCAGCCATGACGGCACCGCGGGATGGCTCGCGCTGTTTGGCAGTTGGTTTGCAGGTGCCCTGTCTGCTCACTGGCTGTTCAAGCGGCTTGCCACCGAAGACCAGCGACGCGAAGACCTGACAGCGCGTCTTTTCAACGACTAAGCATGGCTAAAATGATAAAAGGTTCGTAGCGTAGATGTTCTCCAAAATCCTTATAGCCAATCGCGGTGAAATCGCGTGCCGGGTCATCAAGACCGCGCGACGCATGGGTATCGCTACAGTGGCGGTCTATTCCGATGCTGATGCGCGCGCCCCATTCGTGCAAATGGCAGATGAAGCGGTGCATATCGGACCGGCGCCTGCCAATGAATCCTACCTGATCCCTGAAAAGATCATCGCTGCCTGCAAGGAAACCGGCGCTGAGGCGGTGCATCCCGGCTATGGTTTTCTGTCCGAGCGTGCCAGCTTTGTTGAGGCTCTCGCCAAGGAGGGCATCGAGTTTATCGGGCCTCCCGCCAATGCCATCGCGGCGATGGGCGACAAGATTGAATCCAAGAAACTGGCGAAGGAAGCGGGCGTCAATGTCGTCCCGGGCTTCGTCGGCGAGATCGAGGATACCGACCACGCCGTCCGCATTTCGGACGAAATCGGCTATCCTGTCATGATGAAGGCCAGCGCGGGCGGCGGCGGCAAGGGTATGCGCCTTGCCTATAATGAAAAGGACGTGCGCGAAGGGTTCGAGGCGACCAAGCGCGAAGGGCTGAACTCCTTTGGTGATGACCGCGTTTTTATCGAGAAGTTCATTCTCGACCCGCGCCATATCGAAATACAGGTGCTGGGCGACAAGCATGGCAATGTGCTCTATCTGAATGAGCGGGAATGCAGCATTCAGCGCCGCCATCAGAAGGTGGTGGAGGAAGCGCCTTCGCCCTTCGTTACCCCTGAAATGCGCCGCAAGATGGGCGAACAGGCGGTCGCCCTGTCGCAGGCGGTGGGTTATCATTCGGCAGGAACGGTCGAACTGATTGTCTCTGGCGCAGACACCACGGGTGAAAGCTTCTACTTCCTCGAAATGAACACGCGGCTGCAGGTCGAACATCCTGTGACAGAGGCGATCACCGGGGTCGATCTGGTCGAACTGATGATCCGCGTGGCAGCGGGCGAAATGCTGGAGATGGCGCAGGATGACGTGCGGATCGATGGCTGGTCAATCGAAACGCGCATCTATGCCGAAGACCCTTATCGCGGCTTCCTGCCCAGCACCGGACGGCTGGTGCGTTACCAGACGCCGGTCGACGCATGGGATGGGGATTTGCGCGGAGTAGACGGCGTGCGCATCGATTCAGGTGTGCAGGAAGGTGGCGAGGTGTCGATCTTCTACGATCCGATGATTGCTAAGCTGGTGACGTGGGGTGAAACGCGCGAGGAAGCTGCCGATTTGCAGGTCGAAGCGCTCGACCGGATCGAACTTGATGGTCTTGGCCATAATGTCGATTTCCTGTCCGCCCTGATGCAGCACCCGCGGTTTCGCAGCGGCAATATGACTACCGGTTTCATCGCCGAGGAATATCCCGATGGCTTCGAAGGTGCCGCCACGTCCGGGCAGACCGTTCGCGTACTCGCGGCAGTTGCAGGCATTGTTGCCACCGCCGATGCCGATCGCGCGCGGCGCGTTTCAGATCAGCTCAATGGCCCGCTCCCTCCTCCGGGGGACTGGACCGTGCGGATTGACGGCAAGGATCATGTCGTCGAATTGGGAGAGGACGGTATCACCGTCGATGATGAGCAATTGACGCTCGAATTTCTCTACACGCCGGGTGATCGCCTTGTCGATGTGGCACTGTTCGCAGATGGTGCTGACGAAGGCGCGCAACCGATTGCCACCTTCGGCATCAGGCTGGACAAGAACCGGCTCGGCTATCGCATGACAACGCATGGCCGCCAGCATGATGTGCGGGTGCTGCAAACCCGCATTGCCGAACTCGCCAGCCACATGATCGAAAAAATTCCGCCCGATACGTCCAAGCTTCTGCTGTGCCCCATGCCGGGCCTGCTTGTGAAATTGCATGTCGGCGCAGGAGACGCGGTTGAGGCAGGGCAGCCACTCGCCACGGTCGAGGCGATGAAGATGGAGAACATTCTGCGCGCTGAAAAAGCGGGTATTGTTGCCACTATCAATGCCGATGAAGGCGAGACGCTGGTCGTTGATGCCATCATCCTTGAACTCGAATAAGGAGAGCCTCCATGAAGATATTAGTGCCTGTGAAGCGGGTGATAGATTACAATGTGAAGCCGCGAG